>CAYYVH010000034.1:0-21460 GCA_964475075.1 uncultured Anaerolineales bacterium | reverse complement strand
CCAGCACCGCCGTCCACAGGTCTCGTGGGTGGATTGTGTTGCCACGCCCTGCCTTGGCCAGGCGCGAGGGGCGCCCCACCGGGTCGCCCCTACAGGTCGGGTGTGGTACAGCCACGCCGTCGATGAACCGTGGAGCAACCTCTGCCGGCCTGTACTACGCATCCAACCCGGCCGACCCGCCACGGCTACCCGTGGCAGCCGACGGCTCCGCCACGGCCAAGACCGACTTGGGCACTACGAGCTGCTCACTCGAGGTCTGCGCGGTCCTCAAGTTGAACCAGCGGCTGACCATGAACCACACCAGTGGGATTACTCCGCCGATGGTGAAGATGGTCACGCCAACACCGCGCAACAGCGTGAACATCTGAAATGTTGAGGCCTTGAGGAAGGCCTGTGAGCGAGCGAAGGCGTAGCCTTGGTCCATGGCAACGATCAACTGATGAACGCCCACGGGGAACAGGTCCATGACCACCATCAGGAACAGCCCGATGTTCAGCGACCAGAACGATATGCGCAACAGCCGCGCATTCCACTGCTCAGGCCTGATGATCCACCGGCCGCAGAACAGCATGGCCGCGATGGCCAGGTTCCCGTAAACCCCGAACAACGCCGCGTGACCGTGGTTCGCTGTCAGGTACGTACCGTGCTGGTAGTAGTTCACGATCGGCAGGTTGATGGCGAATCCGAAGACCCCGGCACCAAGGAAGTTCCAGAAGTTGACCCCAACCAGGAACAGAAAGGCACTGGTCAGCCCAAACGTTGCCCGGGAACCCCCACGCTCCCGCAGCTTACGGAACGTGCTCTCAGGCATCGTGCGGAACCGCCAGGCCGTGACGGTCAAGAGCACCAGTGGCGCTACCTGCAGGCTCGAGAGGACGCCGCCCAGGGCGATGGTCTCGATCGACTTGGCGTTCCAGTAGAAGTTGTGGGAAATGCCGACCAGGCCGGAGCCCAAGAACAGGACCGACGCCAAGTAGACTATCCGGGCCGCCATCCGATGGGTGACGAAGCCCATGAGGTAGAGGAAATAGGCGAGTACAATGGTGGTGAACACCTCGAAGAACGCCTCGACCCACATGTGGATCGTGAACCAACGCCAGTAGTCGGCAATGACGAAATTGGTGTCCGTACGGGCGATGAACGAGGCGGAGAACATGAAGATGATCCCGGCGATCGAATAGACCATCCAGTTCGGCAGCGACCAGGTCTGCTTCTGCCGTAGTGCCGGCCAGAGGCCGCGCACGACGATGGTCAGCCATAGTAGGAACGACGCGTACAGGACGATGTGGTAGAAGCGGCCGATCGTCATGTACTCCCAGCCCTGGAGGCCGAACCACCGCACTGCGCCGCCCTCGCCGAGAGCGCCGCCGATGCCCAACGGGATACCCGCCGCCCCGCCAACCGCCACGACGGCCAGCATCAAGAACAACGTGTTCACCGATCTGAGCTGCCCGGACGGTTCCGGCCGGCAGATCAGGGGCAGGACCCAGATGGTCGCGGCGAACCAGCACACGGCTATCCAGAGGATCGAGATCTGCGTATGCCAGGCCCGTGTCACCGTGACCGGCAGCCACTCGCTGAACACGTTCACGCCCAGGAAGTCGAAGAGCATCAGCAGCCCCGCGAGAATCTGAATCAAGAACAGAATTGCCGCGACGGCGAAGAACTTGTAGGTTGCCCGTTGTGTCGGCGTCGGCTGATACCTTTCGACCACCTCGGTCGTGGCCAGTGGTGGCATCCGGGTCTGCTGTTCGTCAAACTCGGCCTCAGGATCCATCTTCCCGTAGAAATAGAACATGATCCCCATGCCGAGGATTACGACCAACACTCCGAGGACGCTCCACAGCACGAGCCCGCCGTGCGGCAAGTTGCCCGCCAGCGGATCGAACGGCCAGTTGTTGGTATAGCTGTAGTTGTAGCCAGGCCGCTGGGCCGCGCTCAGCCAACCGCCCCAGAAGAAGAATGCCGTCAACTGCCGGATTGCTTCCGGGTTGGTGATGTAGTTGGCGGGCTCGAATTGCTCGGTGCCTACCAGCTCGCCACCCTCACCAAACATCTGGGCGTAATACTCGTTGAGCAAACTGAACGCGTGGACCTGGCCGGCGGTAAGCGTGACAGCACCAGGCTCGTAGCGGCTTGCCCTCGACTCCCCTCGCTGAGTGTAGTAGTCCGGGTCGTAGCGGTTCTCTTTCAGCTCCTCTTGAACGATCGTCCGCACGACCGACTGCCGTAGGTTGTCATCGGGAACACTGTCCCGCCATGGCTCGTCGTAGAGCTCGTTCATCCACCGGGCAGTGAGGTTCAACGCCTCGGCGGTGAAGTCCGGGCCCCGCATGCCACCGTCGCCCAGGAAGCTGCCGTAGTCCATCAGCCCGTAGCGGAAGAAGGTTTTCTGCCCGCCCACGATGTCTTCGGCGGCGAACACCACTTGGCCATCTTCGTCCACGAAATCAGTGATGGGCGGGGCATACTCGTAGGTCTTGTACCCGATATACCCCACCACGGCCACACTCACCGCGAAGATGAGCACGAACACCTTCCACCAGTGTTTCCTCTGGTCGACCCACTTGAACAGACTCATCGCAAACACCCTCCTCCTTACGCTGTTGACTCCGGCACGGGGGCCTACGGTCGCCGGTAGTATACCACACGTGGCAGCGCCCGGACCAGGGTTTATCGGCGGGGGGGGGCCATTGACGAGCCGACGCCCTAACCGTATACTGTCTGTATCGTTATGAAAAAAGTGGGTGCCTGCTGCATGGTGAGCGGGTGTTGATACGCCCCGCTTTGGTTGGATCAGCTGCAATCCTCGGCGCCGCGGCGGTGCCGCTGGTGGCGGTGCGTGCGTCGGTGCCGTCGGCAGTCGGCGGCTGTCAGACGGTGGTTGAGAAGGTAGCCGTTCCGGACACGGTCACGTTGGGTGAGGAGGCGAGGATCACCCTCGCCGTGCGCGCCGAGTGCTCACGTCTTCAGGTGCCGCTTCATGTTGCACTCGTCTTCGACAACTCGGTGTACATGGGTGGGCGGCGCATGAACGACATGAGGCTTGCCGT
The DNA here is from genome assembly GCA_964475075.1 of uncultured Anaerolineales bacterium. Taxonomy (GTDB): domain Bacteria; phylum Chloroflexota; class Anaerolineae; order Epilineales; family Epilineaceae; genus CAYYVH01. The sequence goes on along the minus strand of CAYYVH010000034.1, from coordinate 18,407 downwards.
GGCGGCCTTTGTCGAGCAGCTCGACTTTTCGGTCTCGCGGGTGGGTCTTGCGGCTTATTCCGGCTACGTTGATAACCTGAGTGAGCTCACCGACGACCCCGACGCGGTCGTCGAGGCCGCTGAGCGCTTCTATCCGCGCACCGGGAGTGACCTCGTCCGCGGTGTTCGGGCCGGGCGCCTGATGCTCAGGCGGGGTCGCGCGATGGCCGTGGCGGAGGAGTTCCTCGAGGCGATGGTGTTGCTCGTCGGTAGTCCCAACGACGGAGGGGACGACGATCTGATCGCGGAAGCTCAACAGGCGTACGACGAGGGTATTCTGGTCGTTGTGGTGGCGGGCCGCGGCAGCGCGGAACTGGATCCACTGGAGGCCATCGCATCGTCGCCGAGCTTCTTTTTTGTCGAGGGCACCAGCAGGCGCTATCCGTCACTCTTCAGCCAGATCCCCGTCGACCTCACGACCGTTCGGGTTACCGGCGCGGACGTGGTCGACACGCTGGTGGACAACGCGCCCTACGTCTGGGGCTCCGGCGTTCCGGCCCCGCGCACCCGGGGCCAGGATCTCCTGTGGCGCTACGACCGATGGCCGCCACAAGGTGTCACGATCACCTACGCCGTGGAGCCACAGCAGCTCGGCTGCCATCCGACGAACGCGGAGGCCCAGGTGGAGTTGCGCTTCGATCGCGGAGAGCCGGAGCAGCGGGCCTTTCCCGTGCCGACGGTTTGCGTCGCGCCACCGCCCACATCGACACCGGTACCAACGCCGACTCTGCGTCCTACGTCAACGCCGGCGCCGCCCCGGCTCCACCTTCCCCTCGTGTGGAACAGCCATCACGGGGGCGTATCGCAGCTCATTCCCCACCGTGAACCGAACTGAAAGGAGAATTCCCATGGAAGTCTCACGGCGTCAGTTCATCCAACTTGGTGGCGTTGCTGCTGCCACGGTCGCCGTGCCGAGTTGGCTCACCCGGGAGGTCATTCCACGGCCACCGGATCTTTGGGCGGCGCGAGTTGCCGGGGACATGCCCGAGCCAGACGTGGCCGCACTTCTGCTGAACCGAGCAGCGTTCGCTCCGCGCCCCGGAGATATCCAGCGGGTGCGTGCCGACCCGGATGCCTGGATCGAGGAGCAGCTCGACTACGAGAACATCGATGACAGCCAGGTCGAGGAGCGGCTGCTCCAGGAGCTTCCCACCCTCGCGATGACGCCTAGGCAGCTCCTGGGTTTCGAGCGCAAAGACAACGTCGCCCCGAATGAGTTGCGCCTGGCAACGATCTACCGCATGATCTACAGCCCGCGGCTGCTCTACGAGGTGATGGTCGAGTTCTGGACCGACCATTTTTCGATGCACCACCGCACGGGCTATACCGACTACCTCAAGACCGTCGATGACCGGGAGGTCATCCGCAAGCACGCTCTCGGCAAGTTCGAGGATCTAATCACGGCGTCGGCGATGAGCCCGGCCATGCTGAACTACCTGAACAACGACGTCAACACCAAGAGGCTCCCGAACGAGAACTACGCCCGCGAGATCATGGAGCTACACACGCTGGGTGTGGCCGTTGACGGGATTCCCTACACCGAGGACGACATCAAGGAGGTCTCCAAGTGTCTTACCGGTTGGAGCTGGGACAGGCGGAGGGAGAGCCCAACCCTGGGCGAGTTCGAGTACCGCAACAACGACCATTGGCAGGATGAAAAAGTGGTGCTGGGCCAGCATATCTCGGAGGGAATGGGGGTTGAGGACGGGCGGCTGGTGATCGAGATCCTCCTCAATCATCCGGCTACCTCCAGGTTCCTGGCCACGAAGATGGTCCGGCGTTTCGTCACCGACGATCCGCTCGGCCAGACGCCCGGTCTCGTGGACCGTGTAGCTGACGCCTTCAGACGCACTGGCGGTGATATCAAGGAGATGGTCAGTGAAATCCTCCGCTCGGCCGAGTTCGCCCACTCGTTCGCCACGTATGGCGGGCGCCTGTCTCGGCCGATGGACTTGATGGCGCGCTCCCTGCGCGTGCTGGACGCCCAGCCACAGGACTTCGATCTCAATATCCGGGGGAGCACCTATCGCAACACCATGGGCGCGCTGGCGGCAATGGGGCATTTCCCGTTCTGGTGGCTGACGCCGGATGGCTATCCGGACGTCAAGGAGGCCTGGGGCGGCACCACCGGGATGTTGACGCGGTGGAACCTGGGCCTGGCCATGGCCGGTGTCGGAGGGAAGTTCGGCGGCCAGCTACTGCGCGGCTTCCTCCCCGCCCAGCAGACGCCAGCGGACCGGACAACTGCCGGCGCGGCGGTCGACTTCTGGATCGAACGGTTACTGCAGCGCTTGATGTTGCCCGAGGACCGCCAGATCGTCGTCGAGTACCTCACCGACGGCGGTTCTGAGTCCACACCGCTCCCAAGCGTGCAAGGGCGACTGCCGGAAACGATCGCCCTGATTCTGGATAGCCCGTACTTCCAGTGGCGTTAGGCCTAAGGAGACAGGAAATGGACCACTCACGACGCAAGTTCCTGGAGCGCGGCGGCGCGCTGGCCCTCGGTTCTTCAGTGTGGTCGAGCCGGTTGCCGCGCATGATGTTCCGCCCTCAACAGTCCACGCCCGACGGCGACGTGCTGATCGTGGTATTCCAGCGCGGCGGCGCTGACTGCCTGAATATGGTCCCACCGTATGGCGAGGGGCCCAACTACTTCGGTCGGCGCCCGACCATCGGCATACCGGCCCCGGACTCCAGTGCCGCCAACAAGGCGCTCGATCTTGACGGGTTCTTTGGGCTGCATCCCGCCCTGGGCGCGCCGGAAATGGGCAACTGGATCGACTGGTACGAGAAAGGGATGCTCGCCATCGTGCACGCCGCGCACATGGACAACCCATCGCGCAGCCATTTCGACGCGATGACCTTCATGGAGCGCGGTACGCCCGGCGAGAAGCGCATACCGAGCGGCTGGATGGGTCGCCACCTGGCTGGCAAATCAGTGCAGAACGGATCGCCGTTCCGGGCTGTGGGCATCGGCACGATGTTGCAGACCTCCCTGCGCGGCGACGTGCCGGCGGTGACGCTGCAGACCATCCTCGATTTTCGCCTTCAGGGCCGCGAGGCCGAGATCGGGCGCTTCCAGCAGGACCTGGAGCGGCTGTGCGCCGGCGACAGCTGGCTCGACCTCGAGGGCCAGGGGACGTTCGCGGCGCTGGACATGTTGGTGGAGAAGGTAGGGTCGGACGAGTACGAGCCCGAGCATGGCGCCCGGTACAACACGGACGACCGCTTCAACCGGGGGTTGATGCAGATTGCACAGCTGATCAAGGCCGACGTCGGGCTCGAGGTGGCGTGCGTCGATATCAACGGTTGGGACCATCACGCCAACGAGGTGGACCCAGACGATCCGGCACTCGGCACCATGGCCAACATGCTGCAGCGCATGGCGGGCGGCATCACGGCCTTTCTGACGGACCTGGGTGACCACCAGGGCGACGGGTCGGGACCCGGAGTCACCATCGTGACGATGAGCGAGTTCGGGCGGCGCGCATACGAGAACGGCAACCTGGGCACCGACCACGGCCACGGCAGCGTGATGTTCCTGCTAGGCCGCGCCGTAAAGGGCGGGCAGGTGTTCACCAACCCCTGGCCCGGTCTGGCAGAAGACGATCTGTATCGAGGTGACCTGGCCGGCACGACGGAGTACCGCGACGTACTGGGAGAGATCCTGAGCAAGCGCCGGGGTGAGGAGGCCCTCGACACAGTCTTCCCGGACCACGAGTTCAACTTCCCCGGCCTCCTGAACGAGTTGGTCGTACAGCCGACGCCGACGCCGACGGAGACTGCGACGCCGAGGCCGGAGAACGAGATCTTCCTGCCGTACGCGGGTAAGGAGTAGGTCGCCGGGTTACGTTGCGCGTGCCAGCTCCACCCGAGGACCATCATATGTCGAGGGGGCGCGTACTTACGAGTGCGCGCCCCTTGGCGCTTGTGATGCAATGAACCCGAAATCAGGCGCCCCGGGCGGCTCGTGGCCGTCGGCGCCGGTACGCCAGGGTCAGCAGGGCACCGACAAGTTGCCCAACGGCAGCGACGGCGGCGTACCGGACGAATCCGGATGATCCCTCCGCACCATAACACCCGAGTAGTCGGCTTTGACGTGGCAGCCGTAGCACTGCGGCAAATCCGTGCGAGCTACATGTTGTGCGGGGCACGCTTGCCCAACGTACTGCAACCTTCCTGCGGTCCGAAACGCCCATCGCGCCGCGGGTTGCGCCAGGCGCCGCTGGGCCATCGCGGGGTTCTCCGTCCACAGCGGCGGCATGTTATCACCGGGCCCGCGGGACGGCAGCCTGGGGGGTCATCCGTTCTGCGCTTGCGATGCGCCCCACCCGATCGGTTTGATATCGCGTGGCGGACGTGCCATGCTGTCACCCGCGTGCTACGGAATCGCTGACCAGGAGTAGCGGATGAACAAGCAGGCAGCGTCGTGGATCCTGTGTGTCGTCGTGGGTGGGTCATCTTCCGGCGCCGAGGCGAGCGCGTCGGCTGCCGACGGGCCAGCCTGCCGGAATGCGGCGGCGGAGCTTACGCACGATCATGCGTATCTAGTGGGGAGCGCGGACTACGTCAGCCCTGCGGACGGTGTGCAGTCCGGTAGCACGTTCCGGTGGCTGGTGGATGGGGAAGAGACGGCAACTGGTGCGGTTCCAGAGTTGCTGTCGCTGGGCCTCGACGGCTCCCTGGCAGGGAGAGGAGGAGAGCCACCCGTCCGGTCCGAGGGCGTTGACTACGCCACCGGCAAGTGGGGCTCCGCGCTGGTGTTGCATCCGGAGGGAGCGTTGGCCTTCTTGCGCGAGGGAAACCTCGATCTGTCGCAAGGCACGGTCGAGATGTGGGTCGCCATGCGGGCGGATGGGGATGAACCGGTGTACGCCGAGCGCACGCACTACCTGTTCCACTACCGTGCCCCGGGCGGCGACACGGCAGCGATCGCCCAAGCGGGCGACTCAGGGATCATGTATGCGGGTGGCAACGTGGATGGTCGGTGGCAGAGCGCCTACGGCTCCCGGGCGAGCACGCGCGCCTGGCACGTGGGCGAGTGGCACCACCTGTCATACACGTTCTCCACGACAGGCGGCTTCATGCGGTTCTACGTGGACGGAGTGCTGACGGCTGATTCGAACGAGAGGCGCTACCGGCTTCCGTCTGACGCCGGCGACAGCGTGTTCGTCGGCGGGAACGCGTGGGGGGCCGCGGCCCATTACCTTGTTGACGAGGTGCGGATCGCCGGTACCGTGGCCACGGACGATGAGATCGCCGCCCGGTCGGGCCGCATGGGCAGACCTCGGGCGAACGAGGTCTGGCTCGACACGGCAGATCTCGAGGTCGGCGACGAGGTGGTGTTTGAATACACGCCGTCAGCGGGTGGGGAAAAGGGAGACCCGTGTTCGAGTGAGCCGTTGGTCTATCCGGGGATCCCGTTGGTGCGCCCGAACCCGCCCAGCACGCTGCTGCCCCCGAACACAACGGAGTTCGCCTTCGCGGTGGAGTCCACCGAGAACACGGTGTGTGCCTACGCGGTGGGCGAACCTGCCGCCTATGACGAGATGGCGGTGTTCGACGAGAGCGCGGGTGGTACGGCTCACCGCACGGTCGTCCGCAGCATCGATCCGAACCCGAATGTCGTGAACGACGTGTACGTGCGATGCGGCGCGCACCCGGACTACGTCATGCACCTTGAGTATCGCAGCCTTTCGGAGGTGAACCCCGATTACCCGCGAACGGGCAACCTCTGGGGGTCTTGGGCGTTCATTCGCAAGGGACTCCCGTACGCGGCGCGGATCGACCTTTGGCTGGGAGCGGCGTTCAGTCCTGACGACATCCGGGAGCTCCGGCGGCTGAACCCGGATATCCGCATCCTGACGTCGATCAACGCGATCGAGCACAAGGGTCTCCCCGACGACTACTACCTGAGGGATGTCAACGGGAAGCGAATCGAGGTGTGGCCCGGCTCGTACCGGCTGAACCTGACGAAGGACTACGTCGCCGAGTACCAGGCGCGGGTTGCCTATGAGCGCATCATCGACAGCGAGTTGATGTTCGACGGGTGTTTCTTCGACAACGTGATGACGACACAGTCGTGGCTCACGCGGGACATCTACGGGAATCCCGTTCAGCTGGATGCGAACGAGGACGGCATACCCGACGACCCCCAGGAGTTCGATGCGGCCTGGAAAGCGGGTGTGTTCCACGAGATGGAGTACTTCCGGAAGCTGATGCCGCACGCGATCGTGAGCGGCCACGCGATGAACATCCGGGAGCCGGGCATCGCCGACATCTTCAACGGGATCAGCATCGGGTTCTGGACGGCTGACGTGATCGAGGGCAAGCGGGGTTACGCGGACCTGTGGGACCGCTACTCGGCGTGGCTCGAGCTGGCCAGGGAGCCGGCGGTGACGATGATCGAGTCCTCGCCCCCGGACCAGATCGCCTACGGCTACGACTACTCTCCCGTGAAGAACATCCCGCCGTCTACGCTGGAGTTTGCCCGGACCTACTACCCGTACGCCCGGTTCGGCCTGGCCTTCACGCTGCTGCACGATGGCGTGTTCGCCCACGAGTTCGGTGATACCTGGCACGGAAACGATTGGTGGTTCGACGAGCTGGACTTCGAGCTGGGCTACCCGCTCGGCCCGGCGGAACTGGTCGAGGTGGGGGAGGGCCCAGGGGAGAACATCATCGAGAACGGCGATTTCGAGCTCGCCGGTGGCGCTTCCTGGCGCCTGTGGGCCAACCAGTCTGCCGGGTGCGAGGCTGCCGTCACGCGCGACACGACGGACGCCGCGGTAGGGAATGTCTCGGCGAGAATTGACATAACACAGACAACGGGCACGGATTGGCACATCCACTTTGCCCAGTACGATCGGTCGCTCGAGGGTGGCGCGATTTACGAGATGACCTTCTGGGCGAAAAGCGACGTACCGCGTGAAATCGGTGTCAGTGCCCAGAAGGGGAGTCCGGACTGGCGAGGTTACGGGTTGAACCGACGGCTGGCCATCGTCAACGAGTGGAAGGAGTACAAGGTCTCGTTCGAGGCGACGGAGACGACGGATGAGTCACGGATCCAGTTCTTCCTGGGCGCGACGACGGGGACGGTGTGGCTGGACGATGTACGGGTCTACGAGCGCGGGCCCGACGTCTACCGCCGGGAGTTCGATAACGGCCTGGTGCTCCTGAACGCTTCGCGCGAGGTGCAGGAAGTGAACGTCAGTCCGGGTTATGAGCGGCTCATAGGAGAGCAGGCGCCGCGGTTCGAGACCATCCTCGATGATGTTGGCCCGGGCTTCTCCACGGCCGGGGACTGGGTCGAGGTGACGCACGACAGCGGGGAGTGGAAGGCGACAGGCCCGTTCTACCACGACTGGGGTGCGGCGTGCCACGAGTTGCGGAGCGGTGATGGTGAGGCTCAGTGGGATCTGCCGATTTCGGCGACAGACACGTACACGATCACGGCATGGTGGCCGGCGGCGCCGGTTGCGTCGGGCTGGAGCGAAGGTGTGACCTACGAGGTGGTCGCCGGGGGAGAGGTGGTCGGGACGGCGACCGTGGATCAACGCACTGGCGGCGACGAGTGGCACCTGGTCGCGGAGGTGCCCCTCGCACCGGAGGATGGCGCGTTCGTTCGGATGCGCTGCGACGGTGATGCGCCATGCATCGCAGATGCGCTTCATCTTCGCTCAGCCGCCAGGTACAACGACGGATCCCCGGCGGAGGTGGTGCGCCTGCAGCCGATGGATGGCATCGTGCTGAAGCGGCAGGAGAAGGTAACGTACGACGTGTTTCTGCCCTTCGCGACGGCGAACGAGTGACTGGGGCTCAACTGGTCGATCACGATCTTGGGTTCCTAGGAAAACTGCGGAAGCGATGACGGCGCCATCGTGAACCACCATCCATTCGCAGCGTCTCGGCGGCACCAGCTGTGAGGGGCACGTACGCTGGCTGAACCATTGGCGCGCGTGAAACGAACTTTCAGCCGAACGGACGGTGATTCGAATCACCGTCCGTTCCTCTCGTATTCGGTTGTCTAGCGTCGGATGACCTACCTGTGGCGGTCGCTGTGCAGCCGCGGCCCCACCTGACGCTCTTCGGGATTGTCAAGTAATAATCCCGGCAATTCGGCTACCGCTTCATCCAGCAGGGCTACCCGCTGCTCCTCGGGAATAGCGCCATGGCTATGCCCTCGTCGCATCGGGTACCCCTGCCGGCGCATCGGCGCCCTCGGTTGCACGGCCTTATTACTTGACAAGCCCTTCGGGCAGGCTGGTCAGTCGGCTGGCTCTTCCTCTTCGGCTGCCACCTTCTCGCGCAGGTCCTTGATGCGATCGGCCAGGTCCGCGACCTCCTGCTCGAGATCGCGTTGGTACTCCTCCGCCTCCTTCAGCTCATCGGCGGTGGACCACTCCTCGCACTCACCGCCCGGCGTGCAGCACATGACCATCATGTGCGGCATCATCCCATGCATCATCCCGTGCATCCTGCCAGGTCCCATCCGGGTCTTGATGCGCTTCACCTTCATCCGGCTACTACCGCAACACATCATTCATTATCCTCCTCGTTCATGGCGCCGCAGGAACGCGGCGATCGTGGCCTCAACCTCCTGGAGCGAATCCGCCCAGGCGTCGAGAAGCTGCCGGCCCGCATCGGTGAGGCCGTAGATGCGCTTAGGCCGGCCGGGCTGGTCGTCCGACCAGTGCGAGGTGACGATTCCCTCCGCTTCGAGCGACCGCAGAAGGCGATAGAGGTTGCCGAGGTCGACGGGCGTATCCGGCACCAGCTCGGCGAGTGCGTCGGCCAGGTCGTAGCCATGCGTCGGTCCGCCGCGCAGGAGCAGCAGCAGCGCCGGCTCGACGAAGCGCTCGACACGGGCGCGCACGTCCCACGTGCCGGGTGCGACGGCACACCGGCACCTCACGATGATCCTTCTCTGCGCTCGCATGCGGTAAAGTATATGTAAAACGACACTATCTGTCAAATACAGTGTGTAACACATCGGTGAGCGGTGGCTCGTGGTTGAAAACCGCTGCCGGATGTGTCATGCTCTCGGCGGCGCGCCGAGCCGTGATTTCAGCTGGGTACGCGTTTCAGCCCCCAGGGCCGTCGTCTCAGGGGAGCCGCGCCCGTATCATTCCGACCATCGTGAAGAAGGAGTCATAATGCGCCGACAGTCCAGGTTCATCCCGTGTCCTACCTCTTTCGGCATTGCCGCTCGTGTGATGCTCGTGGCGACGGCGGTGATTGTCTCCGCCTCGACGTCGGCCGGCACTGGATTCGCTGCGTCGGTAACTCAGGGAGCGCTGGAGGGTCCAGGTGCACTCAATCTTCCTCCCGACGCCCAGGCGCCCGACGACCTGGCGGAATACGTTGACAGCCTGAAACCTGACCGTCCGGCCCAACGCGACCCCATTGCCACGACCGAATACTGCATCGAGCGCGAGATGGCGCAGAAGGGCATCCACGGTGCGGCTCTCGCCATCGCGCGCAACGGCGAGGTCGTCTACGCGCAAGGGTTCGGCCGCAAGCACAAGGACCTGCCAGATGCGGTGTGGACGGGCACTCAGTTCCGTATCGGCTCGTCCACCAAGATGCTCACCGCGGCCGGTTTGCTGCGCCTGGTCGACCGTGGGCAAGTGGACCTCGACGCGCCAATGTCGCGCTACATCCCCGGAATCCAATTCGCTGAGCCGGGCGTGGCCGACCGGGTGACGATCCGCGACCTGCTGCAGCACACCAGCGGCCTGCCCGACAACTCGGCGCTCGAGGAGTCGGACCTCTACGGCAAACCCGACCCGGACGCACTCGGGCGCTGGGTATTGTCGCAGCAGGGCACGCGAGCCTACGCGCCACCCGGCCGGTTCTGGAACTACTCGAGTGCGAACTACATGTATGCCGGCCACGTGATCGAGCGCGTCAGCGGCCAGAGCTTCCAGGACTACATGAAGGCCGAGGTTTTCCAGCCGGCCGTCATGCTCGACACAACAATGGTAGCCAGCGAGGTCGAGGCGCGCGGCAACTTCGCCTTTGGCCATTGGTGGGACTACTTCCACCCTGGCACGCTGCGCATCTTCAAGCCCACCGAGCAGGACAACTGGGCGCGCCACCCCACGGGCTACGCCCACAGCACGGTGGGCGACCTTGTTCGCTGGGCTTCGCTGCTGATGGACGGTGGCGGCGAGGTCATCTCCGCCGGTTCGACGCAAGCGATGACTGGGTCGCAAGTCTTCCTCCACCGGCGGGCCGACCAGTACTACGGCTTCGGCGTGTTCTCGAATACCTACAAGAGCCTGGACGTGAACCATCATGCCGGCAGCAACTGGGGCTGGATGGCCACGGTGGACTGGGTGCCCGAGCGCCGCTTCGCTGTGGCCACCTTGACGAACGGGCTGGGTGCCCTCAACGGGTCGGCGTACTGCGCCATCGAGGCCTTCCTGACGCCGACTGACGCACCCCCGCCGGGTGGCAGCTGCCCGCAGGATACCGAGGCGTGGTCCGACTATGTCGGACTCTACGCTGGCTACGATAATCGCAGCCAGCCGTGGCAGTTCGAGGTAACCGAGGCGTACGGCCGGCTGCGCATTACGATTGCCACGTCCAGCGGCACCGTGATCAACTCGGTCATGAGCCAGGACTGTGACATCGCGCGGGAGCAGGGCCCAGGCAGCTTCCGAATCGACACGAACGCCGACGGGAAACCCGATCAGACAATCACCTTCATCCGCGATCCCATCGAAGAAGGCGTGATCTGGTTGCGCCACCGTTTCTTCGTCGGGCGCAAGGGACCGGCGGCGGTCACGACGCCGACGATCTACCTGCCCTGGACCTCGTGCGTATTACGCACCTCGGCGCGCAGGTGACGGAATCGAGTGTGCCATCCGCGTGAACGACGTGTCGGTGGGGCCCGGGCCCCGCCGATGGTCGCGACGATCGGTTGAGGAGTTCAGTCGGGTGCGGAGTCAGTAGGCGGCCCGTCCGGGAACAGTCGTCGATACTCTCGAGCGTGGTGGTGCTTCAGCTCGTCCAATGTAAGGTATCCCGTGAAGATGCTCCGGTCCACGGGAAACACCTCGGGTGAGAGGTGGGAGCTGTAAAGGTGCCAGACTAATAACACCAGCAGCGCCAGCACGGCTTCGCTCGAGTGCGCGACCCGCGCCGCTGGTATCACCTCGCCCGGCAACAGCGAGGTGGTGGCCACAGGGTACATCAGGACGAGACCGGTCACGAGCATGACTCCGGTGCCGAGTAGCATCCCGAAGTACTCGAACTTCTGGCGGTAGTCGAACTTGGGAAGTTCGGCCGGGCACTCCCGGTAACCAAGGTAATAGCCCAGGTTGTGCCACGCATCTCGCAAATCCTGGGGCACCGGCAGCAGGGTCAGTCGCATCTTCTTGGTTAAAACGCCGATCAAGAGAGCCGACAGGTGGATGGCGGCCTGACCGACCAAAACCCAGCCCGTGACCCGGTGCACAGAACGCGCAGTGTCGAGTCCCCCAAGCACACCGAGAATCCACGGGGCCCATCCCGCGTGGTGGAACTTCTGCGGTAAGCCTGTCGCCACGAGAATCGTGAAGGTGACGATGACCAACAGGTGCTCGACCCTACGAGGCGGCGAGAAACGCTCTACGAGAATCGTGCCGTCAGGTTTTGAAGTGATGTTTGGTCGACGCAATGCAGCCATCTCCTAACGGTGAGTTCGGATGCGCCACAAATGCAGCAGAATGTGGAGGACCAGACCGGCCATTATCAGTGGGATGAGGACGCGATAGCCCGTGCGAACCGCCCAGACCAGCGGCGCGGTAGCCGGCGCCGGTTCGTAATGGGACAGCCAGGCGTCTGCGAACTCGGCAGGAACCTCGGCGTGACAGCGCCGGCACAGCACGGCTACCCGCTCCCGAATTGCCGCCGGCCCGCCGGTCCGGTCGAACGGTTGGATGTCGTGGGCGCCGTGGCAATCGTAACATACGGCCTGGCGCGGCGGCATGTCGGGGTTGGTCCCGAAAAGCTCAACGGTCGTTCCGTGGAAATCGTCCAGGTAGGTCTCGTAGACCCCGGATGACAATCCGTACTTCGCCATGAGCTCCTCATCTGCGTGGCAGCCAGCGCACAGGAGTGGCGATTCGGAGCGGAAGAGGCTGGTTTCGGGGTCCGGGATGTTGTGTACACCGTGGCAATCGATGCAGGTGGGTACGTCAGAGTTGTTCTCGTCCATCAGAGCCGCACCATGAACGCTCTCTGAGTAGCGTTCGAAGATGTCCGCGTGGCATTTAGCACATGTGACGGAGATTCTCTGCCGGGGTTCGTCGGGTGCGGCGACGTCGTGGGCGCCGTGGCAGTCAGAGCACAGTGCCGCCTCCTGGTTGCCATCGGCCAGCGCTCGTGCATGGACGCCGTCCTGGGCCGATTCGTACTGCTCGGGATGACATCTGCGGCAAGCGACTGATTGCTCGATCTGTAGGCTCCGCGCGTCCCACGCGGTGATCGCTGGGTGCGGGTAGCCGCTGATTTCAATATGGCATGCCCGGCACGAGAGCTCCTGCTGGCCGTGAACGGAAGAGCGGAAGATGTCCTCGTCGATGTACAGAGGCTGTTCTTCACCGGACGGAAGTTCGTGCGTCAATGACGGTGAACCGTGACAAGCCAGACAGGCTGTGTTGTCGCCAGTTTGCTGTGCTGGTTCATCGGCCTGGACCGGCCCGAACCCTGTCAAGGCCGCGAGTAGCCCTATGAAAGTGGCAGTCGTGATCTGCCGTCGCTCCATCACTCCTTGCCTCCCGGAAATCTCAGGGACAATCTCGGGGGAATCGGTAACTCATCACATGTCCGGACGCCAGGTGGACGACCCTACAACGCATGCTGTGCTCCGCCCAATCACGGGCGTGACCGAACACCAAAGTGCGTGTCGAACATGGGGTATGGCCACCATCTACGGCTATCTTCGGGAAGTAGCGAACTCGCACAGCAGTTTCTGGTTTTCTGACGCCACGGCACGTTCCGGCCCATTTTATGGCGATGTGAATCGCGGGTCAATATCTCGGGCTGTTGACTGTTGAGCCCACCCGTTCGTGATAGAAGGCCGGTGCCCCCTTCTTGCGATCAGGCTCGTTGTGTTGCAGCCAGGCAACTGGGAAGTTGGCCTCCGCCTCCCGGTGACAATCAACACAGCCCAGTTGACCACCGTGCACCGAGCTCGACCATACGTCGGGATCGACGTGTAGGGGAATGGTGGAGCCGTCCCCGAAGGACATCTCCGTATCCGCCATCCCTTGGTGGCACGCCAAGCACGAGTCAGTGTCAGCGTCACCGCCCTGCGCACGGACGGCGCCCGGCGAGGCGGCGGAGGCACTCAAGGCCATCAACGTGATGGAAAGGAGGATCGACCTGGCTCCCGGGATCACTGTCGACGCACGTGCCCTCGCAACGCGGGTAGTATTCGCCTCACTGCGGGCCATCGGCTTCTCTCGCTTGGGGCGGGCATCTCGCCCAGTGCTTCAGGACGGGCCGGGAAGAACCAGCGCACGGGCGCGACCCCGATCACTCGCCGGAGTCAAATGCAGCCCGAACTCGTCTTCCGAACGGGTTCACCAGTGCCGCAGCGATGGCCACTAGAACCAAGATCGGGAAGGCTATCACGAACACGCCGCCGATGACCGGGCTCAACACGATCAGCATGGGCGTCGGAATGCGACTGTATTTCGCCTGCGGCTGGCCCTCCAGGGCTTCTCCCTCGGCGCCCACAAAGGACAGGTCAAATGGCTTGAACGAGAGGTACAAGCCGTATGGGGCGAGTTCCGCGGTTTGGTAGGTCTTCATTGATCGGCCTCCTGTGTGAGTAGCACTTCGATCTACCAGTATCATAAGGTTTCCCGCGGCGAACTGGAATCGAGGATACCGCCAAGAGAGGGTTGGTTTCATTACCTACAACGGGTCGGAATTTGTATCGAATACTCTAGAAGTGGCCCACCCAGAGCTCAAAGGAATGACCCACTCGCGGCCAAGGTCAACCCCACTGAGTTGGGGTGAGCGGCCGGCGAGACGTAGTCGCGTCGCCTCAATCGACCTGAAGCAGCCCGACGCGAATGGCGAACTGGATCAGCTTCGACCGATTGTGGATGTCGAGCTTCTCCATCAGGTTGGCCCGATGTGCCATCGCGGTTCGCACTGAAATAACGAGTGCCCGGGCGATCTCCTTGTTGCTGTAGCCTTCGGCGACGAGCTTGAGGACCTGTCGCTCGCGGGGCGTCAGCAAGGCGAACGCCTCTTCGTCGGATGCCGGCGGGGCCCTTCCTGGCAGAGCGTCCGAGACGAGCGCACCCGCCAGGCTCGGATCGATGTACACCCCGCCGGACATGACTGCCCGAATTGCGGATAGTAACTCCTCGCCGCGGGCGGTTTTGAGGATGTAGCCGTTGACTCCCGCCTCGAGCGCGCGGCGCAGGGTGACCGATTCGGCGTACTGGGTCAGGATCAGAATGCGCACCTCGTTCCCCAGGCGACGTAGCTCGATCGCGGCCGCAACCCCACCTAACCCAGGCATTGCCAGATCCAGGAGAAGCAGATCTGGCCTGAGACTCTCGACTAACTCGATCGCCTCCTCTCCCGAGGATGCCTCGCCGGCGATCGTGATCCGAGGGCTGGCCTGTTCCTCCAGAAAGGCGCGGAGTCCCACGCGCAGGACGACGTGATCGTCAGCCAATACTGCGCGAATGTGTGACGGCATCGATTACTCCGATGTTTGCTCGCGAGGCTCTGCAGGTAAAACCGGCGACGGCAACGGGACGGAGACCCGAACGGTAGTACCCTCACCCGGACCCGAGCTGATGTTCATGGAACCTCTCAGGAGGCGGGTCCTTTCCTCGATGCCCAGCAAACCCAGTCCCCGCTCTTGCTCCTCGAGCCGTCGGCCCCTCGCCTCGTCCGGGTCGAACCCCTTGCCATCGTCCTCGACGGACAAGGTTACCGAATCGGCATCGAAGGCCACGTTTACGAAGATGTGGCTGGCCTCGGCGTGCTGCAGTGCATTCTGCACCGACTCCTGGAAGATCCGGAACAGCGTTACCGCCGTGTCGTACTCGAGCTCGACCTCCTCACCGTCGACCGCGAGGGTCCCACGGACGCCGTAGTCCTGGTCGAGCCGATACAAATGCCACTGCAGCGTCGGAATGAAACCCATGTTCTCGAGTACCGACAGCCTCAAGTCCAGCAAGATTCGGCGCACGGCAACGAGCATCTTGTGGCCGCGATCCTCGAGATCCTCTAGCTTCTCCCGGATCCCGGCTGCCTTTGGGTGGCTCGCGAGGCGCTCAAGCTCGAGATTTAACGCAGCCAGATCCTGGGAAAGCGTATCATGCAGCTCACGGGCGACCCTACGACGCTCGTCCTCCTGTGCCTTGAGTACACGGTGAAGATACTGGCGCTGGTGCTGCCGCCGGTCGCGATCCGACTCGCGCAGCGCCTCTTGACGCTTCGCCGAGGCAAGCGAGTCGATCATGCGCTCGCGCCATAGCTCCAGGGCACTGGCCAGCTCTCCCACCTCGTCCTTGCCATACTGGCGTATGGAAAGGGGTCCCGCAGTCGTTTCGGCGTCGCGTACCGCCTTCGTCAGCCGTGTGATGGGTGAGACCACGCTGTGGACAGAGAGTCCCGCGAAAATGATGAACAACACCACGAACGCGATGCCCACCGGCACGAGCCGCCGTTGGAGGGCAAATGCCGGCGCAAGGGCCTCTGCCTCGGGCTGGTGCACGGCGAGACCCAACTCGAGCGTGGGCAAGGGGACGAACGCCAGGACTTCGGTGGCTCGATGTGATGCTTCCCCTTGGCCCGAATGGCAGCTATGGCAGCGGCCCTGGAGATCCCGGCCGTCGCGGATTGCCGAGGCCAGTACGTTATCGTGGTCTCCATGCAGAAAGAGATCGCGACGATCGGTGGATGCCACTACCACACCGGTGCTGTCTACCAGCTGCGCCACCGTTCGCGCGTCTTCTTCCGCACTACTGAGGGGATCGAGGATGTTCGTGGCGGCGGGCTGGAGCAACCCTCCCACCGATCCGAAGTACGTTCCATCGACGGAGGTCAGTGGTCGAAGCAGGACCAATACCGGGCGGTACCGGATGCGGATCAGAGGTGATGCTACGGTGCCGTCGCGCGACCGCGCAAGTGATGCAAGAGATACTAGGTCGACTTCCGCGGGAAAATCCACGGCCTCATCAGGGACTCCTGTGACCAGCGCGCCGTCCGGATTCAATAGAAAAGCACCCTCGTCGAACAGCGTGCTCCGGTACTCACACGACAGCACGTCTCGCAGGGCGCTCGTCCTGGGAGTGCCATCGGCGGAGTCGAGGAGCGGCGTCAGCCGGTCCGCGAAGCGGTCAAGGTCGGCGTTGATCTGATGCTCGATGAAGATGCCCGCCGTTCGAGCCAGGTCGATGCGCTCTCCCAGCAGGCGCTGGACGGACTGCTCGACCACGATCGACGAGAGCACCACCACGGCGCCGATCAGGCTGCCACAACCGAGGATAAGGAACAGCGCCGAGCGGCCGTACAAGCTGTGGCGCCATTGCCTCACACGGTTCGGCCAGGAGTCGGAGTTGGCCGGCATTCGGTCCTCACCAGTCTGGGGGTTCAATCGGCAGAGGACAGTTTATCACGGGGATGGGCGGCACGCCAGCAGCCACAGGCTCAGGCTGACGGGGTCGGCGGCGCGGCCGGCTGCGTCGTCATGACGCGACGACGTCGCGTAGTCGATGGCGCACGCGATAGGGAACTGTTGATGGTAGGGGACTGCCGGATAGGGTGCGGTGGGCAATCCGGGTACCCTCTGTGGCATCACGAGCTGAGCCTGTTGTCTGGCGCGGGCGCCGGCGGTCGATGCTTGAGGTGTGCGCCATGGTGGGGGACACCCCTCCCTTTCGGCACATCCCAACGTCGCACTATGGTTATTATGTAAGCTTCTACCGTTCTTGCGCCTTGGAACGTGACATAACGTAGCTGTGCCAAGAGGGCACGGAAGGGGATTGGCTCTGAAGAGCCGATAACCGAGACGCGATTACTATCACTAACCTCCCAAGACGGCTGGCACGGTAAGGCGGCAGATCGGTTCTGCGTCATACGTTCGGGCTGGCTGTTCACCGCGGAATTCGTTGCGGTTTTCGGGAAGGTCCCCTCTTCTGATTTGAGCATGGTGCCAATGAGCCCACTGTTGGGCAGGAGGATCCGGACATGCCGTCCGTTCTCGATAAAACCGACGGGACGAAATTCGACGTGCTGACGAACGAGACCATTCTGCAGGCGGCGTTGCGAACTGGGCGTCGGCACGAGAGTGCGTGTGGGGGGAACGCTCGGTGTACCACCTGTCGCGTGGTCATTATCGATGGCCTGGAGCACTGCTCCCGACGCAACGAACGGGAACGAGCCCTTGGCGAGCAGTTGGCTTTTCCCGCCACGATTCGACTAGCTTGTCAGACCACGATCACCGGTGATGTGACCCTTCGCCGACCTGTTGAGGTCATGGCAAGCCCGGAGTCGTTTGACCAGGCTGTTCACGGGTCGAGGCTCGGGTCCGCTGGAGAGGAGAAGCGCGTCGCCGTCCTGTTTTCCGACATCGTCGGCTTCATGCCATTCGCCGAGTCCCTGCCTCCCTACGACGTGATCCATGCACTGAACCGCTACTTAGATCTCATGGACGAGGTGATACGTCGCAATGATGGGTTGATCAGCGACTACGTAGGGGACGGAGTCCTGGCCGTCTTCGGCCTGGAGGATTCTGCCCAAGCGCCGCTCGGTGCGGTAAGGGCCGGGCTCGAGATGTTTGAGGCTGTGAAGAGGCTCAATCCATACCTTGAAGACATGTATGGCAAAGGCTTCCAGATTCGCGTGGGCGTGCACCACGGGGATGCGGTCGTGGGCGCCATCGGCGCCGCCGGGTCGCGGCGGCTAACAGCCATCGGCGATGTCGTGAATCTGGCCAGCCGTGTCGCCGAGGCAAACAGGGACTTCGGCACCAGGTTTCTGGTCTCGGAGGACACCTATGCCCAGGTGCGAGACAGCGTCGTCGTGAGCCGCCGCATCCGAACCCGGATTAAGGGCAGTGCCGTCGGACACATCCTCCACGAGGTCGTCGGGCTCAACGGCGTCGATCCACCGGCGAATGAGAGCGCTGGCAAAACCTGACCCGCATCCTCACCGCATCTGCACCTCGTGGGCCGCCAGGCTCATCGGAAGGTAGATCCTCGGCGTCGGGTCTGACATCCACTCCACCATCACGTTGACACGCCGCGGCGGGTTCCCGTAGTCGAACTCCACCATGCCCACGAGCGGGGGCTGCACCTCGGGGCCGCCGCGCGCGCAGACGGCGCGCGAGTCAGAGCCTGTGG
>CAYYVH010000033.1:0-21518 GCA_964475075.1 uncultured Anaerolineales bacterium | reverse complement strand
TTCTGGCATCGAACTCAGATCGCTCGGCCGAGGCTTCTAGCCTGTTGGGAGCCAGCTGAGCGGCTAATCCGTTAGGCAGCGCCACCCCGAACGGGGTCGGGTCCACGGCACGTGTAGCTAGGGGTTCGGACCCGGTGGCGGCCGGCGCGGCTGTGTTCCCCTTTGTTGGGGGCTCGCCCCCGATGATCTCGAGCCGATCTGACGCGTGCTCGCCTGACGTGCGGATCAGCGTTGACTCGTAGCGACTCGTTCCGGGGATCACCGCGTCCGAGTGGTTCGTCGCCTCGCGCGGCAGGGCCAGGCCCGTGGCTTCCTCTCGCGTGATGAACCACCTGGGAATCGTGGGTATCCACTTCCCATGGACGGGCGAGGCAGACTATAACTATACGGTGCCGGCGTTCCAGCTGCCGCATGCAATAGCGCACGAGAAGGCGCACCGGCGGGGCGTGGCCAGCGAGGACGAGGCCAACTTCATCGGGTACTTGGCCAATGCCCTCAGTGACGCCCCCTATGCCCGGTGTTCCGGCTTCCTGTTCGCCCAACGACAGCTCCTCGGGGAGCTCTGGTAGGTCGACGAGGCGCGCGCCGCGGAGCTCCTGGCGCGACGTTACCCGGGTGTCCAGCGCGACGTTGATGCCGGCTGCGCTTTCTGGCAGCAGTTCGAGGGGCGCCCCCGAGAGGTCCAACGCGATCTGAACGACGCCTATCTCGAGTTCCACGGGGTCGAGGGCAGCGTCGAGTCGTACGGCCGCAGCGTGCAGCTGCATGTCATCTTCTAGCGAGCCAATGACGGCAGCCCGATTCCCGCGGCTGGACCGTTGCGCCATTGACGACGGCGGGCTGTCCCGCCGCGTCCTAAGCCAGCTCCGACCACTCCGCAAGGAGGGCGTCGGACTCCTGCCGTGCCTCCTCGTAGGCGACGCTCAGGCGCTTGATGCGTTCGACGTCACCGCTCTCACTCGCGGCCTGAAGGTGCAGCGCCAGCTCGTCCCGGTCGGCTTCGAGCTGCTCGATGCGCGCCTCGATTCGTTCCCGCCTCTCCGCGCGGCGCCGCAACTCGTTCTTGCTGAGCTTGGGCGTCTCCGACTCCACGCCGTCGGGCAGCGGCCCGTCGGCCGCGCCATCGTGACTGGATCCCGCGGCTGCCTCTTGCCCTTCCGCGTGCCCTCCGCGCTCGGCGAGGAGCTGATCGTAGGTGCCCGGGAACACATGCAGCCGCCCGTTGCGAAGCTCCCAGATCTGTGTCGCCAGCCGGTTGATGAGGTAGCGATCGTGCGACACGAGGATGACGGTCCCATCGAAGCCCTCGAGAACGGCCTGCAGCACTTCCTGTGCCGGGATGTCCAAATGGTTCGTCGGCTCGTCCAGCAGTAGGAGATTTGCCCTCCGGAGAGCCAGCACGGCCAACGCCAACCGGGCGCGTTCGCCGCCGCTCAGGGCGGACACGCGCTTGAACACATCGTCCCGGTGGAACAGGAACTGCGCCAAGTAGCCGCGAGCCTCCCCGGTCGGCATGTACTTGTGCTGGAGGATCTCGTCGAGCACGGTGTTGTCGGCATGCAGGTCATCATGTGCCTGGGCGAAGTAGCCGATCTCCAGCCCGCCACCGAGCCGGCACTCGCCAGCAAGCGGCTCGATATGTCCCAGTAGCATGCGCAGAAACGTGGTCTTGCCGGTGCCGTTGCCGCCCATGAGCGCCGCGCACTCGAGCCGCGTCAACTCGATGTCGTCGGACCGGAACAGCGGCTTGCCCGGATAGCCGACCTCCAGTTCGGACGTGCGCAGGGCGATATCCCCGCTGCGGCGCTCGGGCATGAGGGCCAGCTTGATCCGGGGAGGTCCGGCCGACGGTAGTTGGATCTCGCCGATTCTCCGCGCCAGCTCGTTGGCATCTGAGGCTGGGCGCTCCAGCTTCAAGTGTGCCGTGGCCCGCATCCAGCCCTTGCTCTTGATGGTGCGGAGGACATCCAGCCCACCGGCGCGGACGGCCTCAACCTCGCGACTGGCGCGGGCCAACTTGCCCTGTGCCATCTGGGTTCGCTGGCCGGCCATATTGCGCCGGATGAAGTCGAGCTCCTTCTCCATGCGTTCCTTGAATGCTTTGAACTCCTTCTCCCGGCGCTGCCAGCGATCGTCACGCTGCAAGACGTAGGCGGAGTAGTTACCGCGGAACGCCTCGATTCCCGTGGGGCGCATCTCCCAGATCGTGTTGACGGCCCTGTCGAGGAAGTAGCGATCGTGGCTGACGACCAGGACGGCACCGGGCCAGTCTGATAGCATGTTCTCCAGCCACTCTACGGCTTCCACGTCGAGGTGGTTCGTGGGCTCGTCCAGGATCAAGAGGTCCGGCCTATCGAGCAGCAGCTGGGCAAGGAGGGCCCGCGTCTTCTGGCCACCGCTCAGGTGTACAAGCGGCAGGTCGTGATCGGCCCGGTCGAAGCCCAGGCCGGTGAGGACGCGACGGATGCGGATCTCGTACTCATAGCCACCGGACAGCTCGTAGTGCTCTTGCAGTGAGCCGTAGCGCGCCAACAGCACGTCGTCCGCCGCACCGCGGCTGATGTCGTCCTCCATCTCCCCCAGGCGGGCCTCATCGGCACGCAGGTCCTCGAACACGGACAACATCTCGTCGTAGATCGTACGGTCCTGACCGGCGAAGGCGTGCTCGGCCTCCTGAAGAAGGTAGCCGATCCGGCTGCCGCGGGATCGGTGGACCGTGCCGGAGGTAGGCTCACTGAGACCGGCGAGAATGAGGAGCAGCGACGTCTTGCCGACGCCATTCGGCCCCACGAGGCCGATCCGGCCGTCCTTGGGGACACTCACGGAGATGCCGCTGAACAGGTCCAGGGCGCCGAAGGACAGGCCGAGTTGGTTGGTGGTGAGGATGGCCATGGGATCCCAGATTGCAGACGGCTCCGCCCGCTTACTCGCCCTCCTGCTCTGTCACGTCGTTGTCGTCCTTCTTTGGCTTCACGCGTGCCTCGAGCCGTTCCAGCCGCTCGCCCAGCTTCCGGAGTTTCGATAGTGCCTCCTCGAGCTCCTTCTCCTGGGCTGCAATCTTGGGCTCGTCCCCTTTGCGGATGGTTGCCATCGCCCGGTCGATGCGCACCTGCTCCTGCACCGAAAGCGGGGCGCGGAACGCCTCCAGCGCGGAGACGGCCTCACCGGCGGCCAGGCTCTCGAGACCAAACACAGCCGAGGTGCCCACACGCCGGAAGGGGTCGCGGAGGAGATCCACCAAGCGCTCGACGATTCCAACGCGCGTTCCCTTATCCTTCACTCGCCCAACCTCGGCCAGTGCGCTGACCGCGGCCGGCCGGGACCGGTTCGAGGCGGCGCCGTAGGCGACTCGCTTCTCGAGGATGGGAATCACATCATCGCGGTGTGTTGCACCCAGACCGCGGAAAGCACCAGACTGAACGATGCCGGCGAAGCCCTCGATACCGGCTGCCTCCTTTAGGATCTCGAGCGGAGCATTGTCTCGCTGGGCGCCCAGGACCTCGTAAGCGGCGGCAGTCGCCCAGTAGGGCAGGCCGTTGGCCACGCGTCTGGCGACTGCGTCCCGTGTTCGCCCGTCGCGGTATTTTCCGGCGGCCCGGATGAGTCCCGCGAGCACCATGGGGTCCTGCTCCCAGGCAAGCAAATCGGCGAGAACCTCGACGGCCGCATCCACCCCGGCGTCAGCCAGGGCTTGTGCGTGCTGGAGGCGGACGCCCCAGAAGGGCTCCTCCTTGTAGGCGTCGCGCACGGCCTCGATGTTCTTCCGCTTGCCCGACTTGGCCAACTCGCGCCCGGCGAGGATTCGCCCGATCACGTCTGGAGCGCTCGTGAGCTGCCGGCGGAGCTTGCCGTCCCCGGGCTTGAGCTCGAGCTTGTGCAGTATCTTGGCATGCGGATCGAAGCGGACCTGGTCCGGGTCTTTCTCCATGGGCACGACGACCGTCTGCTTCGCTTGCTCGAGCTTGACCGGTACGCTGTGGGATTCGCCGTCGATCACCCACCCGACGTCGCTTGAGAGAACGAAAGCCCCTGCGCCCTCCTTCTCGTCGACCTGGGTCTGCTCTATCTGGAACATGCTCTCTTGGCGCTTTGCGTCGTACTTGAAGGTCACCTTGATCGCGGGATAACCCGCGGTGTAGAACCATTGGTCGAAGAACCGGCCGAGAGACCGACCCGAGTGCTCCTCCAGAACCTTGCGGAAGTCATCGGTCTCCACGACCCGCCCGGCGTACCGCTTCAGATAATCCTGCACGGCGGCCCAAAACACGTCGTCGCCCAACTCGGAGTGCAGAGTGTGAAGCCGGCACGCACCTCCCGGGTACAAATGGGCATCGTACATGTCCCACGAGCTGTTGAACTCGCGCGTGACCAGGGGCCTCTTATACCGCTTGTCGGCTTCGCGGAAGTACGACTGGGCATCGCGGTAGTACTGGTACAGCTGCTCGTCCCTGCCGGCCGTGTCCGCGAACCAGACTTGCTCGAGGAACGTGGCCCACGATTCCTTTAGCCACGCGTGGGCGTAGTCGCGGCAGACGACCGCGTCGCCGAAATAGCTGTGGCCCATCTCGTGGAGGTTGATCTCGTCCACGAGTCGTGTCCACTCGGCAGCCAGGGTCTCGTCCATGACGAAGATGTCGTCCCAGCTCACGAGTGAGATGTTCTCCATCGCCCCACCGAAACCGGGCAGAGCGAACTGGAAGTACTTTGGGAACGGGAACGCCATGCCGAGCTTCGCTGACATCCAGGCCAGCATCTCGCCCGTGCGGCCGAATGACCGCCGGAGGTCGTCCTCGGTGAGGGGCGCCGTGGCGAAGTAGGCGATCGGTTTGCCGTCGAACTCGCCGTCATCGGCGCGCACGAAGTTCCCGATGGCGAAGCACGTGAGGTAGCTCGGGCAGGGGTAGTCCAGCCGCCAATGGGCCGTCTTCGTGCCATCGCCATTCTCGGTTTCACCAGTCTTCTCCCCGTTGGCGAGAATGGTGAAATGTGACTTCGCCGTCAGGTGGAAGTCGACGCGAGGCCGTGCGTTAGGCAGATCGATGCACGAGAGCCAATGACGTGCGCGTTCGGTCTCGTGATCAGTGGCGGCCCACCGGGGCGCGTCCGGATAGGCGTCGTCGGGCTTCGAGAAGTACAAGCCGGACGTGGGTTTCTCGACGCGGTAGCTCACCGCGACACGCCGACGATCGTGGTGGCTGACGGGGCTCTCCCATGCAATGGCGATCTCCTGACCGTCGTAGCGCCACGTGAGGGCGTTGCCGTCGGGGTCGCTCACGGCGACGTTCTCGAAGGCGACGCCGTGGAGGCGCAGCTCAGTCGGCCCGTCGCGCCGCGCCTCGACGGTGGTCGTCACCGTGCCCTCGCAGGCCTCCGCTTCGAGGTCGACGTGAAGGTCGATGTCCAGGTGGATAGGCTCCAGCTCGAGATCCGGCGGATAGTGCTTCTCTGCACCGGGCAAGATGAAATCGCCGAACTCGTGGTGCCGCAAGGCGCAAGCGTAGCGGTAGTCGGTGATTGGCATGGTGTTTCTCTCGATGGATGAGGTTGAGGAGCCGAAGTGTGGCTCGAGCGGCGGCACAGTTTGTACCAGGGGTTGCCCGGAAAATCAAGTGAGAGCTTGTATCTCGGGGCGGAAGCGCCATAATAGGTGACGAGAGGCCAGGGGTGGGCTCTGGTCGCTTTCCCTCACTAACTGGAGCACACAATGTCGACCGAAATGAACGACCATCCCGCGCTGACGATGCTCTCGGAAGAGGAGCGGATGTTCCGGGATGCCGTGCGTGAGTATGCCCACGGGGAGATCGAGCCAAGGGCACGGGAGATGGACGAGGCGGGGTGTTACGACGAGACGTTGATAAAGAGCCTGTTCGAGATGGGGCTCATGGCAGTGGAGGTTCCGGAAGAATTCGGCGGAGCCGGGGGGAGCTTCTTCCAGGCCGTGCTGGCCGTAGAGGAGATCTCCAGAGCCGATGGTGCGGTGGGTGCGCTCGTCGACGTTCAGAACACCCTGTTCAATAACGCCATGTTGGTCTGGGGCTCGGACGAGCAGAAGCAGACCTATTTGCCCCGCGTGGCTGCCGACACCGTTGGGGCCTATGCACTCTCCGAGGCCGGCGCGGGTTCTGACGCCTTCGCCCTGGCTGCCAGGGCCCAGCTGAAGGGAGGCCAATGGGTTCTAAACGGGCAGAAGCTGTTCATCACGAACGGCGGAGAGGCCGGTGCGTTTCTGATCTTCGCCAATGTGGATCCGACGAAAGGCTACAAGGGGATTACCGGCTTCATCGTCGAGCGGGATGACCCCGGCTTCACGGTTGGCAAGCGCGAGAGCAAGCTTGGAATCCGCGCCTCGAGCACGGTCGAGCTGGTCATGGAAGAGTGCACGATCCCGGCCGGTAGGGTGATCGGCGAGGTGGGCAAGGGCTACAAGATCGCCATCGAAACGCTGAATGAGGGACGGATAGGTATCGGCGCGCAGATGGTGGGTGTTGCCGGCGCGGCCCTCAGTGCCGCGGTGGCGTATACTAAGGAGCGGGAGCAGTTCGGCAGGCCGATCGCCGGGTTCCAGGCAGTCCAGCACCAGCTCGCCACCTGTGACATGCAGCTCGAGGCGGCCCGGCTGCTGGTGTACAATGCGTCGCGGCTGCGGGATGCCGGCCAGCCGTTCGTCCGCGAGGCGGCGATCGCGAAGCTCTTTGCCAGCGAGGCCGCCGAGCACATAACGTCCGTCTGCCTGGAGTTGTTCGGCGGCTACGGGTACACGACCGAGTACCCGGTGGAGAAGTACTACCGTGACGCGAAGATCGGGAAGATCTACGAGGGTACGTCGAACATGCAGCTCGAGACGATTGGCAAGCTGCTGCTGCGGGACTGAGTCGGCACGTGTGCCCGCAGCCGGTGCGACTGAGGTTGAGCCATGGCAAGTGAAGGCTGGGTTGGAATACTCATGGGAGGTGGTCCGGCCCCCGGCGTGAACAGCGTTATCGCGGCTGTCGCCATACGGAGCCAACTCGAAGGGGTGTCGGTCGTTGGGATCCGGGAGGGTTTCCGCTGGCTCATGGCCGGTGACACTGACCACGTGGTGCTGCTGTCCCGCCAAGACGTCGACCTGATCCACTTCCGCGGTGGGTCCATTCTGGCAACATCGCGGGCCAACCCCGCCAAGACGCCGGGCGGATTGCAGGCGACCATCGCCTCCCTGGTGGGGCTGGGCGTAGACAAGCTCGTCACGATCGGTGGGGACGATACGGCCTTCTCCACGATGAGCTTGGCCGGCGCAGCTCGGGAGGCCGGCGTGGGTCTGCAGGTGGTCCATGTACCAAAGACCATCGACAATGACCTGGACCTGCCACTCGGGATCGATACGTTCGGTTTCCAGACCGCGCGCCAACTCGGCGTGGAATTAACCCGGAACATAATGATCGATGCCCAGACCACATCGCGCTGGTACTTCCTGGTGGCCATGGGTCGCAAGGCGGGGCACCTGGCGCTCGGAATCGGCGAAGCTTCGGGAGCCACGGTGACCCTCATCGCCGAGGAGTGGCCCGTGGGACCGATTCCCCTGGTCGATGTTGTCGATGTGCTGGCTGGGGCGGTGATAAAACGGCGCACGCTTGGCCGGTCGGACGGCGTGGCGGTGATCGCGGAGGGAATCGTGGAGCGCCTGGACGGGAATGACCTGGCCGCACTGCGCGACGCCGAGCGCGACGAGCATGGACACATACGGATCGCGGAGATCGATATCGGCGACATGCTCAAGCGCCGGGTCCGCTCGGATCTGGCCTCCCTCGGAATCGATGTTACGATCGTGTCGAAGGACATCGGCTACGAGTTGCGCTGCGCGGATCCCATCGCCTTCGATCTGGCCTACTGTCGTGCGCTCGGGTATACCGCCGCGGAGTGCATCTTGGACGGCGGCACCGATGTCATGGTCTCGATTCAAGGTGGGCGTTTCGTGCCGATCCCGTTCGATGATCTGCTCGACCCCGAGACAGGGCGCGCGCGCGTCCGATTAGTCGACACGCGCACCGCACGGTACGCCATCGCCCGGCGCTACATGACCCGCCTGTGTCGCGAGGACTTCGGCAACGAAGCGCAACTCGCCCGCCTGGCCAAGACGGCCGGCATGACGGTCGATGCGTTCCGGGAACGGTTCGAGCACGTGAGCGACCACGAGCCCATGGTCTATCCATGATCGCACCTGTTCGTGTCGGTCTGATGGGGTTCGGAACAATCGGTCGACACCTGTTCCGTATCCTGTATGACCGTGATGACATTCAGGTGGCGGCGATCAGTGACGTCGCCGATCACGCCAGCCTCGAATACCTTCTTCGCTTTGATACGATCCTCGGTCGTTTCCCAGACGAGGTCAGCATCAGGGATGGCCACCTGTACGTCATCGGTCGGCAGATCCCCATGCTCGCCCTGCGGGAGCCGTGCGATGTGCCGTGGCGCGAGTTCGGGGTTGACATCGTGGTGGAGGCGACGGCGCGGTACCGAAGTCGGGCGGATGTGGAGGGTCATCTCGAGCAGGGCGCGGGGCGCGTGATCCTGTGTGTACCGCCGTCGGATCCACCGGACATCACCGTCGTGATGGGCGTGAACGACAACCAGCTCAGGTCGGGGCACCGAATCGTCTCCAACGGTTCGTGTACCGCTCACTGTGCGGCACCTGTCCTGAAGATCCTCCACGAGGCGTTCGGCATCCAAAGGGCGTTCCTGACTACCGTCCATGCTTACACCAACCAACAGCGGCTGGCGGACGTCCCAACGAAGGACCCGCGACGTGGACGCGCGGCGGCGGAGAACATCATCCCGCAGAAGACCAATGCGGCGCAAGTGGTAATGGAGCTGATTCCGGAACTGAGCGGCCGCATCAGCGGCTTGGCTATGAACGTGCCGGTGCCCAATGGCTCCGTGGTGGACCTCGTCTGCTGGCACGACAGGCCTGTGACGCCATTGGCGGTCAACGAGGTGATCCGGACCGCGGCGGCCACCCGCAGGTGGCGAGAGATCCTGCACTATGAGGACGACCCCATCGTATCGAGCGACATCATCCGCAGTCCGTACTCGAGCACCTTCGACTCGCTGGCCACCATGGCTCTTGGCGGTCAGGTCTCGAAGACGGTTGCCTGGTACGACATCAGTTGGGGATACGTCAACCGGATAGTGGATCTCATAGGGCGCTTCAGGGAGTTGGACAGCAGCGCCAACGAGGCGGCGTGATGGTCGTGCGAGTAGGCATCAACGGCTTCGGGCGGGTCGGGCGGAGCGTGTTCCGCATTCTCAGCGACCGCGACGATGTGGACGTCGTGGCGGTCAACGATCTGTATGACAACGAGCAGTTGGCGTATCTCCTCAAGTACGACACCGTGATGGGCATTTTCCAACAGGGGGTCAGAGCCGACGCCGATGCGATGTACGTGAACACGCACCGGACGGAGATGACGGCCCACAGGGATCCCTTGAACATTCCTTGGCGGCGGTTGGGCGTGGATGTGGTGATCGAGGCGACCGGGGCGTTCCGCCGCCGGGAGTCCTTGGAGCGGCACCTCACAGCGGGCGCGAAGAAGGTGATCCTCACGGTCCCGCCCAGGGATGCAATCGACGCGATCGTGGTGATAGGTGTGAACGACGACGGGCTGAGGCCCGAGCACCGCATCGTCTCAAACGCGTCCTGTACGACCAACTGCCTGGCCCCGGTCGCCATGATCATCGACGAGGAGTTCGGGATCGAAGAGGGCTTCGTTACCACCGTGCACGCCTACACCAACGATCAGCGCCTGGCGGACGTGCCGCACAAGAACCTCCGGCGCAGCCGAGCCGCGGCCGAGAACATCATCCCAACAACGACGGGCGCGGCGCGAGCCGTGGGACAGGTCCTGCCCCACCTCCAGGGCAAGCTCGGCGGCATGGCGATGCGGGTGCCTGTGCCGGACGGGTCTATCGTGGATCTCGCCTGCCGTCTGAGGCAGAAACCCTCCCGCGATGACGTCAACGCCGCTGTGGCTCGGGCGGCTGAGGGCCGACTGCGGCGCGTCGTGGAGTACAGTACGGCACCGTTGGTGTCGAGCGATATCATCGGCAATCCGCACTCCTCGATCTTCGACTCGCTGGCTGCCACCAGCAAGGGTGACGGCTTCATAAAGGTGATCGCATGGTACGACAACGAGTGGGGATATGCGAATCGAGTGGTCGACCTCATCGGACGGTTGGCGGCCCTGGGTGATTGACCTCAGTAACGGCGGTCTGTATACTCCTCGCCGGTATGACGGCCGACGGCGCCAGGGGGCGATACGCACGGAATCAGCGACGCAGCGAGGTGTCGGCATGGGCGAACAGCCATCGATTTCACTTCCACTCGAGCCGGACGAGCAGGAGATGGTGCGGTTCTTGCGTGAGGAATTGGGCCTGCCTGACGACGTAGCCGTCCTGCGCGTCCTGGTGCAGCAGGCGGTGCAGCGCCTGGCGATCACATGTCCGACGTGCGGGCACTTCGCCAAGCTCACGGCTGAGGACGAAGCGAACTGCCACTCCTGTCTATCTGTGATCAAGCTCAGCGAAGGTCTGCTTCAGGTGGAGCATTGACCTGCAAGTGGCGCACCAGGTCCCTGAATCTCTCGCCACGCTCGACATAATCCACGAACTCATCGAAGCTCGTGCACGCCGGTGCAAGTAGCACGACGGCACCCGGCGGCGCCACCTTGACGGCCAGGCTGAAGGCGTGATTCAGCGTGCTTACTTCGTGAAGCGAGGTCGGTGGGCAACCGGCCGCAGACGCCGCTTCGTGTAGTGCGGAGCCTGCTTCCCCGAACAGAATGAGGTGATCGACCCGCTCGCACGCGACCTGAGCCCAAGGGTCGAGGGGAAGGTGCTTATGCCTGCCGCCGGCCAGCAGGACGATTGGTCGATCGAAGGCACGAATGGCCACGATGCTCCTCGCCGGTGACGTGGCAATGGAATCGTTGACGAACAGCAGGCCATCGATCTCGTCGACGATCTCGAGCCGATGCGGCACGCCGGCGAACGTCCGCGCTATCTCCGCCATGGCTTCGAGCTGCCCGCCGACGGCACCGCTGGCCAGGCACGCCGCGAGGACATTACTGACGTTGTGGCGACCTCGCAGCTTGACATGGTCCGTTGTGGTCACCGTACGCTCGCGGCCATCCGTTCGGATCACGAGATCCGCGCCCCGCAGGTACGCACCCTCTCCCGGCCCTTCGCCGGTCAGTCCGAACCAGAGCGTTCTGCCGCGGACATGCCGGGCCATGTCGCGCGTCTCGGGGTCGTCCGAGTTCAGGACCGCTAGATCGCCGGCGCTTTGATCGCGCAGGATCCCCAACTTGGCTTCCCGATAGGCCACGAAGCTCAGGTGGCGGTCCAGGTGATCCGGCGTCAGATTGAGGACGACTGCAACATGAGGGCTGTGCCCCAGGTTCTCGAGTTGGAAACTCGATAGCTCGAGCACGACACGGTGATCGGGCTCGATGATGTCGACATCCTCGATGAGAGGCCGGCCGATGTTGCCCCCAACCCAGGTGTGCCAACCGCTACGGCGCAGTATCTCACCGGTGAGGGTCGTGGTGGTCGTCTTCCCGCTGGAGCCCGTGATGGCCACGATCGGCGCCTGGCAGCGTTCGAAGAACAGCTCCGTGGCGCTGCTGAGCCGGATGCCGCTCCGCCTAGCCTGGGCAAGAATCGGCATGTCGGGCGGGACTCCCGGGCTGACGTAGACCGCGTCTGCGTCCAGAACCTCGGGCGGATGGCCTCCCAGTGCCAGCTCCACCGGTGTGTCCACCAGCGAATCGAGCTGCTCGCTGAGACGCTCCGCCGGCAGCACGTCGCTGACCAGGACCTGCGCTCCATGGCGCGCCAGGTAACGGGCCAGCGCCGTGCCCTCCCGTGCGAGGCCGATTATCGTGGCCTTCTGGCCCTCGATCGGCGGCAGTTCTGCTGTTTGTGACGACGGCATCGCCTACCCAGCGTGAGTCCTATTCGTCCGACCCGGTGATCTTGCTCTCGACTAGCTCGAGGATCTCGGTCTCCATCGCCCGTGACTGCGCGACCAATTCCGCACCCTCCTGGAGCACGCTCTCGCGGAAAGCCTCGTCCTTCAGCTGAGGTGCGTTGATCTGGACATTGAGATAGGCGCCGCCGACGGCCGCGCGCGCACACAGAGCACCGACGCCGGCATCGGAGGCGGAGCTGGACATGCCGCTTTCGGCCATGGCGCGCATGACCTCCATGGAGGCGAACGCTTGCCGCATCACCTCCAGCGGAACCTCGGTGGCCACCTTCGTAGCCGCTTCGACGGCCGCCTCGTAGGCGCGTTTCTCCTCGGCGGTGCCCTTCGGCATCCTGTGGGCGCCCATTATCCCCTCGAAGGCCCTGGTGTCGTCGTCCACGAGCCGCAGCAGAATCTCCTTGCGCGCCTGGCCCTTTTCGGCCCAAACGGAGTAATCCTCCCAACGTGAGTCCCAACCACGCTTGTGGGCGGATAGATTGGCGACCATCGTGGCCAGGGCGGCACCCAGAGCGCCGACGTAGGCCGCGACCGAACCGCCACCCGGCGCTGGTGATTCAGAGGCGGTCTCGTTGGCGAAATCCGCGAGGTTCATGTTCACCAGCGGGTATCCCGTCTCGTCGCGCAAGATGTACTCGATGATCTTTTTGTCCGGGTCGAAAGGAGCGATATCGTTCAGCCCCAAGGACCGGATCGCGATCTTGACGATCTCCGCCTCCGATACGCCCAGCGATCGTTGCTGCTGGCGCAGGTAGTGCCGCCCGGCGTCCAGCATCACCTTCAGCGGCACCAGCCCGACGATTTCCGAGCCCGTCACGCGCAGCCCCCGCTCCTCGGCCCTGCGGCAAGCCTCGTCGAAGGCGACGTGAACGGGGGTTACCTCGAGGTTAGTAAGGTTGATGGATACCTGGGCGATGCCGTACTCCTCGATGTACCAGCCGATGGCCTTGACTGCCTTGAGGCTACCGGGAGTCCACACCTGATTCCCGTTCTCGTCGCGAACGACCTCGCCGGTCAGTGGATCGCCCGTTCGCTTTACGCGCCCCTTCTCCCGGATGTCGAATGCCACTGCATTGGCGCGGCGCGTCGAGGTCGTGTTCAAGTTGACGTTGTAGGCAACGAGGAACTCCCGGCAGCCGATAGCCGTGGCTCCCGCGCGGGCGTTGAACTCAGCCGGTCCGAAGTCCGGCTTCCATTCCGGCTGCTGGAGCTTCTCGGGCAGGCCCTCGTACTCCCCAGCGCGTATGTTGGCCAGGTTCCGCCTCTCAGCTGATGTAGCGGCGTGTTCGTAGAGGAAGACAGGAATCCCAAGCTCTCGCCCCACGCGCTCGCCCAGTTGTCTGGCCAACTCGACGGTCTCGTCCTTGGTGATGCCAGAGATGGGCACCAATGGACAGACGTCCGTGGCACCCATTCGCGGATGCTCGCCGGAGTGATGGCGCATGTCGATCACCTCGGTCGCCTTCGCGATCGCCCGGTAGGCTGCCTCCACGACGGCGGCTGGCGTGCCGACGAATGTCACGACCGTCCGGTTCGTCGCACTGCCCGGGTCCACATCCAGCAGACGAGACCCCTCAACGGCCTCGATCTCGTCGGTGATCTGCTTGATGAGAGCTGGGTTACGGCCCTCGCTGAAGTTGGGTACACACTCTACGAGCGGAGAAGCGGTAAGCATGGCTCGGTGGATTCCTCCTCGCTGGCGTTGACCTTCGGCGTGACCGGTGGCATTATCGTATTCGCTGCCGCGGTCGCGTGCAAGAAAGAGCAACCTCGTGCCCTCAGCCTTTACGCCAAATGGCCTATGCTCCCGTGCGGTCCTGGCGGATGTCCCGATCGGTCGCGTCCGGTATGCTTCACGCAGGCCGCAGCGCGGCGCGCAGTGCTCTGTCGCGGCCTCAAGAGTGATGCCGCAGGGGCGGGCGGGGCTTGTTTCATCCTGCTCCCCTCATCATTCACAGTCCGTCCGCCCCCGTTTCTGCCAGATGCGTACCGAGAGGAGCGCAGACATGGACACACCCGATCTCACTGCCGCCTTCCTCGAGTTGGTTCGTTGCACGGCCACCGATCTGCCGGAAGACGTGGAGCTTTCGCTTCAGGATGGGCGCGCGGCCGAAGCGGCCGGTTCGGCCGCGCGCAGCGCAATGGACACGATCCTGGAGAACGTGGGCGTTGCGCGGCAGAACTCCACCCCGATTTGCCAGGACACCGGCACGCCGATGTTCTACGTCCACTACCCTGCCGGTTGGTCTACCCAGGCTCTAGCCGCACAGATTCGGATGGCTGTGGAAGAGGCCACGAAACTCGCCTACCTGCGGCCCAATGCGGTCGACCCGGTCAGTGGCAAGAACACCGGCACGAACCTCGGGGAGGGTGTGCCAGTTGTCCACTTCGAGGAGTGGGATGGGGAGTACGCTGACGTTCGCCTCATGCTCAAGGGAGGCGGATCCGAGAATGTTAGTGCGCAATACTCGCTGCCCAACGCAGAGCTCGGAGCGGGTCGCGACTTGGAGGGGGTGCGCAAGGTGGTCCTCGATGCGGTCTTCAAGGCTCAGGGCAAGGGGTGTGCGCCCGGCGTGGTGGGGGTGGCGGCGGGCGGGGACCGTGCCGTCTCGTACCGGCTGGCCAAGGAACAGCTCTTTCGCAAACTGGATGACGAGGCCGAGGCCCCGAAGCTGGCCGCCCTGGAGAAGCGCCTGATGGGCGAGTTGAATCAGCTGGGCATTGGCCCGATGGGCTTTGGCGGTGAGACTACCGTGCTGGGTGTCAAAGTCGGGGCACCGCATCGCCACCCGGCGAGTTTCTTCGTGACCGTGGCCTACATGTGCTGGGCCGATCGCCGACGCTCGATGATCTGGCAGGACGGCGAGTACACCATTTCCTGAGCGGGAGATGACCATGATTCGGATCATGCTACCAGCATCGGACGAGGATATTCGCGATCTCAAGGTGAGTGACTCGGTGCTCCTTTCAGGCGTCATGCTGACCGCCCGGGACGCCGGTCACAAGTACATGGTGGAGAGTTTCATCAAGGGCACGCCGCCCGAGGCCGAGCTCGAGATGTACGAAAAGCTC
This sequence comes from uncultured Anaerolineales bacterium, assembly GCA_964475075.1. Lineage (GTDB taxonomy): Bacteria > Chloroflexota > Anaerolineae > Epilineales > Epilineaceae > CAYYVH01. Next base: position 6,427 of record CAYYVH010000033.1, on the reverse strand, counting down.
AAGGCAGATCTGGACGGAGGCGCGATCTACCATTGCGGCCCGGTCGTCCGCAAGCTGGATGGCCGCTACGAGTTCGTGTCCGCCGGCCCGACAACGAGCATTCGTGAGGAGGTCTACGAGGACCTCGTCATCGAGCATTTCAACGTCAAGGCGGTCATTGGCAAGGGCGGGATGGGCCCTCGCACCCTGAAGGCCTGTCAGGACCACACGGCGGTGTACCTCCATGCCATCGGTGGCGCCGGTTCGCTCATAGCGGCGACGGTCGAGGAGGTGGTGGATGTCTACAAGATGGAATTCGGTGCGCCCGAGGCCTTCTGGAAGATCCGCGTGAAGGACTTCCCCACCGTGGTGACCATGGATACCCACGGCGCCAGCATCCACGAGGTGGTGGCGGAGCGGTCAAAGGCCAAGCTGGCGAACCTGCTCGGTCAGTAACATGAAGGTGACGAACTGCCGGGAGATGATCCAATGGAGACGGTGACGCACGACCTGATCATTCTGGGTGCGGGGCTGGCGGGCCTGCGGGCGGCGCTGGAGGCGGCGAGGGAGAGCGGAGACGAGTTGGACATCGGAATCGTATCCAAACTCCAGCTCATGCGGGCGCATTCCGTGTCGGCTGAAGGAGGCACGGCGGCCGTGTTGCGGCAGGACGAGGGCGACAGCTTCGACCTGCACTCATGGGACACGATCAAGGGGTCCGACTTCCTGGCCGACCAGGACGCGGTGGATTTCTTCACCCACCAGATGCCGCGAGAGATCCTGCAGCTCGATCAGTGGGGCGTCCCCTGGTCGCGGCGGCCGGACGGCCGCATCGCACAGCGACCGTTCGGCGGCCACAGTTTCAATCGGGCGGTGTTTGCGGCCGACAAGACCGGCTTCCAGGAGATGCAGACGCTCTACGATACGCTGCTGCGCCACACAAGCCACTTGCGTCGTTATGACGAGGTATTCGCGACTTCTATCCTGGTGGAAGGTGGGATGTTCGCGGGATTGGCGGTCGTGGACATGATCGCCGGCCGGCTAATGCTCGTGCGGGGCAAGGCGCTGATCATCGCTACGGGCGGCGCGGGACGGATATTCGGGTTCACGACGTATTCGGAGACCGTAACCGGCGACGGGTTGGCCATGGCTTATCGGGCCGGGCTGCCTCTCGAAGACATGGAGTTCGTCCAGTTTCACCCCACGGGGTTGGTGCCCAGTGGCATCCTGATGACAGAGGCCTGCCGGGGGGAGGGTGGTTACCTCAAGAACAGCCTCGGCGAGCGGTTCATGGATAAATACGCTCCCGAGCGGATGGAGTTGGCGCCCCGCGACATCATCTCGCGGGCCGAGATGACGGAGATCCTCGAGGGCCGGGCTCTGCCGGGTCCCGGTGGGTTAGGCCACCTACATCTGGACCTGACGCACTTGGGTGCCGACAAGATCAACGAGCGCCTGCCCCTAATCCGGGAGGTAACGAACAAACATATCGGCTTGGACCCCATTGACCAGCCGATCCCGATCCGACCGGTGGCGCACTACTCCATGGGTGGAATAGACACCGATCTGCAAGGGCGCACGCGAATCCAGAACATCTGGTCGTCCGGTGAGGCAGCCTGTGTGTCGCTGCACGGTGCGAACCGGTTGGGTACGAACTCCACCGCCGAGTGCCTTCTGTGGGGCCGTGTCACGGGCGCTGAGGCGGCGCGCTACTGCGCTGCCGCGCCCCTGCCGGACGCCCCGACGGCTGCGGCCGAGGCGGAGGCAGGGCGCCTGCAGGCCCTCCTTGACAGGAACGGGGATGAGAACCATCACCACTTGCGCAACGAACTGCGGAAGGTCATGGACGATCATATGGGCATCTACCGCACCGGCGAGTGGATGCAGGAGGGCCTGGACAAGATCCGCGAGCTCAAGGCGCGATACGAGCGAATCCGAATCGCCGACAAGGGTTGGGTTTTCAACACGGACCTGATGCACGCGTTGGAGACGGGCTTCATGCTGGAGGTGGCGGAGGTCGCCACTGCCGGTGGTCTGGCCCGCACAGAGTCCCGCGGTGCCCATGCTCGTCGAGACCATGCCGAGCGGGATGACGAGAACTGGCTTAAACATACTCTGGCATACATGACTGACGAGGGGCCTCGCCTCGAATACAGCCCGGTGACGATCACCATGTGGAAACCCGTGGAGCGAAAATACTGAGGAGGACTCTCATGGGAACTGAAAACGCGGCCAAGCACGTGCCGCGGCCGAATCGCCTGGGCCCGGTTGGCTGGGTGTACGCCGGACCGTATTCCTTCGAGCGCTACTTGTATGCGCTCCACCGCGTCACGGGCCTGGGACTGATCGTCTACTTGCTCGTTCACGTCATCGAGACCGGGCAGCGGATGCGGGGCGAGGAGACGTGGTCCGCATTGATGGACCTGTTCGCTTCACCCGTGTTCAAGGCACTGGAGTTCTTGCTGTTCGCGGCGTTCGTGTATCACGCCCTCAACGGCGTACGCCTCGTGCTGACTGAACTAGGATTCTTCCTGGGGCAACCCGGGCCTCCCATCTATCCATACGCGTCGTCGATCAAGCGACACCGCCCCTTGACGTACGCCATGATGGCGTTGGCAGCCCTGGTAATCGTCCTAGGTGGGTTCAGTTTCTTCGCTTCGTGGTGAAGGTGAAGGGAGAGGCAATGATGCGCGAAACACAGTGGTGGGTGCTGAGCCTGGCCTCAACTGCGGTCATCTTGGTGCTGCTGGCCATCCACTTCGCAGTGATGCACTTCAGCCCCGTCTTTCTCGATCAGAGCGTCCATGAGGCGCGCGGCCTGGTGGAGGTTGTGACCCGGGGCCGTGCCGCCGCCTGGATGGTCACCTACGTCCTGTTCCTGGCCGTTGCCCTCTACCACGGGCTCTATGGTCTGAGGAATATCGTCCTGGAGCTGCCGCTGGCGGATTCCTGGCGTCGCCCGGTCAGCCTGATCATCCTCGTTCTCGGGCTCGTGTTATTCGCCTACGGCGCCTACGTCACGTGGTGGACCTACGCCACAGCATAGCGGGGGGTGGATCTGATATGGAAACGAAGCAGTCGGCGCGCACACGTACGGTAACCTTCCGCATCAAGCGCTTCGATCCGACGCGGGACGCATCACCCCGCTGGGGGACGTGCGAGCTGCAGGTGGCCGAAGGGATGACGGTGCTCGAAGCACTGCACGCTATCAAGGAAGACCACGACGGCAGCCTGGCGTGGCGCGCCTCCTGCCGCATGGGGGTGTGCGGCTCATGTGGCATGTTCATCAACGGCATGCCCCGCCTGGCTTGCCAGACCCAGGTATTGCACCTCGAGTCCGACGTAGTAGAGGTCGCACCGCTGCCCAACTTCCCGACCATCAGGGACCTCGTGCCCGATCTGACGCCCTTGCTCGACCACCACGCTGCCGTGAGACCTCACCTCTTGCGGGATGACGTGGACCATATGGCCGAGCCGGAGGGCGAGTTCATCCAGTCTCCCGAGGAGCGCGAGCGCTTCGACCAGTTCACGTACTGTATCAAGTGCGGGGTGTGCTTGTCGGCCTGTCCGACCGTCGCGACGGATGGGGATTTCCTGGGGCCTCAGGCGCTGGCCCAAGCCTTTCGATACACGACGGACAGCCGCGACGATGGTTTCGTTCGAAGATTGAATGCCCTGGACAGATTCCACGGACCCTATCAGTGCCACCTGGCCGGTGCATGTACCGATGCCTGCCCGAAGGGCGTGGACCCCGCACTCGGCATCCAGCTGCTGAAACGGGAGCTCGTCCTCGACGTCCTTGGCCTGCGGCGAGGCAGACAGCCCGCGAGGGCGGTTCGCCTGAGGGCGGATCACGTGCCAAACGAGAAGATCCCCCAACCGCCCCCGCGAACGGTGAAATAGCGGCGGGAGTCGTCCGCCGGCTCGGGGCGGCTCGGCCTTGCCCAACGGCGGCTGCAGAACCGGCGCGAAACCTCCGCCCGGCGGACTCAGGCGCCCACGTCGACCAGGACACGTCCTCGGATCTTGCCCGCGAGGAGTTCCTCGCAGGCTTTCGGCACTGCATCGAGGGTCACCGTCTGTTGGACGATGGCCTCGATCGTCTCCCCGGCGAGATCGGTCGCTAGGCGGGTCCAGGCGCGGCGGCGGTGTTCCCGTGGGCAGTAGTTGGAATCGATCCCGAGCAGGTTGACTCCGCGGAGGATGAAAGGGAAGACGGTGGTCCGGAGCTCGGAGCCGCCGGCCAAGCCGCAGGAGGCGATGCTGCCGTGGCGCCGCGTTGTGCGGATGAGGTTCGTCAACGTTACCCCTCCGACGGCGTCGACCGCTCCACTCCAGCGCTCGGAGCCCATGGGGCCGTCTGAAGGCTCGGCGAGGACGCTGCGGTCCATGAGATCAGCGGCTCCGAGGGCGCACAGGTAGCCCTCGAGATCCCGCCGGCCGGTTGAGGCCACGACGTTGTGACCGGCAGCGGCAAGCAAAGCGACGGCGAAGCTCCCTACCCCGCCAGACGCACCCGTGACGACGACGTCGCCGTCACCCGGGACCACGCCGTGCTTCTCGAGGGCCATCACGCTCAACATGGCGGTGAACCCGGCCGTTCCAGCTGCCATGGCGCGCATGGGGCTCATGCGCTCGGGTATTGGCAGCAACCACTCCGCCTGGAGGCGGGCAAACTGCGCGTAGCCGCCCCAATGGTCCTCACCGATGCCATAACCCGTTGCCAGAACCTCGTCTCCCGGCGCGAAAGCCGGCGAGGCGGACTCGACGACCGTGCCGGCCAGGTCAATTCCGGGCACGAGCGGAAAACGTCGGACGATCCGGCCGAGGTTCGTTACGGCCAGTCCGTCCTTGAAGTTGATGCCGGACCAGGCCACCTGGACGAGGACGTCCTCCTCGGGAAGGTCGCTCGTATGGAGTTGACGGATTGCCGCCTCGACATCGTCGTTGGTCCTTTCGAGCACGAGGGCCTTGAAGGCCTTGCGGGCGGTCGGCATGCGCACTCTCCTGGTCCTGCATGAGCCGGACAGGCGGCCGTTCGTGACGGCGGCCACGGGACATTATAGGGCGCTCCGGACGATGGGCAACTGGACGGCCGGTGTGGCGGCACATCGACCCTGGCACCAGTTGTGTCAGCCTGTGGGGTGCGCTATTATCCCTGCCGAGAACGCCCAACCGATCCTACGAGCGAGAGGCGGCAGGGCAGTGCCTGTCGCCTGCGGACGGCAATCGTGGCTCTGACACATCCATCCGCCGCTGCACAGCCGCTTCCGATCGACGCCGAGGCCAGGCGACGCCTGAGCTCAACGTTGTTGTTCCAGGTGGTGTTTGCGTGTCTAATTGCCCTCGGCGCAACGTTGGTCATCATCTACCTGGCGCCCCAGATCCAGAAGTACCGCTTCTACGGTTACTCTGGCGTCTTCCTGGCGTGCCTGTTGGGAAACGGCACGATCGTACTGCCGGTGCCCAGTTCTGCCGTCACCTTCTCGTTGGGCTCACTCCGTCGCTCTGCTACTTCACTACTTGTAGGCACCCATGCCTGACGGAAAAGAGGGGACACGGGTGTTGACCGCCCTAACCGATCTGGCGACTGGTCACGTAGCCCGGCGGCATGCGCTTCACTTGCAGTCGGACGGGGATCGGTGAGAGTTGCCGTCGTCTGCCCCTACGCCGTCGATCGGCCCGGTGGGGTGCAGAGCCAGGCCGTGCAGCTGGTGCGGTGGATCCGCGAGGAGGGGCACGAGGCCTGGCTGGTGGCGCCGGGCCAGTCGGGCGGCCCGGAGGGGACCTGCTACCTGGGCGCGGCCGTGGAAGTCCCGGCGAACGGCTCCGTTGTGCCGATCTCATTGCGGCCGGGCGTCCGGCGCTCTGTGTCGGATGCAATCGCACGCGCCGATGTGGTCCACATTCATGAGCCGCTAATGCCGATGGCGTCACTAGCCGCTCTTACGGTCGCCGCGCCGCCCAAGGTGGGCACGTTCTTGTCTGATCCCGCCAAATGGGCAAGCCTCGTCAGCCGGGCAGCCAGACCCCTTCCGCCGTTTCTGGCCGGCCGCCTGGCGGCCGTGACCGCGGTGAGTCCGGTGGCGGCCGAGGCCGTCCTGAATCTGGTGCCGGAGGTGAAGATAGTCCCCTGCGGTATCGACGTGGCGCACTACGAACTGGACGAGCCACGCACGTCAACACGCGTGGCCTTCCTGGGTCGTGATGAGCCCCGCAAGGGGCTGGATGTGCTGCTCGAAGCCTGGCCCGCGGTCCGTGCGGCCGTGCCCCAAGCTGAGCTGGTCGTGCTTGGGGCGATTCGCGAGCCGATCGAAGGCGTGCGATTCTGCGGGCAGGTCGGCGACGAGCGGGAGCGCCGGGTGCTTGGCGGGGGGTCGGGGCTTGAGGCGCCGTATTTGTGCCGGGAGGGAGTCCGAATCGGGCTGCGCGAGGGCGAGGCGGGCGG
>CAYYVH010000032.1:0-21853 GCA_964475075.1 uncultured Anaerolineales bacterium | reverse complement strand
CCCTGCCGGCGCATCGGCGCCCTCGGTTGCACGGTCTTATTCGTTGACACGCCCTAAGAGGTGAGTGCCTTCGGCCCGTATGCCGGCGACATGGGTGTGGAACCTCGAGCATGAAGGGAGAGTGCAGATGAGCGCAGTTGGTGAGGCGCCAGGGATCCTCACGGCTGGCCGTAGCCGCCCGATGCGGCAGTGGGTCGCCCTGCTTCTTGTCACAGGCGCGCTTCTACTGCTCTCTACCGTCTTTCGGCACAGGCTGCCGGTGGGGGAGTACTACTACTACCTCAGCACGCCCTTCAACCGCTACGCCGACGCGATCAGCTCACTGGCCGATCGAGCACGCTGGCCGCTCTTGGCGGCGCTGCTCTTCGGGCTGCTGGGCACGCTGGCACCGTGCCAGATGTCGAGCAACCTGGCGGCTGTTACTATCGCCGGCCGCCGGGCCGGGCGCCCGGCCCGCGTCCTCGGCACGGTGCTGGCGTACGTTGCCGGCAAGATCACCGTCTATGCCCCTATCGGGATCGGAATGGGACTGCTCGGAGTCCGGCTCGACGAGAGCCCGGACTTCGTGCCGATCGTTGGTGGGGTCAGAAAGGCCATGGGACCTCTTCTGATCGTGGCCGGCCTGGCGATGCTTGGCGTACGCCCGCTACGGTTGTCCTTGGGCAGAGGACTTGCCGGCGGGCTTCAGCAGCACGGCCCGCAGGGAGCATTCATCGGGCCCTACGGCCTCGGTGTGGCCTTCTCACTCGCGTTCTGCCCCACGCTATTCTGGCTGTTCTTCGGGCTGACGCTACCGCTCGCCGTGAGCACGGGCGCGGCGGTGGCGGTGCCGATCGCCTTTGCGGTTGGCACCGCGCTCCCCGTGCTGATCCTCGGACTGCTCGCCACGACGGGCGGAATGAGCGTTGCCCCGCTGGTCGCGGGCTCGCGGTGGCTCGACCGTTGGCTGTCGGCTGTCGCGGGCGTAGCACTCATAGCCCTGGGCTTCAACGAATTCGTGCTCTATTGGCTGGTATGAGCCAGCATCACTTCCGGATCGTGCGTCACCACCAGTTGTGTATCACCACCGGGCGGCACCACCGTCAACTTCACGTAGGCCGACGTGCAGCTGCAGTTGGCCTGGACGTCCGTGATCATGAGGTCCTTGACGCCGTCGTTGCGCAGCATGACCGACGCGCTAACCTGCCCGTCAGCGATGCGCCGTAGACCTGGGTGTCGTCCTTCCCCTCGAGACCACTGAGATCGGCTTGGTGCCGGTTGACATCGGCAGCTGGGCGATGCATTGTCATATCATGGAGCATCCCGAGGCAGGGATGATGACGGTGGCCGACGTGGAGCCACCACGGGACTGAGTGGCCAATACATCAGGGAGGTACTCCGCACATGACGACCCCAGTATCAGACTACGGTTTCCGGACCAACCTCGCAGTCGACTACGAGCAGGCTGTGGCCAGGGTGACGGCGGCGCTGAAGGACGAGGGGTTCGGCGTCCTCACGGAGATCGATGTGAAGGCGACGCTGAAGCAGAAGCTGGATGCTGAGTTCCGCCGCTACATCATCCTGGGGGCCTGCAATCCAGGGCTGGCCCACCAGGCATTAAACATGGAGCTGGAGATCGGGCTCCTGCTGCCGTGCAACGTCATCGTGTACGAAGAGGACGGTGGCAGCGTGGTGTCCGTCGTGGATCCCATCACCATGCTGGGTGTCGCGGCGAATGCCGACCTCGAGCCCATCGCGCGCGAGGCCGAGAGCCGGCTGCGGCGCGTGATCGAGGCGCTGGGCAGTTGAGGGTTTCGTGTTCGTTCACTTGAGGAGAGAGCCATGGCGTTGTTGAGGAATACCATTGTCTTTTCGGCTGTCTTACTGCTGGTCGTGGCCTGCCAATCGGCTGGAACAACGGACGTCGAATCGCCGGCCAAGGTCGGGGAAGCTCCAACACCCACGGTGGTTGAGCCGGAGGGGGCAACGGGCGAAGAGGCAGATGACGCCGGGGAGATCCGCGTCATCGAGATCCGCGCCACCGAGTTCGCCTTCGAGCCGACCGTCATTGAGGTCGATCCCGGCGAGCGGGTCCGCTTCGTGATCACGAACGAAGGGACGCTGGAGCACGAGTTCCGGCTGACGAACCAGCACGAGATCGACGAGCACATCGCGGAGGGGCATGAGGGCGAGCACGGGGGGGATGCACAGATGGCGATGGAGGATGAGCCGATCATCCTCGTCGCCGCCGGCGAAACGGCGACGCTGGAGGTGACCATCCCCGACGATCCCACTGTCTACACGATGATCGCCTGTCTGTTGCCAGCCCACTACGAGGCCGGCATGAAGGGCGAGATCCGCTACCGCTAGTACAACCCGGTGGAAGCAACGTGTCGGTTTCGAAGTCGTTCGCAATCGTACCAGTCGTCGCCGATCGACCGTAGTGGGCGGGGTGCCCTGCTTGGAAACCGCCGTTCACCGGCCATCCGACAACGCTACGGGCACGGGATCTTGACGCTGATCTGGCGGTAGATCGCCGCGAGCGCCTCCGCGTCGGCGGCGGCGTAGAATCGCTCCTTGTCACCTGCCACGTCGATAAGTAGCTGCCGGTCCACGTCGCGCCCGACGCCGATGGTGAAGATCGTTGTGCCCGGCGCACGTGCGCTTTCGGCTGCCGCGCGTACGGCATCGGCCGTCGTTCGGGAAGGCAGCCCGTCGGTCAAGAGCACGATGACGGCCATGCTTCCATTCCGGCGCCGCTCACTGGCCAACTCCACGGCTGCCCCTTCGAGGGCTAGGTCGATGCGCGTCCAGGGCGCCATCTGGATCGCGTCTATCGCCTCGTGCAGCGCCAGCCGATCGTCCGTCAGCCCGACCATGAGCTGCGGGTGCTCGTTGAACGCGAGCACGGCGGTCTGATCCACCCGCCGCATCAAGTCCACGAACTGCTTGGCGCCCTCCCGGGCCGCCTCCAGCTTGGTCCGCTCCCGCTTCGTGTCCGCCCCCATGCTCGTGGACGCGTCGATGACGAGCACCACGTCGGCCGGGCGATCGCGCTCGACGCAGCGGTTCAGGTTCAGGATCGGCAGGAAGACCGGCTGTGGCACCGGCGTCGGCGGCACCGGCGTTGGAGTGCGCGTCGGCGTGGCAGTGGGTGTGCCCGTCGGCGTCGGCGGCACTGGCGTGGGCGTCACCGTTGCCGGCTCTGCGGTGGGCGTGGGCGTCACCTGCGCCGGGCACACCATAGATACGGTGAGCACCGCCGTCGGAACGACGCCCGAGCCCCGCCGGTCCTGGCTATCGGTGAAGCTCAACTTCGATACGGCCACCGGATAGGTGACGACCGTTTGCGGCTGCACCCGGTAGCGGATGATCTCGCCCGACTCAGACACGAAGCGGTAGTCCCAGCGCATGGTGTCGCCCTGCGTATGGGAGGGCGTCGGCATGAAGCTGCCCGGCACGAACTCCAGGTCGTCGGGCAAGGTCTCCTCGACGGTCAACATACGCAGGTTGATGCTGCGCAACTCGTCGGCGATCTGACGGAAGATGCGCGTCAGCTGGCCTGTGTTCCGCTCCTGGAAGAAGTACTGCGTGGTGGTGGCCATCTGCCGCATCTCGTTGCAGTGGCTCGCCGGGTTCTCGAGGCAGACCGCCACCACCAGGATGTCGGCTCCCTTGGCGGCGTTCGCGGCGGACACGGCGCGCTGCACGGGCACCGTCTGGCCCCCGTCCGACAGGATGACCATGACGTCGAACGGGGCGATCGGCATGTTCTGGCGACCGCGGATGAGCATCAACCGCGATTGATCGATGGCGGCCGGGAGGTTGTCCTCCCCCGCGGCCTGCATGCGCCGGATGCGCCCGACGATCTGGCCGGCGTTGTTCGTCAGCTGCGACTCGATCCTGGGCTGCATCCCGTGGGACACGAGGCCGACCTGCGTGTCCTCGTGGTTATCGAGGTCCAGGGTTTGCACGAGGGCGATGGCGGCAGCCTTGGCGTCCTCCATCGGCTGGCCGATCATCGAGCCGGAGACGTCGATGTTCAGCACCACGTGGAGCGGCACCGCGGCGCAGGTTGCACGTACGGTGAGCGATACCTCTGCCGTTTCGCACAGCCGGATGGTCGAGGGGATGATGCTCCGCGAGGACAGGGGCGCACCTGTTGCCGGGTCGTAGGCCGTGCACGAACTCTCCTCGCCGCGCTGCCCGGCGGGGGCGGCTTGCCCCACGGACCACATCGGCGCGAGGATGGCGACGGCTAGACCAAGGGTGATTCCGACCGCAATGAACCTGCGCATCTTTCCACATCTCCTTGCGCCGGCCGGTGTACGCTCCCTTTTCGGCCGCGGGATGCCACGCTCCCAACGTATTTGCAGCCCGCGGTTCCGTGATGGCATTTTACCACACGCAAAGGTCCTCGTCAAGGAGAAAAGCCAGCTTTAGGAGTTAAATGTCAGTTAACAGAGCTTGCTGGAGTTCGTCTGGCGCCCGTGCCTCCAGGTGCGCGCGCCCGGTAGGGAGCACGCGGCCGGGTGTTCCATCGAGCAAATGGTTGCCTGGGGATCGGCAGCGTGGTAGATTGGAGCTGCCTTGCGCGGGTTGGTTGACGTGCGTCGGCACGGTTACGCCCCGCGCGCATCGAGTGTTGAAGAGGGGTCTGATGAGTCGAACCGAAATGCTGAATGGGCTGTGGGAGAGCCCGATCACGCCGCGGAGCCTGGCCACGGACCTCCGGCTGACCGGTATCGAGTGGGACTCGGAGGGCGAGACGCTCGTCTGGCTCGAGGGCCGCTCGGACCGGGGCGTGCTGGTGGCCCAGGTTCCGGGTGCCGACGCGCCGCGGGATCTTACCAGCGCGTTGAGCGTGCGCGCGGAGGTTGGGTACGGTGGGGGCGACTTCGCGGTGCACGGCGGCAGCGTCATCTTTGTGGTGCGCAAGGAGGGCCGGATCTACCGTCAGGCACTTGCCGGGGGAGCGGCGCGGCCGATCACTCCGACTTTCGGCAAGGCGGCCTCGCCGGTGGTTTCCCCTGATGGCCGTTGGGTGGCGTACGTCCACAGCGACGAGGCGCGGGTGGATCGAATCGGCGTAGTTGACGCCTGGGGGGATTCGTGGCCGCAGATCTTGACCTCCGGCCACGACTTCTACATGCAACCGCGCTGGAGCCCCGACGGGCGGCAGTTTGCCTGGATCGCCTGGGATCACCCCCGGATGCCGTGGGACGGTACGCTTCTTTACGTCGCGCCGCTGGTCTATCCGGAGCACGGCCCACCGCACCTCGGCGAAGCGCGGGTCGTAGCCGGTGGTGAGAACGAGGCCGTCTTCCAGCCGGAGTTCACGCCTGACGGGCGGAGTCTGATCTTCGTGTCCGATGAATTGGGCTGGGGGCACCTGGCGGTCCAGGATCTGGTGACGGGGGAGCAGCGCTGGCTCACGCGGGGGGAGGCCGAGTATGGCATGCCAGCCTGGGTGCAGGACCGGCGGACCTACGCCGTGTCGGCCACCGGACGGTACGCCTACGCCGTGCGCGGCGAACGCGGTTTCCGGCGTGTGGAGCGGATCGCGCTGGCGTCCGGCGAGGCTGAGCCGGTGGCGGGGCTGGCGGACTACAGCGACGTGGACCAGATCGTCGCCGCTCCAACGGGCGACCGGTTCGCCGTGATCGCGAGCTCACCGTGCGTGCCGCCGCGTGTAGTCGTCCACGATGGCGCCACGGGTGAGGTGCGGGTGGTGGCCCGTGCATCGGGGGAGACCGTGCCCGCCGGGGCGCTGGCGCAGCCGGAGGCGCTCGAGTGGGCGACCGCCGGCGCTGAGATGGCACACGGTCTGTACTATCCGCCCGCGAGCGATCGCTTCGAGGGCATCGGTAGGCCGCCGCTCGTGGTGCTAATCCATGGTGGGCCGACGAGCCAGGCTCGGGCGCGGTGGGAGCCCTCGGTGCAGTTTCTGGCAACGCGTGGTTACAGCGTACTGCAGGTCAACTACCGCGGCAGCACGGGCTATGGCCGACCGTACATGCTGCGCCTGCGCGGTAACTGGGGCGTGTGCGACGTGGAGGACGCCGTGAGCGGTGCCCGGCACCTGATCGAATCCGGACAGGTGGACCCGGAGCGAACGGTGATCATGGGCGGAAGCGCCGGTGGCTTCACGGTGCTCCAGACGATGATCCACGAGCCCAAAGCGTTCACCGCGGGGATCTGTCTCTACGGGGTATCCAATCATTTCATCCTCGCGTCCGACACCCACAAGTTCGAGGAGCGCTATCTCGACTCGATGCTCGGCCCGCTTCCCGAGGCGGCGCCCGTGTACCGGGAGCGCTCGCCCGTCTTCCACGCCGAGCGCATCCGCCGTCCGCTCGCTCTCTTCCAGGGGGAAATCGACCGAGTCGTGCCGCGCGTGCAGTCGGAGACGATCGTCGAGGCGTTGAGGCGGTCAGGCACGCCCCACGTGTACCACGTCTACGAAGGCGAGGGGCACGGCTGGCGGAAGAGCGAGACTGTCGAGCACTTCTGGGGGGCGGTGGACGACTTCCTGCGCCAGTTCGTCTTGTTTGCCTGATTTACAGGAAGGGAAGGCTCTCATGAGGAAGCGCATGCGACCTGCCGTCGCTGCCGTCGTGGTCGTAACTCTGGTGGGGGGAGCGGTGGGTGCTCTTGGATCGACCGGCGCCCACTTGGCGCAGGCCGGCGACCTGGCTGGTGCTCGGCCGCGCGCGGAAACCGGTCTCCAGATCCAGAACCTCAGAGCGGACCAGCCCGTCCAGATCAGCGCCAACTTCTACGAGCGATGTGACGGATGTGCCGTGCGGCAGCTGGCGATCGGCCGAGTGGAGCCCGGTGCCGCGGGGAACATCTACCTTCCGGCGGAGGACCTGCCCGATGGTGACTACTCGGCGCTCATCGAATCGGACGGACCCATCGCCACGATAGCCCGGCTCGAGTGGCCGGAGCGCCGAAGTGCGGCGCTGTACGGCAACCCGAGAACGGCCACGCACGTGACCCTTCCGCTCGTCGTTGCGGATTACTTCGGTCAGAACTCGTACGTCACAGCCCAGAACATGGATCCCCGTGGCGAACCCAACTGGATCACGATGCAGTTCTACCGGACGGGATCAGCCGAGCCGGTCGCTGAGGAGACCTTTCGGGTCGAAGGCGGGAGGTCGGTGGAGCTGGGTGAGGCGTGGCTGAGGGACCGGCTTGGTGAGGATTTTCTGGGCTCGATGCTAGCCTTCGCTGATGCGCCCATCGCGGTGCAGTCCTTCGTTTGGTTTGGGAGACGGGATTCGGGCACGCGGCCAACGGCGACTTACGCCTTCGAGGGTGTGCCCACCGAAGAGGCGTCCAGGCGGTTACTCGTGCCCCTCTTCCGGCACGATTTCGATGGGACGACGGGGATCTCCGTAGTCAACCCCAACGACAGCGGCGTGACGGTGAACGTGGCGTTCAAGGGCACGCTCGGCTCTTGCGCGGGCCGGGTGTTCACGCAGGGTGGCAACATCAAACCCAGATCCAGCGTGGTGTTCTACCAGGGCGGCGACACTCCGGGCACGGGCCCCAACCCGATCCCCATCGACTGCGCCGGATCCGCCACGATCGTGGCCGGCCAACCGGTGCTGGCCATCGTGAACGATGCCTATGGCAACCCGGCTCAGCCCACTTCCTCGGCCGCCTACAACGCCTTGAGCTCGGAACAGGCGGCCTATAGCGTCGCGTTACCGCTGTTCCGGAACCTTCACACCCGGGACCTGATGACCACGGGCATCCAGGCGATGAATGCCGGCACGCTCATTGCGACCGTGAGCATCCAGGTCATGGATGCTGACGGGCGCCCCGTGACATGCAGCCCGCATTGCGAAGTGTCGGTCGCTCCCGGCAGGTCGTTCACGTGGTACCCACCGTCGATGGACACGCCAGCCGGGGTCGTGGGTTCGGCCAGGATTCAGAGCAACCAACCGATTGCCGTGATCGTGAACGATGTCTCCTTGGGAAGTGCGATGGATTCCGCCATCTACAACGGCCTGGGCGTGGAGGTCGGCGAGTTGGTGAATTGCCTCCCGGCAGTGGCGAAACACGGGCCCGGCTTTTGACGGCACACCAGGCGACGCCGGGACGTACAGCCCCCGGCATCGCTGGGTCACAGCGCCCTTCAGCCGAGCAGCAGGTCCACCAACTCGCCCAGGTGCTCGATCACCAGGTCCGGCTCATGATCGCCGTCGGTTCGCTCGAAGGGGTCGATGGGCGCGTGCTGCGTGATTAGTGCCGCCTTCATGCCGCTCCGCTTGGCGCCCTGGACGTCGGCCAGCCAGTTGTCCCCGACGAACAGGATGGCCTCCGGCTCCACGGCCAGGCATTCGGCAAGGGTCCGGAACGGCGTGGCGTGTGGCTTGCAGTAGCCGACGTCCCCAGAGACGACGACCTGCTGGAAGAGGTGCAGGATGCCGATCTGCTGCATGCTCGTCCGGACGGCATCGCCGTCGGGGTAGTTCGACAGCAGACCGAGCCGGTAGCGCCCGGCCAGTCGCTCGAGCAGCGGCAGGACGCCCTCCGGAAGCTCGATGACGGCCAGGAACGCCTCGTACCGTGTACGAAGCAGATCATCCAGAACCTCGGCCGCCGGCTCGCGGCCGTAGAGCTCCCGCACGAGGTTGGTGCAGATCTCGGGTAGATCGTTTTCGACGAACCCGCGCTCGTACGGCTGGATGCGATCAGACGCTCGGATCGCGTCGAGCCGCGTGCCATCGACCGAGTCGTAATGTCGCGTCAGCGTCGACGCCAGGGCTGCATTCAGCTGCCGGATGGCTGCGGGACCGAAGGGGACGATCGTGTTGCCGAAGTCGAATGCGACGGCACGAATCGCTGTACGGTCGATACTCATGGGATGGCGCTTCCTCCTGCTCCGGCGTGATCCACACCTTACCTGCGGTGGGCCTCTGGGGCAAGTAATTCACCTGGCCGCGAGCACGCTGGCCGCCGGGTGTACGAAACCGATGTCAGGCCGTCGCCCCGTCCCCGCCGGGCGTTGGCACGGGGAAGGTAGGGGCGGTTCGCGAACCGCCCCTGTGGGGCGCGACTGGCGTCGTGCCGTTCGCTCGCCTTCAGCGTGGCGGTCACGTCGCGGCTCGCGTTCTGGACGCGGATCCGACTGGTCCAGACCAGATAGTTCTTGTAGACCAGCGGCGCGTGGAGGAACGCACTCGCGTCCGACGAGAAGAGCGGACCGCCGTGCATGGTGCGTACGTCGCGGGCCACGGCTGTGTAGCCGGTTTGAATCAAAGGGCCGTAGGTGTCTACGGCGATCGCCAGAGGGGTCGTGCCGCGTACCCGGGCTGAGCCGGCGGCACCGTCGCTCAGGCAGCGCCCGGCCTCGACGGCAATCGCTTCGCCCGGCACGATCTCTGCGGAGAAGCACGGCTGCGGCTCTAGTCACGAAACCCGGTCCTGGACCCACAACTCGATCGTTCCACAGTCATCGCCGGCGTTCTGGATATGGATCACCGACGACTGCCCGCCCGCACCGGCCTGGACGACCGGCAGCAGGTACTCGAACTCGGGTCGGTCCAGCTCGCCGCTGCCGGCACCCATAGGCCAGTCGAACACCGTATGCTCCGACGCGCCACAAGAACATGCGCCGGATCGATCCACTGCGCTGATGTCCCATCTTGACGCTCCGACCGTCTTCCCGGCGACTCGGAACACCTGCAGTCCATAGGGGATGGCTGCAAGCAAGGTTATCACGTACTAGTACACGTCGGCGGAAGTCACTCCCCAGTCCGGGGCGACCCGCCGGGTCGCCCCTACAGCGCGGGTGTAGTTCAGCCACGCCGTGGATGAACCGTGGAGGAATCTCTGCCGAACTGTACTAGGCAGATTGGGAAGACCGTCCGTCGCCCGTGAGCAGACCATGCCGGTGGGAGACTCCCTTTTGCATGGTGTTACCGCCCGTGGTAGCATTACCCATGCCCAAGATCCGGCGCGGCAACTACGTTTTCTTGTCGTGGGTGGGCGATCACTCCCCGAGGCACGTCCACTCGTACATGGCTGGGAAGTTCGTCGTGAAGCGGGATCTGGACAACTGGCGTCCGATGAGGGGCAAGGCATCCCGCCGTGTGTTGACGTATGTCGAAGAGTTGGTACGTGAGGGCAAGTTGTGAAGATCCGCAAGGTGGTGGCGAATAACCGGAAGAAGGCCTTTGAGGTGCACACGTACCGGCAGGCCTATGACTTCCCCTATGCGCTTGCAGATCCTGCGCCGGCTCCCGCCGAGAAGGTGGCTCGTGTATACGTCGACGCCGAGCTCGGGCGCGAGGGCTTCACTTTCGTGCTTGGCTCCGGCCGTGAGGGCAGCGTTCACATCGACAGCGTTCTTGAGTACAACGAGGACCCGTTCTACATGGCGGATCTGCTGCTCTACGATCTCACGATCAAAGCCGAGCGTCTCGTCGAGAGATCAGAGCTGAGCAAGCGGGAGATCATACGAAGGCTCGGTACGTCCGCGTCGCAGTTCTATCGACTTCTGGACCCGACGAACTACAGGAAGTCGCTCAGGCAGATGCTGGCGCTTCTCAACGTTCTGGGTTACGACGTCGACGTGGAGCTCAAGCAGAGGGTGCAGAGCAAATCGGCTTGAGTCGGCGCCCGGCGCGGCGTCGCGAGCGCGTTACGGTGCTCGACTGGACTGGCGTTGGGCAACGGGGATAAACGCCCTGTCGACCGGCGTCGTCGCGTGGGAGACGGCGTCGGTGTGGTGGTGGAAATGTCCACCACGTGTAGCCCGTTTCCGGGCCCGATGCAGGCGTAGGGACCGCGCACCTGCTGCCTGGTGTACGACGGCCACTCGTTGGGCCTCGATGGCCTCGTCGGGCGGCGACGCTAGCGCGCGCCTCGCCGCAGTGATATACTAACATCAGCTCACATGAGCCCCTGTCTGGCCGGAGCCCCCGGTTGCGCAATAGAAGGCCCCGGGACAGAAAAGCGCGAGCAATGACGGCCAGAGCACCTGCCCCTGATACAGGCCGAACTGGACGCGGCGCACTGCTGTGCCCGGTGGTCGTGGTTGGCTGCCCGCAGGACGTTGGGAAGCCTGCCAAGACGGGCTGCCGCTCGGCCGATTCCGATTCCATCGCTGTTGCTCCACGGAGGCCGGAATGCGTTTCGTAGCCTGCACGAGACTCTCGGCTGCGTTGACGCTCGTCGTGCTGACCGCCTGTAGTGGACCGGAGGCGTTGCCGACGGCCACCGCGCCGGCGCTGGACCGGGAGCTGGTCTTCTATGACTGGGCGGATGACATGCCGCAGTCCGTCCTGGACGCCTTCACGGCTGAGTTTGGCGTCGAGGTGACCTACGAGACCTACGAAAGCAGTGAAGAGGCCGTGGAGAACATCGAACTTGGGCACGTGTATGACGTTGTGGTCAACGATAACGATGCGATTCCCTGGATGGTACACAACGGCCTGTTGGCAGAGATCGACTTCCGGAACGTGCCGAACTTCCGGAACATCTCGCCCAACTTCCGTGATCTGACGTACGACCCAGGCAACGAGCATTCGGTGCCCTTCAATTGGGGAACCACCGGATTCGTGGTGCGCGGCGACCTGGTCGAGGAGCCACCCACTCACTGGGCCGACCTGTGGGAGCCCCGTTTCGCCGGCAAGATCGCGGTGCGCGAGGACGTGCCTTTCGACATGATCGGTCTCACGCTCAGGTCGTTGGGTTATGGGCTCAATTCGGAGGATCCGGAGGAGCTGGCCTCAGTAGAGCGACGCCTTCTGGAGCTCAGACCAGACGTGATCTTGGTCGGACCTGTCGCCCAGGCTGCCCTGCCGGTCCTCTTGAGCGGTGAAGCGGTAATCCTCGTGGGTTGGGCGGAGGACGTGGTGGCCGGCCGGGAGGAGAACGACGCCATAACCTACGTTCTTCCAGAGGAGGGCACGATGCTGTGGGGCGACAGCTTCACCATCCCGGCCAACAGCCCGCGCAAGCACACCGCCGAGGTCTTCCTGAACTTCATGCTGCGACCGGCGATCGGTGCCCAGATCACGAACGAGAACTACTACGCCACGGCCAACCAGGCAGCCCTCGACCTGGTCGCCCCTGAAATCCGAGACGACCCCGTGATCTTCCCGGCCAGCGAGGATCTCGAGAATGCCGAGGTATTCCTGCCGATCAGCGCCGAGGCTGAAGTGCGCTACCGGGAAATCTGGGAGCGCTTCCTCGCTGCCGGACCGTAGGAGAAGTCGCGGAAGGGAGGACCGAGCTGACGGTGAGCCCTGGGCAAAGGGCAATCAACGCCTCGTGGAGCTTGAGGTGGAGCCTATTGGCCTCGCTCGGGGCAGTGTTGCTGATCGCGCTGCTCGTGATCGGGCTGGGCGTGTCCGACTTTGTGGCCGTGGCGGAGCAGTTTGCCTGGCGTGGCCTGCAGGGGGAGGCTGCCCAGCGGGCAGCCAGTACCGTCGCGGCCCACATGGAACGAGCGGAAGACACGGTCGCGGTCTTGGGCCTGCTCGACCGCCAGTACGTGACCGCTCGGCCCGAGATAGCCGAGGATCTGCTCTTGGCGAAACCCGACCTCCTGGAGTTGATCCGCGTGGATGAGCGGGGCGCCATCGTGGCCAGCGTGTTTCGGGACGCGCCGGTCCTGGCCAACCAATTCACGATCCCGCAGGCACAGTGGTTCCACGAAGCCGCCACCGGCAGGACCTTTGTCAGCAGCGTCCAGATCTCTCCGGACGCTGTCCCCTACGTGGTGATGGCCGTGCCGGCGCCAGACGGCGGTGCAGTGGCGGCTCGGTTAGACATGCAGCTGCTCTGGGACATCGTCGCCGACATCAAGCTCCGAGAGAACGGTTCGGCATATGTTGTCGACCGGCAGGGCCGAATAGTAGGTCACACCGACCCCCAGGTGGTGTTGGGCAACACACGGCTCGACGGTTGGGGCGATCTGGCCGCATTGGCTACGCCGCAAGGCTATTCTTGGAGAGGCGAGTACACGAATTTCGAGGGGCGACGCGTTGTCGGCGCGATGACTACAGTGCCGGGCATGGACTGGCTGGTGGTCACGGAGGTTCCACGCACGGAGGCCTTAGCCTTGAGGCGAACGGCCCTCATGCAGCTAGTCGCCGGTCTGTCGCTGTTCTGGTTGCTGGTCATGGGGTTGACCAACTGGCTTTTGGCGCGCTTGATCTTCCAGCCCGTGGAGCGGCTGCAGGCGGGGGCAGAGTGTATCGGTGGGGGTGACCTGCACCAGCGGATCGGTGTCATCCGACGTGACGAGATCGGTCAGGTGACCGAGGCCTTCAACGAGATGGCCGAGCGCCTGGGCGAACGCGAGGAACAGCTGGCCGCGAGGTCCGCCGCCCTGGCGGCGGAGGTGTCCGTGCGCAAGCAGGCGGAAGAGGCCATCACACAGTACTCCGGTCGGCTTGAGGACTTAGTGGCGGAGCGAACGCGGGAGCTCGTTGAGACGCAGGACCAGCTAGTCCGACAGGAGAAGCTGGCCGTCCTGGGCCAGATGGCGGGCGGAATTGCACACGAGCTGCGCGGACCCCTGGCGGTTATCAACAACGCCGCCTTTCTACTCAACGAGCACCTCGGTGATCCGCGGCCGGAGGTGAGGGAGGTGCTCGACACGCTGGAGGAGGAGGTGCGGGCTTCGACCGCAATCATCAACAGCCTGTTGAGCTTCGCGCGCCTGGCGCCACCGGCCCGGCAGGACGTGAACGTCGCCGACTTGGTCCGGGAGGCGCTGTTGCGCACCCCCATCCCGGAGGGTATCGAGGTCGTCACGCAGATAGCCGGCCGGCTGCCCTCCATCCAAGCCGACCCCGATCAGCTGCGGCAGGCATTCGGCAATCTCCTCAACAACGCGGTCCAGGCCATGCCCGACGGCGGGGAGCTTGCGGTCGCTGCGGAAACCTCGGGTCCGGCCGGTGTAGTCGTCTCCTTCGCCGATACCGGACAGGGCATTGCGGAGGAGGACTTGGACAGGATCTTCGAGCCGCTCTTCACCACCAAGTCCAAGGGAATCGGCTTGGGGCTGGCGCTCGTAAAATCCCTGGTGGAGGGACACGGCGGCACGGTCAGTGTGACGAGCGAAGTCGGACGGGGTAGTACATTCACCGTGAGGTTACCGGCGAACGAATCGCGGAGCGCGGATCGGCGAGGGTGAACTGGCAGACAGGTCGCGGCTCGCCCCCAAAACGCCCCGGGGGGACCGCACCCGATCGGCCCCTCGCGCCACGCACCCCAGGGCGCTTTTTCGCCGGCGCCACCTCGGCGCTAGAATGTAGGCTCCCGCGCGCCGGGTGCTCCCGGCGAACCTTCACCAATCCGCAGCGAAAGGACCATGGACATGCACGGAAGTCGAACCCGGCTCGCGCTCCTGCACGCCCCACCAGCCGTAACCCGCGTGATGATGCTCACCCTGGCCGTCGTGCTGGTGGCGGCATGCAGTGCCATCGCGCCCGATGCCGCGGATCCCGGGGAGGGCGGCGAAGAAGCCGGGCCGGACCTGGTCGACGGTGTGCCGTCGTACATGATCAAGGGCGATCCCGACGCACCCGTGACGCTGTACGAATGGTCAGATTACCAATGACCGTACTGCGCCCGGCACTCGTTGAGTGCCGCCAATCAGATCGACGACGATTACGTTGCGTCCGGTAAGGTGCGCCTGGTCCTCCGCGATTTTCCGCTGACGAGCATTCATCCGCAGGCCGTGAGTGCGGCCGAGGCGGCGCGATGCGCCGGCGACCAGGGTGGGGGCGACGCCTATTGGGCCATGCACGACCAGCTGTTCGAGCAGCAGTCCGAATGGTCTGGCGACGATAACGCCGCCGAGCGCTTCAAGAGCTACGCCGGAAGCCTAGGCCTGGATGGCGACGCCTTCAATGCCTGCCTCGACGGCGGTGACAACGCCGGCGCCGTGCTGGCCGACATGAACCAGGCGCTCGAGGAGGGCCTTCGGGTTACCCCCAGCTTCGTGTTGACGGGTGTCGTAATGGAGGGCGCGCTCCCGTTCGAGGCTTTTCAGCAGAACCTGGAGACAGTGCTGGCTGGCGGCGTGCTGCCGACGCCGACGGTGGAACCGACGCCGGAGTGGATCGAGGTCGAAGCGCCATCTGTCGAGGTCGAACCGGGCGACGCGCCGGCAAAGGGCGATCCCGCCGCGCCGGTGACCATCATCGAGTTCTCGGACTTCCAGTGCCCCTACTGTGCCCGGTTTGTCGCCGACGGGTACGCCGTGCTCATCGAGGAGTTTGTGGAGACGGGGCGCGTGCACTACGTCTTCAAGGACTTCCCGCTCACCAGCATCCACCCGCTGGCGGTGGCTGCGGCTCAAGCGGCTCACTGCGCGCGCGAGCAGGGCGGCGACGACGCCTACTTCGCCATGCACGACGCCCTCTTCGCCGGTCAGGAGACATGGTCGAAAGCGACGGAACCAACGTCCGCCTTTGCCGAGTTGGCCGATGGTCTCGACCTCGACGGCGAGGCCATCCGAGCTTGTCTGGCGGAAGGCCGTTACGCGTCGACCGTGGAGCAGAGCTTCAACGAGGCGGTCTCGATCGGGCTGAACGGCACGCCCAGCTTCGTGATGAACGGTCAGGTCACCTCGGGTGCGCTGACTCCCGAGTCGCTGCGGGATATGATCGAGGGCCTCGAGCGCGGGGAGCCGCTGAAGACCTGGATCCAGAAGTAGGGGCGCACGCCGTGCGCCCCGCCGGACCGGGGGGTGACGGACGTTGAATCGGCGACAGTTCCTGCGGAAGCTGGCGGCGCTGTGGGGGCTGGCGGTCGTCGGTCCGCTGGTCGAGGCGTGTAGGTGGCAGCGTGATCGTGGCCGCACCCGGGTCGCCCTCGACGCGGGCTACGTCATCCCACGAGAAATGCTCTTTCCGGCGCGACTGCGCCATCAAGCCGGCACCCATCGCGCTCGGACGGCCTGAACGGAATGCGCTTCGGCGCTCCGCGCGGTGATCCAAGCCTCCGGCGGCGCCAAGCTGGATCAAGCGGTCACGGACATCGAGGTGTGGTTCGATGATGCCATGGATCGGGTGAACGGTTGGTATACTCGTCAAGCCCGAGCCATCTTGCTCGTGGTGGCCCTGGTCGTGAGCAGCGCCTACAACGCCGACACCCTCATGCTTGCCCGCGAGTTGACGGTCGACTCGGCGCTGCGAGATGTGCTGGTCGAGGGAGCGTCCGAATACGTTGCCGGTCGATGCCGCGGCGTGGCTCCTGAAGATTCAAGGCTTGATCGTGACGGCGTTCGCTCTGACGCTGGGCGCCACGTTCTGGTTCGATACCGTGACGCGATTGGTCAACCTGCGCGATCACGGCAAGGTGCCCGATCGCGCGGCGGCTCAGCCACCGGCAGATGGCAACTGACGAGCCTTGCGGGACAGCTACCCCGTACCGTGCCAACCACCGTGCCTGCCGCGTGCGCGCCGGGCGTGCACGTCGCGCCAAGGCATACCAGCCAACAACGACCACTCTACCGCTCTTGACTGTCCCCGGCATGAGAGGCTATCTTCGGTGTTCACGAGCGCGGGCGCTGCGCGACCGGCGGAGCGGATCTGGCCGCGCAATCACTGAAGCGGCGGTGATACGATGTCTGTAACTCACACCAATCGACTGGGTAAATCCTACTACCTTCACGTATCGCGCACCAAGACCGGCAAGCCGAGGTACTTCTTCTCACTGAAGCAAGACGGCGATCTGGTGGATGCCATCCCCGAGGGGTACGAAGTATACGAGCATTACGAGGGCCAGGTGTTCCTGCGGCGCGAGCGGCCCCGGCTCATCACCGACCTCGAGGTGAAGCTCGTGGAACGAGAGCTGCGACGGCGCCCGAACACCCGGCTGTCGTTCGTGCAGCGAGACCAGGAGACCATGACGGTCTTCGTGGCGGAGACGGCCCACCTAGCGGAGGTGCAGCGCGAGTTCGCGCCGTTCGCCGATCCGGCTCGCGTGGCGGCGCTGCTGGACCGCTTCGCGCGGTACACGCCGCGCTTGCAGTTCCAGCTGGTCGACCCGGCCCGGCGCGTGTTCCAGGCGTACCGCCTCGGCTTCCTCGGCCGGGCCGATGACTGGATCTGTATAGGCTCGCCGGATCGGTTGGACGAACTGGTGCCGATGTGTCTCAGCAACGTTGGCGAGGAGTCGTACTTCGACCTGTTGTGAACGACTACGACTGAAGTCGGTAGTAGTTGACCGGGCTTCGTGCACCCGTCATTCGCCCTGCCACCGGCCGTGCCTTACCAGCGCTGAGCAACGCAGAGGTCCAGGCCCTCGATGCAAATGCGGATCTGGCGGAAGTGGGTTGTTGCTGCCGGCGACAACGGAGGTCCCGTGATGAAAACCGTCATCCCAATCCGAAGGTCCCTCGCGATGGTGCTTGGGATAGCGTCCGTCCTGGCGGTGTGGGATGCAGCGTCGATTGCCGGAACGACGGCAGGCGCGGCAGAGGGACCGGGCGAGATCGTGCTGACCGCGACGGCCGATACGTGGGCCGGATTCCCCCACCGCCCCATAACATGAATGGAGGTTCGACATAGACACCGCGAGTTCCCACCAGGCCCAACACCCGCAACCGCAGGTAGATTCCCCGCCCGGCTGGCCGCGTTGACCGCTGGGGCGATCAGGCGCAGCATTGTCCCAGGGAGTGTGTGATGCGCGAAACCGTGACGCTGGAACTGCCAGAGCTTGTGATCCGACGAGCCCGAGAGATCGCTCGCAGTACTCAAGAGCGGCTGGAAGACGTCCCCGCTGCCTGGCTCGACGAGGCGGCGGAGCGCCTGCCCGATGAGTTTGAGGAGCACGATTCGTTCTGGAACGGGTCTGGTCTGACTGCGCTGCCGGAGCAACAGGGCGTCAAGCCGGTCGTCGCTGCGGATTCCCTTCGCGGTGAGTTTTGACCCGAAGACGAGTCGGTCGAGGAATTCACAAATACAGTCTGAGCGTGGCGTTCCGAGGACGGGTCATAGCGCCAATGGCATTTGTCGTTCTAGACACGGACGTGTGCTCCGTCTGGTTCAAGTGAGACAGCCGTGCCGACCTCCACCTCCCTCACATCAGGGGCAACACGCCGTGTCTCTCGTTCCACACCATCGCTGAGCTGTAATCGCCGCCAGCACCCGCCGAGCGTCCACATGCCGCCGCACCGCGTCCACCAGCGCGGCGGCCGGTCGATCAGGCGTCCGCCAGGTCAGGTACAGCCTGCAAGCGCTCGCCGATGGACTGCTCGGCCGTTTGCAGGTCGTAGGTTGCCTGGAGGTTCAGCCAATACTCGGGTGACTGGCCCAAGGCGCGCCCGAACAGCAACGCCAGCTCCGCCGTCACCGGCCGGGCGCCGCGGATGACGTGAGAGACACGCATTGGCGATACGCCGATTGCGCGCGCGAACTCGGCCTGAGATAGGCGCAGATCCTCCAGAGCCTCACGCAGGAACTCGCCCGGGTGGATCGGTGGCAAGCCTCTGTTGACCATGGAGTCCTCGATTCAGTGGTAGTCGACGATCTCGACGTCGAACGCGTCACCGTCGTGATACCGGAAGCACACGCGCCACTGGCCGCCTATGCGTATGCTCCACTGCCCAGCCCGATCCCCCTTCAGGGCTTCGAGCCGGTTTGAGCGTGGCAGCCGCAGGTCCCCGATGTTGGCGGCCGCGTTCAGCTGCGTCAGTCGCATTGCCGCCCGTGATAGGATCTCGGGCGGCAGCCGGCGAGACCTGCCGGTGGTGTAGTAACGTTCTGTCTCGGAGTCACCGAATGACCGGATCACCAATGCAAGTATAAACAACTCGTTTATGACCGGCAAGTAGTGGCCATGCGGGACCGTGTGGTCATCCGCATTCCACATGGGGTGGGCAGTCCGAATGAGATCTGGGCGAGGCCACCGTCAAGCGCTGGGAGCGTGGTGTGACGTTCGTAGAGGCCATCTCCTATGAATGCAGTTGCCTAAATTCATACGCGGTGGTGGTCCGCCAGCCGAAGCCATCGACGTGAACTCGGGCTCGTACGCTCGTACCTCTTCCACGGTGCCAGGCCTGCGCGGACGATGCTCTGGCCGAAGGCCGGGAAGGCACCTCGACATGATCTCAGCCACCCGGTAACCCCGTAATGGAATTCCCTGGGTCTCGCCGACGGTTACGACGTGTGCGCTCCAGCACGCCGATTGACCTACTGAGTTTCTCATGGTCCTGAAGGACCACCACCGCGTATGAATGTAGGCAACTACAGTCATGGGAGCACTGAACGTACGATCAATGACCCAGCGGCTTGCAGGAACCGGCAGCCATCGAAAAGGGAGGCATGGTTCACCGCATCCGCAAGCTTGCGGACCTGAACCGACCAGGGCGGAGAGAGAAGCCACCCTGGGTCAAGCGCATGGCAGCGCGTCGGCGTAAGACGTTGGTCGTCTGCCGCAAGTGCCATGAGGAGATTCACCGTGACGGCCCCTCACAGCACCGATCAGCGGCGTAGATCACTGGAAAGCCGCTTGGGATCGAAAGACACACGAGCGGTTTGGAGGGGGGCCGTCGGAGAAGTACCACACGGGAAACTCGTCGGCCGCCTACCCTACTGCATGCACGGTTCTGAGGGGGCTGGGGGGCAGCAATGCCCTCCGGCTACCCGACAGAAACGGGCCCCGCCCGATTCCGACTATCCCCCGCCGAAGCAATGATCTGGCGGGTTCACCTGCCGGGAACTTCGGCCTAGCCCAACTTCCACACTCTCGCCGCACTGGCGCCGTGATTGCGGGCGTTTTCGGTCATTGAGAGGCGTTTTCAGTGACTATGGTCGGGCTCCAAGTCTTCACGGGCGTCATCACCTGGTCAGTGACCTGGAGTGTCTGGTAGATCTCCCGGTGAGTGGGTTCCGGCGTGGTGGCCATCCGTGTATTGCCCAGGAAACTTTGAGACAAACGGCGACGTGAATTAAGTGATAGGTGGGGCTCCCCATTGAGGAAACTGGTGTACAATCATGATCAAGGAGAGCCACCATGTCGAAGCCCAAACGTCGTTCGTGGACCGCCGAGCGGAAACTTCAGATCCTGCGCGAAGGCCGCCAGGCCGACATGTCGGTCAGCGAGGTGTGTCGTCGCCAGCAGATACGGTGGGCGGGCTCCAGCTCGGACCCAACCGCGCACCGAAGGCTTATATACACGCACCACAGGACGGGGCCGTGTTCAGCTCGGCCGAGATGGTAGGATTCGTGGGATCGGCCAATGATCTTGAGGATGGGGCCCTCAACGGCACAAGCGTTGCCTGGTACAGCGATGTCACGGGACTCCTCGGCTACGGGGGGATGGTAACGATCTCCGGGAGCCGCGTGCCGATTCCACCTCTCACGCTAGGGATTCACGTGATTGAGTTCCGGGCGACCGACTCCTTAGGAGCAACCGGCAGCGACTACGTCACGATCGAGATTCAGTAACCGCCTGGGAGGCAATTCCTAACGAAGTGAAGACCAGAATCGATCGGGGCGATTTGGCGGTTCGCGGCGTCGGAGCCCGGCGAAGCGCTTATCCCCGAGCGTCAGCCGTTACGATCACAGTATGTACAATCTGTGGATGGCCGCGCCGATCGCAGAGCTGCCTGGCGGCTCAGGCCTTCCAGCTCGGCCCGCCTCACCCCGTTGGTCGCCGCGGTGTAGGCGCGCATGACCTCGCCCACGGCGCTTTGAACCAAGGTGTCCATGCTGCTGTCGTCCAGTCGGATCGTGCCCACCCGCTCCTCGAAGAGAGAGAAAGCGCCTTCCAGGCCAGCCTTGTTCTGGGCGCGCCCGAGGGTCGTCGGAACCAGCATGGTTCCCGCCGCCTCGACTTGGCCGCCCAACTCGGCCTCCTGGTAGCACGGCTTTTTATCGTGCCGCAGGCCATCGGGCGCCACGCCGCCGAGGAACGCCACCGATGCGACAAAGGCGCGTCTAGCTCCCGCGGCGTCCTCATTCTTGGGTCACCACCGCGGCGGTGTCGCAGCCCGTAGCCTGGTCCACGATACCTTGCCAGTTCTTCCGCCTCCTCCTCCCCGACCCGGTCAGCTCCACGTCGAGCGTCTTACCGTCGGTCACCAACAGCGCCCCGGGTGACAGCGGCTCGGTGCTCCCGCGGTGGCGAAACTGACGCCTGGGGCGCGCAGCGAGCGCGACGCAGATGCGCAGCACCTTGGTCACTTGGTTGGCCATTAGGCCGTAACGCTGAGCCGTCACGCGCAGGAAATCCTTGGTGGCTCCTGCCCACTCTTCGAAATCTCGCGCAATCGCTCGCGTCGTCGCGGAGGCGTCGACCGGTACCTGAGGATGGTGTCTGGCCGGCGGTGGCATCTGGAGCCCGGCTCGGTCATCGCGCACCCAGTCCTTCAAGGTGTCCGGAGGCACGCGACTCGCCTGGGCAAAGCTGGCCGTCGTGCCTGGCCAGCGATCGAGCTCCTCGTTGATGAACCGGCGGAAGGACGGCGAATACGACGTGCGCTTGGCGTGCTCGACGACGGCGTCCAGGTGCTGGATTCGGAATTCCAGTACCCGTATCGTCAGCGCCAACTCCTCGCATCTGCACGACCGCTGGGCATCGCTGTCGGCCGCCGGCCGGCCGGGGCCGGCTTCCACCAGGTTGGTCAACGCCCGGACCAGACGATCCTAGGAGGGTAGGGAGCTGGCGCGGTACACACGGCCGGTAGGTCCCAGGCGCAAAGCCCGGTCGTTTCCGCTCCCGGTGCACATTTCCCGGGGCCATGGACCACCGTGCCCGTCTCCAACTCCCCCCCGTCGAACCGTACGTGAGGTTCTCCCGCACTTTATGTGGCGAACAACATAATATGCGGTAGTTCCGCACGCTGGGATCTGCGTGGGGGGCGCTGGGCAACCGGCGTCCCTACCACGAT
>CAYYVH010000031.1:0-21930 GCA_964475075.1 uncultured Anaerolineales bacterium | reverse complement strand
ATCCTGGGCGCGAGAGGATCAGGGCGCCGGCGTGCTCGGTCTGGTCGGGAGGGCCGGTCCTGGGGGTCGAGGCGTCTGGCGGCAGCCTGTGGCTCGCCCTCGGCTGGGACTGCATTTACCACCTCGGCACGGTGGTCACCACCGAACCGGAGGCTCGGCCCGGAGATTGGTGTTTTCGCGGAACCTACGACCTGCCCGGAGTGACCCGCCGGATTGTGGTGGTTGGCGACCGGACGTACGTAGCCGCGAGCTATGGCGGGCTGTGGATCCTGCGGCGCTAGGCGCGGTCCGGCGGGCTAGGGCGCAACCGCGTATATCGACGAGCCGGCGACCTCGCGGGAGTTCGTTCTAGACAGAACCGAAGTAGCGACGTTCCCCCCTTCCACCCGGAATACAAAACGTCGGGGCTTGTACACAAACACCGACGTTTTGTGTTGTTGGACCATGGCAACAGCAGGATAGGACCGGGCCGTCAAGGTCATCCGAGAGTTGGGCATCGAGCGGCCGGTGAACCTCGAAGTCCACGGGATCTCTCGTGGAAGGTCTGGGATGCGACGTGTGAATTTGTTGACAGATAGCGGGTAATGCATCCACTTTCACACATGGCATCGACCGACCGCAACCGGCTCCTGAAACTCGCCCGGCAACGGGCTGTCATCACGGCCTCGGACGTCGCACGGCACGCACCAGGGGCGGGAGCTAGAAAATGTCGGCACCTGTGGCCATGATGCCGACGTTTTCATATTGACAGGAGAGCCAAGATCCTGTAAAATGTCGGCACCTGTGGCCTATATGCCGACATTTTTCAGGAGGGCCCTGTGGCTTCCGTTCAATTAACCAAGAATCGACTGGGTGAAGCTGGCCTCGGGGTATTCTTTCGCCCAAGCCAGATCGAAGGGCTGGGAATCACCTACGACCAGCTCCGACGCCTGGAATCGGCCGGAACCGTCGAGCGCGTGGCTCGCGGGCTCTACCGACTCGCCGATGCCGAACCCACGGAGCACTACAGCCTGGCGGCCGCCTGCGCCCGGATACCCCGGTCCATTGTTTGCCTGCTATCCGCTCTCAAGGTCCACGGCATCGGCACCCAACTCCCGCGCGAAGTATGGCTGGCCATCCCCCATAAGGCGAGACCGCCGCGACCGACCGGTGTCAAGATCCGGCTTCTCAGGTTCTCCGGGCCTGCCTGGACCTACGGCATCCAGGACACGGCCTTCGAGGGGGTTCCGGCGCGTATCACGAATCCAGCACGGACCATCATCGACTGTTTCCGCTTCGAGCGCCTCATTGGCCGGGAGGCGGCTACAGAAGCACTGAGCGACGCGCTCCGGCACAGGCAGGTGACCTCCGACGAGCTGCTGCGCACGCTCGAAGTGCTGCCCTCGCGGAGGCTAAAAAACGCCCTGGAGACCATAGATCTGTGAGCCCGAATACCGCCGCATCGATCAAGGCACGCCTGCTCGCCAAGGCCAAGGAGCGGCGCGAGGAGTTCGAATTGTTCCTGGTGTGCTATGCGTGCGAGCGGTTCCTGTATCGGCTTGGCGCATCAGAGCTGCGAGACGGGTGCACGTTGAAGGGTGCGGGGCTCCTGACCCTCTGGATGGAAGACCCATACTGGGCGACCCGTGATCTGGATTTCCTGGCGTCCGGCGCAAGCGACGAAGCCAGCATTCACGCGGCCATGGAGACGATCTGCTTTGTGTCCTGCCCCGAGGATGGCCTAATCTTCGACATCGGCAGTCTGGCCGTATCCCCGATCCGAGCAGAAGTATCCGGGGCAGCGAGCCGTACTGAACGCCCATCTTGGAAGTGCCAGGATCCGTCTGAAGGTGGACTTCGGCTTCGGCGATGCCGTCACGCCCGCACCCGAGAAATCCGACTACCCCACGCTCATCGAGGGCTTGCCGGTCCCCAGGGTGCGAACGGACCCCCGGGTGGCCACGGTCGCGGAGAAGTTCGAGGCCATGGTTCACCTCGGCCATCGCAACAGCCGGATGAAGGACTTCCACGATGTCTGGGCGCTGTCCGAGCTTTTTCCGTTCGACGGTGCTGCGCTCCGTAATGCTCTCGCGAGATGCTTCGAGAGGCGTGGTGCGGCGTGGACCGCCGACGTTCCCGATGCGTTGACGCCCGGTTTCTACGCGGACTCGGATCTTCAATCGCGCTGGAACGCTTACCTGCGTGCGGGTGGGTTTCGGACCCCTCCGCCTGCGGGCTTCGAGGAGATCGGCGAACGGGTTCAGAGGTTCTTGCGCCCGGTACGGGACAGCATCGTCTCAGGCGAGTCCCTGGAGATGTCCTGGTCCGCCGGCGGACCGTGGCTGCCGCAAAGCACATCCGGCGAGCGTGCACCGTGAAGAGAGAATCTAGACTGCTGTTGACGAAGGCCGTCGACTCGCTCGTGCTCAGTATTGAGCATTTCGAACGGCCGTGGGCGGTGGCGTCGTGAGTCGGGCCAGGCATGCGGAGGGGATCGCCGGGATACGCCAGTACAAGCCGTACCCGGCCTACAAGGACTCCGGCGTCGAGTGGCTGGGGGAGATTCCGGCGGGTTGGGAGGTGAAGCGGCTCTGGCACCTCACGCCGCCCGATCGCCGCATCATGTATGGCATCGTGCTACCTGGTCCGAACGTCGAAGATGGTGTCGCGGTCGTTAAGGGAGGTGACGTATCCCCCGAACGACTTCGCCTTGACCGGTTGAGCCGGACCACACGCGAGATCGAGTCGCGCTACGTTAGGTCGCGCCTGAAAGGCGGTGACCTGGTCTATGCAATTCGAGGCAGCATTGGTGAAGTCGCGATCATTCCCGACGAGTTGGCGGGCGCGAATCTGACGCAAGACGCGGCACGAGTTGCCTACACGACCGTCGTCCACGGGCTGTGGCTACTCCACGCGCTCAAGTCGCTGGCCGTGTTCGCCCAACTCGAAGCAGGAGCTCTTGGGGCGACGATCAGAGGAATCAACATCCGTGACTTGAAACGCGCCTCTATCCCAGTGCCGCCGCGCGCAGAACAGGAGGCCATCGCTACCTTCCTCGACCGCGAGACAGCCAAGATCGACGCCCTCATCACCAAGGTCCACATCGCCATCGACCACCTCAAGGAGCTCCGCACCGCCCTCATCTCCGCGGCGGTGACGGGCAAGATCGACGTGCGGGAGGAGATGGAGTGACGGACGCACCGCAGGCGCGGGTCGTTGTGATCGGCGGGGCGAACGGGTCGGGCAAGTCTACCACCGCTCCGTTGCTTCTGCGGGGCGTGCTCGGCGTCTCACCCTTCGTGAACCCAGACGATCTGGCGGCGGAACTCCGACTGTCCGATCCGCACGCGGGCGATCTGGCCGCCGCACGCGAGCTGGTCCGGCGGCTGGACGACCTGGAACAGTGGCGGTAGAGCTTCGCCTTCGAGTCCACGCTGGCCAGCCGCTCGACCGTCGGGCGACTCCGTCGCCTCATGCGGAACGGGTACCGCTTCCACCTGGTCTTCCTGTAGCTTCCGAGCGCCGACTACGCCGTCGAACGGGTTCGCGGTCGGGTCCGTCTGGGGGGACACCATGTACCCACCGATACGGTGGTTCGCCGATACCGGGCCGGTCTGTTAGACTTGCACCTCATGTACCGCCCCCTCGCGATTACGTGGCGTGTCTTTGATGGCTCAGTCACGCCGCCGACGCTGATCGCGCTTGGACGAGGCAGCACCAACGTGCGCGTGAAAGACGAGACGCTATTGCGGGCCGTCCTCGAAGGAGGAAACATCGGTGAAAGCTCCCACTGATAGAGACTTCGACGCCATGTTCGACGACGACCGTGCCTTCAATGCCGCTCTATGCCGCGCTATCGAGCGTGCCGCGAGGCGCCATGGCGCAGCCGGTGTACCCATGGTCGTTCGCCGCAACGGGCGGCTCGCCCACGTGCCTGCCGACGAAATCCTGGCCGAGATACAGCGAAACGGTGGCTGCGGCAGACGCCGCCGGTAACCGGTCCACACTGCCCCATTGCCCAGCACAGCGTTCGGTGCCCGGCGGCTACCACAAGCGTCGCCCCGACGAATACGACCGCGCGCTCTGCCTGCGGCCGCGGGATGCAAGAGAGGCGACAGTCTTGTCCAAGTAGGCGATCGTATACATTGATGGGTTCAACTTCTACTACAGCATGTTGCGGGCCTGGGGCAGTGATACCCCGATTGCACCACCTCACCTGAAGTGGCTTGACCCGTACGCGATTTCCAAACCGCTACTGCCCGAGCACAACCTACTGGAGGCCAAGTTCTTCACAGCCCGCGTCAGGCCGATACATTCGAAGTCATCCGAAGTCAACCCCATCCCCTGGGGACCCAATTCAGCGATTGACGCCTAACGCTTAATAGTGTAGACTCTTGTGAAGCTACGCTGAATAGGAGGTTCACTGGCGTGAAGCGCGGCACGACAGGCCGGTACGAGACCACTACCACCGCCGGCGAGAGCGTGCGGGCGTTTGTTCCTCGGCCGCTGCCGCCGCTGCCACCGCTCGATCTCGACGGCCCACTGCAGCTCCTACTGGAACAGGCTCTTGTGGCACTCGGTCGACTCGACAGCCTGTCGACATTGCTCCCGGACACGGCGCTCTTCCTCTATTCATACGTCCGCAAGGAAGCCGTGCTCTCCTCGCAGATCGAGGGCACCCAGTCATCGCTCGCTGACCTGTTACTCTTCGAGTTGGACGCGGCACCCGGCGTGCCCCTCGACGACGTAGCAGAGGTCTCGAACTACGTGGCCGCCCTGCTGCACGGCCTCGATCGCCTGAAAGATGACTTCCCCCTCTCCAATCGTCTCCTGCGGGAGATCCACGCCGTGCTGCTCTCGAGCGGCCGCGGGAGCGAGAAGGACCCGGGCGAGTTCCGCCGCTCGCAGAACTGGATCGGCGGCCCGCGACCGGGGACGGCGCACTTCGTGCCCCCGCCGCCGAAGGATGTCGCTCTTTGCATGTCGGACTTCGAGCGCTTCCTGCATGACGATTCGGTTCGCCTGCCAGTATTGGTGAAGGCCGGACTGGCGCACGTTCAGTTCGAGACAATCCATCCCTTCCTGGATGGGAACGGCCGTGTGGGGCGCCTCCTGATCACGTTGCTCCTCTGCCACGCCGGCATCCTGCACGAGCCGCTGTTGTACCTAAGCCTGTATCTCAAAGAGAACCGCGGCGAGTACTATCGCCGCCTGGACCAAGTCCGGATCGACGGGGACTGGGAAGCATGGCTCCATTTCTTCCTCGAGGCGGTTAATGACACCGCGACCGGCGCCGTCTCAACCGCTCACCGCCTTGTGGCCCTATTCCAGGAGGATCGCGAGCGGATCCAGAGCCGAGGTCGGGTCGCCGGCTCGGGCCTCCGGGTGTTCCAGGTGATGAGCGAGCGGCCGATTACCACACTCCAGGGAGTTTGCCGGCGGACGGGTCTTTCCTTCCCGGCTGCGTCCTCAGGCATGAAGCTGTTGACGGACCTCGAGATCGCCCGGGAGATCACCGGCAAACGTCGCAACCGCATCTTCGCCTACGACCGATACCTGGCGATAATGAGCGAAGGAACGGAGCCGCTGTGACAGACTGCGACATCCGGCTGTGACAGAGATGGAAACGCCATGACCCCCGAGATCGCACGGCGCGGCGCGCTCGACGTGCTGCACAACGGCGTCAAGGACATGGGCTGCAAGTTCCGGCTCGCCTACTTCCGCCTCGCGAGCGGGCTCAACGAGGAGATGCGACGGCTGCATGCGGCGAACCTGTTCTCCGTCGTTCGCCAGGTCCGCTACAGCACCAAGAACGAGCAGAGCCTCGACCTGGTGCTCTTCCTGAACGGAATTTCGATCTTCACCGTCGAGCTCAAGAACCCGCTCACGGGGCAGACGGTCGAGGACGCGATCCGCCAGTACAAGACCGATCGTGACCCGCGTGAGCCGCTGCTTTCCTACGGCCGCTGCCTGGCGCACTTCGCGGTGGACCCGGACCTGGTCTACGTCACCACCCGGCTCGCCGGAGGAGATCGAGCCGCTCTCCCGCATCATCGCCGAACTGAACGAGCGTTTCGGGCTCAATCTCGGTCCCGAGCACCGCATGACGCTCGGCCAGATGATGGCGAAGCTCGATAACGACGCGGCGCTTGACGCCGCGGCGCGCGTCAACACGCGCGAGAACGTACGGCTCACGTTCGACCAGAAGGTCGAGAACGTGATCCAAGAGATTGTCGATTCAAACTTCGATCTCTACAAGCGCATCACCGACGACCGCGTCTTCGGCGAGGTGATCAAGAACTTCCTTTTCGACCAGTACGTTCGAGCGCACCGCAACGCCGAGGAGTTGATCAAGCAGGGTGAGTCGAAGACCCTGGAGTTCAAGTCCACGTTGCGTTGGAGCCTCAAGGAGGACCGGAAAGACGACAAGGGCGTGACGCATGCGGTCCTCAAGACGATCGCGGCGTTCCTCAACACCGAGGGCGGCGACCTGTTGATCGGCGTTGCCGACGATGGCTCGGCCGTGGGAATCGAGCACGACCGTCTGGACAACGACGACAAGTTCATGCTCCACCTGGTGCAGGTCGTGCGCAACGGTCTCGGCGATCGCGCCGGCACGTGCATCGACCCCAAGACCCAGATCGTGCAGGGATAGACCGTGTGCGTGGCCAGTTGCCAGCGTAGCCCCGAGCCCGTGTTCCTGAAGTGGAAGGGGATGGAAGCGGCGCCGGACGGCGACTTCTTCGTGAGGAGCGGGCCTGGGACCGTGAGGCTACCTCCCGACAGCGCCCGGGAGTACATTCGAACCCGGTTCGGTGGAACAGCGAAGACACCGGATGCACCATCGTAGGGGTCTGTCGAAAAGCCTGTCTGAGAAGCCAAGATCCTGACGAGCAGCTGCACAAGCTACTGGTGAAGCCGGATGCGCGGGAAACGGTCGCCAAGACCTTCGAGTCGAGGCTGTCACACCTACCGGACGTGCCCGGCTTCCACGCCTTTCAGCTGCTACAGTCCGAGGCGGACGACGGCGCCCTCGTCGCGATGGTGCTCCGGGACTCCAAGGCGAGCTACGAGACGCACGTCGCCTCGGCGTCCGTCCAAGAGATCCACTCCGGTCCCGCTGCTGAGGCGGCGCACGCCGCGATGACCGCCCCCCCCCACCCGTGTCAACGCGGCCGATCCGGACCCGGGAGCACGGCCGACGGCATTCGCGCAGCGTCGGTCAGATGCAGTCGCGTAGCCCCGCCGGGGGCGCGTCGAGACCGCGCCTGGCTCAGTGCTGAACGCATCTCTATCGAGACCTTCCTGCCGTTTTCCGTCAGCGGCAGGTAGATGGGGCGCCGGAAGTCGTCCAAGACCAGGACGCTGACGACCGCTGGCTCGCTCTCCCGCCCGAACTGGTTCACTGCCTGCACCCGGTAGCGGTACTCGCCGGGTCCGCCGATGGACCGGTCGGTATACGAGGCGGCGTCGTCATCCGCGGTGGGGTAATCGCCCAGGTGCACGAAGGTGGCCTCGGCGCTTGCGTCCCCTCGTGAGATGATATACCCGAGGAGGTTGGGGTCGGTGTTCGGCGCCCAACTCAGCGCGACCGTACCGTTCCCGTACGCTGCTTCCACGTCGGCCGGCGGGTCTGGAATGCCGTCGCAGGCGTCGCCGACCCAGTTCAGATTGGCGTCCGTCTGTTCGGGATTGGCGGTGAAGGGACAGTTGTCGGTGTCATCGCCCACGCCGTCACCATCGCTGTCCAGGCAGCCGTTGTCGATGACGCCGTCACCATCGGTGTCGGTTCCATCACAAAGCTCGTAGGGCAGGCCCCAGAGCGGATCGTCTTGCGGCTCGAGCTCTGGTGGCGGATCATCGACTTGGTTCGGACCGATGTCGTCGGGCAGATTCAGCCCCGCAGCTGATGACCTGACGCAAGGGGGATTGTCAGCCTTCTTGGCGTACGATGGGGAGTAATAACCCGGCGGGTTCAGGCAGGAGGTCTTCAACGGCATGTATGGCCAGTCCGCCCGTCCCTTCAGGGTTGTGTGACCGTTGTCGTCGTTGATGTCGGCCTTTACGCTGGACTCGATCTTGCCGTCGCAGTTCCAGTCGATTCCATTCAGCGCGGGCGAAGGACCGGCTTCCCACTTCTTCGCGCTGTAGTTCCACCGCTGGACTCTCGTGCCGTCGGTCATCACGCGATAGGGCGGGGTATTTTGCTTGCAGTAGTAGACGATGACCGGCTTGCCAGGGCCGACGTGCGGATAGGCCGCCAGCGCTTTGGCGAAGCTGCTGGTGGAGCGCTCATCCAGGCTGTTCTCGTTCAGGTCCGGCAGCGCTACGTCCGAGAAGCCGAACTTCCGCACGAAACTGCCACCAGAAAGGAAGATCAACGGCGACTGGGCGTAGTTCATCATGCTGAAGTAGTTTGGCTTGTAGTTCCTGTTCATCCAATCGTATTCATACCACACATAGTCGCCGCTGCGCCGCAGCTTGCCCTTGCCGGTGGTGCCGCCGTGGCCCATCCCAATGGAGTGGCCCATCTCGTGCATGAAGTTGTAGCCGAACCAGTCGTCTTTGGCCCGCCGAATTGTCACGTTGCTGCCGGTGTCAGCGTAGGATCGGCAGTCTTCCTTGCCGTCCGGTTTCCTGGAGCACGTGATCGTGGACAGTGCGTAGTGGAAGGTCCACACCCGGTAAGCGCTGCTCCAGGGGTCGCGCGCCGTCGCGGCATTTCCAGTGGCCGCACCCGCCGTCGGAATCTCGCTGCCGCCACCCATCTGGCCCGTGTCGACGTGGAGTGCGATGCCGTTTCGACGGAACTCGTTGACGGTCTGCTGGACGTACATCGGAACGGGCGGCACACCCTTGTTCCAGTCCACTTCGACGAACACATCGGGCCGGCACGGATGGGCGCCCATGCCGGGAAGATCCAACACGTAGCCATCGCTGAACGGTTGCCCCAGGACTTCCCAGCCGTCGATGATCTCGTCCGTGTCGGAATCGGGATTGTAGGGGCTCGTGCACAGGACTGCTTCCCAGTCGTCGGACAGCTTGTCGTTGTCGGTGTCCTTGCCGCTGTTGCCGAGCAGGAGCAACTTCACGGGTGTCCGTGCCCTGACACCTTTGAAATCGGTGGCGACGGCTGAATATTTGACCAGACCCGCGTAGTTTGGGGCCGTGATGCTGGTGCTGCACTTGGCGGCCGCACAGCTCTTGACCAGGTTGCCATCGACGAAGACCTGCAGCTCGCGGATGCCGTCCATGTCGAACGCCTCGGCGTTGAACTGAACGGATGCGCCGGGGTTCGGGTTCATCGGGTCGTGGCCGACGGAGACCCGCGGTGCCACCCCGGCCATGCCGCTGGGCTTGGCGATGGTCATCACTCCGTCCGATTCAGACCAGAACAGCTCGCTGATGTCGTCGACCAGTGCCCTGGGGTTGGCGAGACCGGTCGTCAACACTTGCTCGTTCCCGCCCCTTCTGGGCAAATAGAGCAGCGCGTTGCTGAACCCGTCGACTTCCGTCCAATAGATGTAGTTGCCGTCGACGGTCAGCCCGCTGATCGTGACCCCGTCCTCCGTGGCATACAACATCGTCGGTGGCGCGGCACCGCTGTCCTCCCACACGTAGATGCCGTGGTCAGACGCAACGAAGACATCCTGCTTGCTGGAGCCCGAGTGGTTGATGACGTCGATGTACTTGAACGTGCCCTCGTGGGGGCTGACATTCGACTTGGTGGTGCCGTTTCCGTTCTTGGGCGTGCGGTTGATACGGCCGAAGGCGCCGTCTGCTGTGATCAGGGTATCGGTCCAGTACAGATGGTATCCGTCGGATGTCATGGCATCGACCGGGTTGTATCCCGAGCCGAAGTTCACCAGGCCAGTGATGTTCTTCGTGGTCTTGTGCTGACGGTTGAGTGACGAATCGTCTCCCCAGTAGATGTACGTCTTGTCGGCCTCGATGCCACGCGAGTTGACAAGGCTGGCACCGATGGCCATCACCGCCTTGCTCGGTGCGTTCGGCGTGGCCTGCACCTCCGAAACCCAACTGTTGATCCATTCACGGTAGTACAGGCGGTCGTCGCTGGAGACCAGGTCGGCCGGGCTGAACCGACTGGAGGTATAGACGGTGATGGGCTGGGTGATGTTGCCGCCGACCTCGTTGGTGTATATGCCGCCGGGTGGATTGTCCTCTTCGCCCGAGATCTCCGTCCAGTAGACGTCCCCACTGTCCACGTCGATATCAAATGGCTGGTTGTGCTTCTTCTGGCTGAAGACATCGGGCCGTCGCTGGTTTTCCTGCTTGATGAGCAGCCGGTAGTTGGCCAAGCCGAACTTGTTGAAGAAACTGAAGACGCGGATACGGTACTCCCCCGCCGTCGCTGCCGAGAACCGGATTTCCTCGCC
The DNA here is from genome assembly GCA_964475075.1 of uncultured Anaerolineales bacterium. Lineage (GTDB taxonomy): Bacteria > Chloroflexota > Anaerolineae > Epilineales > Epilineaceae > CAYYVH01. The sequence continues at coordinate 11,554 of CAYYVH010000031.1, read as the reverse complement.
CTGGTCCCCGGAATTGAACGAATCGGCGATCAGCTTGTTGCCCGGGTCGTACAGCTCCAGATCGAAGTCGTCCGGGAGCAGATACAGCGTGATTTCGAATGCCTGATCCTTGGTCGCCAGGAACCTGTACCAATCCTCGTCGCCCTTTGGACACAGATAGCCCCAGACGTACCTGGCCATGAAGCTGGCCTGAGCGAAGGTCTCGTTGGGCTCGAAACGGTCGGTCGGGCACGTGACGGTGGGGGTCGGCGCGGGAGTGAGAGTGGACGTGGACGTGGCGGTGGGAGTCGGTGTGGGAATGGTGCTGAGATAGAGCTGGAGATTGTAGGGGCTGGGGCTCGATGCACCATCGACGCCGAACACCCGGGCCCGGTACTCGCCGGCGGTGACGGCGGTGAAGAAGACCTGCTCACTGGTCGTCCCGTCCTGATGGCCGTCGACCAAGAGGCCCCCGACTGGGCTGTGCAGCTGGAGGTCGTAGTCAGCCGGCAGGCTGTAGAGCTGGACAGTGATTGCCTGCCCCGCGGTCACGGCGAACCTGAACCAGTCCTCATCGCCGCTGGGGCACAAATAGGCCGTGTATTCGTTGCCGGTAATGATCTCCGCGGCCTGGCCAAACGTATCGCCGGCGTAGTCACCTGGGCAGGTCGTGGTCGGCGTGGTCGTAGCCGTGTGTGTCGGGGTGTAGGTTTCCACCGGCGTGTTCGAAGGTGTCGGCGTCTGCGTCTGCGTGGCGGTACGGGTTGGCGTGGCGGTAGGGGTTGGTGTGCTGGTCGGGGTGGCAGTCGGGGTGTGAGTTGGGGTGGCGGTGAACGTGGCCGTGGGTGGCGGCGTGGCCGACGGTGGCACGTGCGCCTCCGCTCTCAAGACGTATTCCCCGGTGCTCCAGGTGTCGTTGTAGCCAAACACGAATGCGCGGTATTCGCCCGTCAACTCCGCCGTGTGAACGACTCGCTCATCGGCCGTGCCGCCGGCGGCCGACTCGCCAACCAGTGCGCCCAGCGGGTCGTACAACCGCAAATCGTAATCGGCTGGCAGGTTGTACATGTCCACCGTGATCTCGTCCCCGGCCTGGGCCCCGAACCGGTACCAGTCCACGTCGCCCGCGGGGCAGATGAACAGGCCGTAATACGAAACGTCAGTCTCGATACCGGTGGCCTCGTCGAAGTTGTCGTTGGGTTCGTGGGGGTCCAGGGGGCAGACCGACTCCCCCAGGCACACCTGCAAGCTCACCTCATCGATGTAGAAGGTGGTCGGGTTGCCGCCATCGGTCGTGCCGCGGAAGGAGACGCGCACGGTCAGGCCGAGCAAGTCGGGGTACTGGGTAAGGTCGATGCTGGAGTACTGCCAGACGTCCTGGGGCGACAGGTTGTTCTGTGTCTCCAACGGTTGGAGGAGGTTTCCCTCGGTATCCAACGCCTCGACGTACAGGAAATCCCACGGCGTGTCGATGCCGGTCTCGGTGGTTTCCATGTACCACCAGAAAGCGAGCGTGGCCGAGTCCACCGAGGCAGGCAGCGTCACTTCCTGATAGAACCGGTCATCGGCATTGTCCGTACCGGCCAGGCCGCCGCTGAGCAGACCGTGATGGGCCTCCTCCCCCGTCCACGGGCTGCCCTCCGTCCGCCAGTCGGTGAATTCGCCGATTTCGAAACTGCCGTTATTGATCAGCTCTTCGCAGGCGGTGGCGCCATGCGGCGCGGGGGCAAGACTGACCTCGTCCAGCCTGATACCATGTGCAGGCTGTGGTGCGGCCATCCCGAATGTGAAGGCAAAACCCAGGATTGCAGAGCGAGACTTCATATGTCGATGACCTTTCTGCTTGCCACGAGGGGGGCCTGATAGCGGGACCGAGTCAATTGTCTGCGCCAGGCGACCAGTTGTCAAAACAGGCACGGCTCAGAAGCGGCCCGGCCGAGGTTGACGATGTTTGGCCAGAAATCGGCCTCATCGGGCCTCTACCACGCCTAGAGCACCGACCGTCAGGACATAACATTGTCAAGCTGAGCGTCACGCTCATTCGTGCCCGAGCCTGAACCATGCTCGGTGGAGTGCGGTTCAGCCGGCGGAAGCCAACTCGGATATCCAACACGTGGAGCGTCTGCGGCAGCTCCTCGTGTCGTCCGGGCACCAGCTCTTCAGCGATGCCCATCACTTGGCGCTGGACTTCTTCGACCGCCAGCGTGGCGGTACGCCGACACCCACAGCCACACCCCATCCCGAGCCGCAAACGATCTTCTTGCCTCTCGCTGGCGTCGGACGCTGAAGTCGCGCTAACGTTCCGCGCAGCGGAACGTTGCATACGAAGACGGACTCATGAGCAACTCAGGCCTGCGGGGAGCGTAGATGGCGTTCGGCGGAGCGAGATGAGCGGAGATTTCCGGGGGGACCGCGGACACTGGGTCTGGCGAGCAGGCTGGGCTCGGTACCGTAGCGCGTTCGGCAGCCTCGTCTGGCTCGCCGTGACCGTCAGCCTGGTGGTGATGGCGGGCCTGGCACAGGAAGGCCCGCCGGAGGCGATCTACGGTCAGTCGTGGGTCCATCGCCTGTACCAGCCTCTCCTCCTGAAATCGCCGCTGGGGCCCGCCGGCATGGCCACAGCCACCGCCACCGTAGCCACCGGCACCGCAACCGTCGCCACCGGCACCGCGACGGTCGCCACCGGCACCGCAACCGTCGCCACCGGCACTGCGACGGTCGCCACCGGCACTGCCACCGTCGCCACCGGCACCGCAACCATGACCGTCACTCCGGCGACGGGCACGGCCACCGTCACGGCGGTTCCTCCGCTGGCGGGACTCTCTCTCAACGGGCCCGATCAGGGCACGTACCGCCCGGATCCGGCCGAGCTGCTGCGGGCGAAACTTCATCGCATTTTGGGACAGTAGACACGCTGGGCTGGTGGGGTGCTGACCGCTCCGCCCGTATGAACGCACCACCACGGTCGCCTGGCTCGAAGGAGCAGTCCCCTTGAACAGCCCCGGCATCACCATCAGGGACCTCCGGATCGAGGACTACAAGGACCTGATCGCCCTGTGGGAGAAGGCGGGACTTCCCTCTCGGCCAAGGGGTCGTGACAGCCGGGAGGAGATCCGGCGCCAGCTCGCCCAGCCGATGGTCCTCTACCTCGCGGCCGAGGTCGACGGACAGCTCGTTGGTGCCGTGTTGGGCACGCACGACGGCCGCAAGGGGTGGATCAACCGATTGGCGGTCGCCCCGACGCATCGGCGGCTGGGCATCGGGCGGCGGCTCGTGGCCGAGGTCGAGCAGCGCTTGGAGGAGCAGGGGATCCAGATCATCGCCTGCCTGATCGAGGACTGGAACGAGGCCTCGCTGGAGGTGTTCGAGCGGCTGGGCTACGAGCGGCACCGGGACATCTACTACCTCAGCAAGCGACGGCACCTGGACGTGTAAGGCGCGATCTGGTCCGGCCGCCAGCCGCCACGTCGGCGCGGACGAAGCTCGCCTGTCCGCCGTCGTCTCGAATCGCGGCGGCTGGCGCCCGTCCCTTCTCCTCCTGGATGCCGGCGAGAGCCAGCCTCTCCCGGATTTCCTCCGCTTGCCCCCGTGTGCTACACTGCCGCGCGGCATTGGCTGTGCGCCTCTCCCCTATTGCTGCCGGACCCTCGTCGGGTGGTCCCGTTCACCGAAGCGCCGTATCCACGTGGGTCACGAAACGCGATACCCATCGTCTGGAAAGGGAGAGGCCAACTACCGCGCTGCGCGGCAGCAGGCTTCGACGCAATGCACACAACGAGACCTCATCTCTGGAGGACAAACTTATGAAGATCCGATGGCTAACCGTGGTCCGACTGGCCGCAATCGCAGTGCTTACCCTTGCCACCGGTTCGGGAGATCTGCCACTGACATCCAGTGCCGAGCTGGGCACCGCATCCGCCGCGGGCGCCCCTGCACCGGCTGGTCTGGAAAACATCCCGAGATCATCCGACCACCTCGCCACCGATGAAAAGGCGACCGGTCCCGAGTACTACATCATCCAGCTCGAGGGCGAGCCCCTCGCCGCCTACCGCGGGGACCTGACCGGCCTTCCGGCGACGAGCCCCGAGGTCACCGGTGAGAAGAGCCTCGACTCCGACAGCCCCGCCAGCGCGGCCTACCTGAACCATCTGACCGCCGTGCAGGACCAGTTCATCACGTCGGCCGAGGCGCTTCTCGGCCGGCCGGTTCAACCGCAGTACCGCTACCGCTACGCGTATCACGGCCTCGCCGTGTGGTTGACGCCCGAAGAAGCGGGTCGCGTCGCCAAGCTCGAGGGTGTCGTCCACGTTGAGCGCAATACCTACGAGCGGCTCGACACCGACGCCGGACCGGCGTGGATCGGGGCCAAAGGCGTCTGGGACGGTAGCACCACGGGCGGCCTCGGGGGGGCGATGGGCGAGGGAGTCATCATCGGGATGATCGACACCGGGATCAACATGGACCACCCCTCCTTCGCCGATATCGGGGGCGACGGCTACAACCACACGAATCCCTTTGGCGAGGGCAACTTCGTCGGCTTCTGCGACCCGGGGAACCCGAATTACGCGCCGAGGTACAAGTGCAACGACAAGCTGATCGGCGCCTGGAGCTATCCCGAAGTGGGCATGAGCCCCGAGGACGATAACGGGCACGGCAGCCACACCTCCAGCACCGCGGCTGGCAACGTCTACGACTCCGCGAAGCTGTTCGGACCGGGCTTCACCATCGTCCGCGCCGTGTCCGGCGTGGCGCCCCATGCCAACATCATCGCTTACGACGCCTGCGCTGGTACGTGCCCGGTGGTGGCGCTCGACGCGGCTATCGACCAAGCCGTGTCCGACGGCGTGGATGTCATCAACTACTCGATCGGCCCCAGATCCGGGCACCCTTCCCCGTGGACCCACTCCCAAACCGTGGCCTTCCTGAACGCCCGCAAGGCTGGCGTGATCGTGGCTGCTTCGGCGGGGAACAACGGTCCAGCACCGGCTACGGTCGGGGTGAGTGGACCGTGGATGATGTCGGTGGCCGCGACCACGCACGACCGCAAGCTGGCCAACGGGTTGTTGAACATGACCGGTGGCGATACCGAGCCGCCGAACGACATCATCGGCTTGGGCCTCACACCGAGCTACGGTCAGGCACCGATCGTCTACGCCGCCGGGTACGGGGCGGCCGCCAATCCTGACGACGGCCGCTGCCTGGACCCGTTCCCGGCGGGCACGTTCCACGGGGAGATCGTTGTGTGCGACTACGGGCTGATCGCGCTCGCGACAAAGGGAGTCAACGTCCGCGCCGGCGGCGCGGGCGGTATGGTGCTGGCAAACACCGTCAACGAGGGCAACGCTCTCGTCCTCGCGGGCTATTCCCTGCCGGCGGTGCACATCACTTACGAGGACGCGCAGGTGCTGAAGGCGTGGCTGGCCAGCGGTGCGGGCCACAAGGCGGAGATCGCCGGCGCGTTCGCCCACCAAGACCCCATCTACGGCGATGTCATGACAGACTTCAGCTCGCGCGGGCCAACCATGTCCAGCCTGTGCTGCGTCCGTCCCGGCAGCGAGGTGCCCTTCGAAACGCTGCTGGACGTGCTCAAGCCGGACGTGACGGCGCCGGGTGACAGGATCTTCGCCGCGGTGAAGTCCAACCCATCGAGCCCTGGGCCGGAGCCGGAGTTCGGCCTGATTAGCGGTACGTCCATGTCCAGCCCGCACGTGGCCGGCGCGTTCGCCCTGATGCGGAACCTGCGCCCGGACTGGACGCCGGCCGAGATCCAATCGGCGGTTATGTCGACCGCCTTCAACGAGGGGGTTCTCAAGGAGGACGCGGAGACGCTGGCCAACCCGTTCGAAATGGGCGCCGGGCGCGTTGACCTGGGCCGGGCGGTCCGGGCCGCGCTCGTGCTCGACATTCCCAACGAGGACTTCGATTCAGCCGATCCGGCCGTGGGTGGCGAACCGTCCGCCCTCAACCTGGCCAGCATGGCCGACTCTGAGTGCCTGGTCAACTGCGGGTGGACTCGTACCGTGTCGAGCACGCTGGCCCTCAGCGAGACATGGACGGCCACCACGACGGCGGACGCGGGCCTGACGCTGACGGTGAGCCCGAAGCTGTTCGCCCTGGGTGCGGGTGAGACGCAGGAGATTACCATCGAGGCCGATGCGGGCGGCGTGCCCTTCGACGAGTGGGCCTTCGGCGAGGTCCGGCTCACGCCATCCGGCGAGGACGTGCCCGACTCCCACTTCCCCGTAGCCGTCCGCTCGGTGCAGGCCGAGCTGCCGGGGCTGGTGGTCATCGAGGCCGAAAACCCCACCGGCGAGTACGCGGTCGAGGGCGTGCGCACGATTGACGCACCCGAGCTGACGTTGACGGGCCACGGCTTCGTGAAGGCTGATGTCACCGAAATGTCCCTGGAAGAGGATCCCACGCCCACGGAGGTATACGACCTCCGCAATTCGACGGGCACGATGGTCGTGGCCATCGACGTGCCGGCGGGCACCCGGCGCCTGGTGGCCGAGATCATCGCCTCCGAGGCGCCCGACCTCGACCTGTTCGTAGGCCGGGACACCGACGGCAACGGCGTGCCGCGCGAGGAAGAGGAGCTTTGCCGCAGCGGCTCGCCGGTATGGCTGGAGTACTGCGACGTGAAGGATCCGGAGCCGGGGCCTTACTGGATCCTGGTCCAGAACTGGGCGGCGTCCGAGTCGGCGCCGGACGACGTGAAGCTCGCCGCGGCGGCCGTGCTCGAGGACGGCGTCGGCAACCTTTACGTCAGTGGACCATCGAGTGTGTCTCTGGGCGAGCCCTTTGACCTTGCGATCAACTGGCTGCTGGAGGAATCCGAGCCGTGGGACCGCTTCTTCGGCGTAATGGACCTAGGCACGGATCCGGCCAGCCCGGGTAACCTGGGCTCAGTCCCGATCGACCTGTTCATGGTCGAGCCGCCCACGATCTACCTGCCGATTGCCCACCGGATCTGGCCGGAACCAACCGAGGAGCCGGTGCCCACCGTAGAGCCGGTGGCCAGGTAGGGGCGGTTCGCGAACCGCCCCTACACGTCGGGCCCCCGCCCGGGGCCGTACTCCACGACCGGGCCGTCGGCACACAGTACGATGCCCTCGTGCTCGCAGCTGCCACAGATGCCGATCCCGCACCGCATGTATTCCTCCCAGGACAGCTGGGCGCGCACGCCCTGCTCGCTGGAGAGCGCCCGCAGGGCGGCCAGCATGCCGTGCGGCCCGCAGGCGTAAAGCGCATCCGGGGGGTCGGCGGCGAGGACTGGTGTCACCACGTCCGTCACGAGACCCTGCGTGCCGACACTGCCGTCCTCCGTGGTCAGGTGCACCTCGGCGCCGGCGGCTCGGAAGTCATCGGTCAGGAGCAGCTCGTCGGCCACGCGTGCCCCGATGACGGACCGGACCCGCCCACCTGCGGCGAGCGCCCGGCGGGCCAGGAATAGGATGGGCGCTACGCCGTATCCGCCGCCCACCAGGAGGTGATCGTCGCCCGCCAGCCGGAAACCGCGCCCATAGGCGCCTCGCACCCACACCCGATCGCCCTCATGCAGGCGATGCATGGCTCGCGAGAAGGGCCCGACGGAGGCGACGGCGAACGACAGGGGGGCGTCGCTCAGGAGGCTGAACGGCTTCTCGTCCAGCCCAGGCAGCCATAGCATGGCGAACTGCCCCGGCTCGGCTTCGAGCGTCACGTCGAGCACGAACGTCTTGGTGCGGCTGTTCAGAGCGGTCACCCGGCGCACGGTCGCCGCTTGCGGCAAGGTGGGTCGCGCGGCATTCATGGTTCGTCGGCGATCGGCCCGCGCGAGGGCTTCGCTCCGGGCACGCCATGCGCGGGAGCGGTGGTGTGAACGGAGCTCACGACCCCTCCGTTTCGGGCACTGGTGCTGGTGTCGCCGGCTCGGGCCACTCGGGCCGGTAGTGGGCCCGGCCCCTGATCTCGTCCAGGGTCAGGCCGTGCTCGTCGAGCCAGGCGGCCATCTCGTCGCGGACCCGGCCGAACACCTCGATGCCCTCGTAATAGACCGCCGACCCCATTCCGACGGCGGTCGCACCGGCCATGACCATCTCCAGGGCGTCCCGGCCGCTGTCGACACCGCCCGTCCCGATGATGGGAACGTCCACCGCGGCCGCGATGTGGTAGACGGCGTGCACCGCGACCGGCCTCAGAGCCGGGCCGGACACGCCGCCGTCCCGGTTGGACAGCACCGGTAGGCCGCTCTCGACCTCGATGACCATGCCCGGCATGGTGTTGATGGCGCAGATGGCATCTGCGCCGGCGTCCACCACCGCTCGGGCGATGCGCGCGATGTCCGGTACGTTCGGTGCCAGCTTCACGATGAGCGGGATGTTCACGGCGGCGCGGACGGCGGCGGTCACCTCGGCGGCGGCGAAACAGCTGGCCGCGAAGGGCTCGCCGAACTCCGAGGCAACGTTGGGGCAGCTGATGTTCACCTCGATCAGGTCCGGCTCGGCCCGGGCGACCGTCTCGGCCACGTTGGCGAAGTTGTCCACCGTATCGGCGAAGACGCTGGCAATGAAGGGCACGCCCAGCGGGGCCAGGGCGGACCGGGTGTCGGCCAGCACGGCCACCTCGGCCTCGGCGCCCGGATTGGCCAGACCGATGGCGTTCAGGAGGCCCCCCCCGAAATCGATGCAGCTCGGGTTGACGTGCCCGCCGCGCGGGCGCGGACCGGCCGATTTCGACGTTACGGCTCCGGCGCCGGCCTGGGCTACGCGTGCCATTAGCGAGGCCTGCGTCCCCAGGATGCCGGAGGCAAGGACTAAGGGGTTGGGCAACCGCACGCCCGCGAGGTCTACTGATAGGTCAGGCATGGGCGGTCATCAGGAGGAGTTGGGGGGTGGGTCGTGGGAGCTGGGAGCTGGGAGCTGGGAGCTGGGGGGTGGGGGCTGGGAGCTGGGGTCGGGCGGCTGCAAATAGCCGAACACCGCTGCGGCCTGTTCGGGCGTGATGCGGCCGCGTTCCGCCAGCTCCGCGGTGATGTACGTCAGGGTCAGGGCCGAGTGAAGATGATACCCGGCCGCCGCCAGCTCCTCGGCCCCGCCACCCTCACGGTCGATGAGCACGACGACGTCGCGGACGCTCAATCCGGCATCCTCAAGGGGCCGGATGGCCTCCAGCTTGCTGCCGCCGCTGGAGATCAGGTCATCGAGCACGACGGCCGTCTCACCGGGCTCGAATAGACCCTCGATTGCCTGGCCCGTGCCGTGAGCCTTCACCTCCTTGCGCGGGTAGATCATCGGCCGACCGGTGGTAAGCGCAACCGCCGTGCCGATGGGGAGTCCGGCGTACGGCACGGCCGCAATGCGATCGTAGGTCAGGTTCTCCATCAGGGCGGCGTAGACCTGCGCGACCTCCGCGAGGAGCGGCGGATCGGAGACGAGCAACCGCAGGTCGACGTAGACCGGCGAGATGGCGCCGCTCTTGAGGGTGAACCGGCCGAACCGGACGGCCTGTAGTCCGTGCAGGCGATCGACGATGCTGTCGGTCATGCCTGACTCCGTTCACGCGCCACGTTGACGGCATCCCGCAGGTCACGCGCCGCAACTCCGGGGTCCTCGGCGTACAGGATGGAGCGGGAGCTGGATACGAGCATCCCGCGACCGTTGGTATCCAAACCGGCCGTCAGGGCGGCCGGCAGGTCCCCGCCCTGGGCGCCGATGCCCGGCACAAGGAAGGGGAGTGCCGGCGCCACCTTTCGAATGCGCGCCAGAGCCTCGGGATAGGTCCCGCCGACCACCAGCCCCACATTTTGGCGCTCGTTCCAGGTGATGGCCCGTCCGGCCACCTCCAGGAACAGCGGCCAGCCGCCGACGTCGAGGGTCTGGAAGCTCTGCGCACCGGGATTGGACGTGTGGCACAGGACGAAGGCGCCTCGCCGCGGGTCGGCAATGAACGGTGCGACGGCGTCGTCGCCGAGATACGGGTTGACGGTGAGGGCATCTGCGCCGAGAACATCGAAGGCGGCGCGGGCATACGCCTCGGCCGTGGAGCCTATGTCACCGCGTTTGGCGTCCAGGATCACGATGCGACCCGCCGGCACGTGGGCGATAACCAACTCGAGCAGCGCCAGGCCGTCCCGGCCGGCGGCCTCGAAGAAGGCGCTGTTCGGTTTGAAGGCGACGGCGAACTCGGCGGTGGCGTCGATGATGCGCTTGCAGAAGTCCGCCACGGGCTCCGTGGTCCGCTCCGGGTGCGGGTCCAGCCCAACACATACGAGCGAACCGGTACGCACCATGGCGCGGTCAAGACGCTTGGAGAACGGGATCGAAGGTCCATTGCCAGCTGGAAGGCCCATCGCCCCCTCCGCGGGCACGTTGATCATCAGGCCACCCCCAGCACCGCCGCCAGGAGCGCCATCCGGACGAACATCCCGTTTTGCGCCTGGCGGAAGTACGCCGCCCGTCGATCTGCGTCCACGTCGGGCGAGATCTCGGTCAGCCGGGGAAGGGGGTGCATGACGATCATCTGCTCCCTGGCCTCGGACATGAGTGCGGGGGAGATCTTGAAGAACTCACTCACCTCCTCATATTGCCTTACGTCGGTGAAGCGCTCCTTCTGAACACGCGTGACGTATAGCACGTCCACCTCACCGATGACATCGGCTACGCTGTAGGTCTCGCGCACCGGCAACCGTGCATCGCGGACTTCGTTCATGAGGTTCAGCGGCAACCGCAGGACCTCCGGCGAGACGAAGGATAGGCGCACGTCGTACTGGGTCAAGAGCCGCGTCAGTGAGTGGACCGTGCGCCCGAACCGCAGGTCGCCGACCATCGCAATGTGAAGCCCATCGAGTGTCCCCAGCTCGTCGCGGATCGTGTAGAGGTCCAAGAGCGCCTGGGTTGGATGCTCGCCGGAGCCGTCGCCGGCGTTGATGACCGGCACGCTGGCCGCCTCGGCCGCCAGGCGGGCGCTGCCGACCTCCGGATGGCGTAGGACGATAACGTCCGCATACTGCTCCAGCACGCGCATCGTGTCCGGCAGGCTCTCACCTTTCGCGACGCTCGAGAACTGCACGCCCTGGGTGATGGGGATCATGCTGCCGCCGAGGCGCTCCATTGCCGCAATGAAGCTGGCGCTGGTACGCGTGCTCGGCTCGTAGAAGATCGCCGCCAGCACCCGCCGTGCCAGGAGGTCCGTACCTCCCTGGCGCCGTACGATCTCGCGCATCTCGTCGGCCAGCTCGAACACGCGTGCCAGGGTGTCGGTATCGAACTGCCGCACCGACAGGATGTCCTGGCCCGCGAGGCCGTGGGGCGCGACCTTGGTGGTGCCCACAGCCTCCTTGGTTTTCATTGATTACTCCTCTTCCTTCGATAGGTGGTCCGTGGGGAGGTGGGAGGTGGGAGGTGGGAGGTGGGAGGTGGGAGGTGGGAGGTGGGGCAGTCCCGCTAGCTACTAGCTCCCAGCTTCCGTCGGGTATCAGATGTGCGCAGCCGGGGGGAGGCGTCCGGTCGGCATGAGCACCACTAATTTTGTGGGGGGGATCGTGTGCGCCTTTCCCGCCGTATCGGCCAGCGTGAGGCTGCCGGTCGTCTCTTCG
>CAYYVH010000030.1:0-22042 GCA_964475075.1 uncultured Anaerolineales bacterium | reverse complement strand
CGTAGGGCGGTGAAGTCAGTACGAGATCAACGCTGGCATCCGGCATGGAGCGCATCCACTCAAGGCTGTCCGCGCGGTATGCCGTGCCATGCTCAGTCGTGTAAGCTGGCTCCGATTTGACCATGTGGCATCACCTCATGGCTTCAAGCAGGCTTCCCAGTGACGTATGCCACGGTGATTCGGTGTCACTGGCCGAGTCGATCAACGGCACGCGTTGCATCGTTGCGATCTTGTTGGGGTGATCCCTGTGTCTCGCGAGATTCTCCGTTCTAGCGAACACGAACTGCGTCCAGTCGCCCGTCTTCTTCCCTAGACAGACTGCCAGGATGTCGAAGTAGTCGATGTCGTAGTAACGGCTGCTCGGGTCACCCTGCGCAGCCCGCGTCTTCTGGGTTTCGACCTTGTACGCCACCACCTGGCCGGCGGTTCTGTAGGCTTCGGCCTTGTCCCTGACGTTCTTGCATTCGACTGTCAGCGACTCACCCGTGCCCAGCGTGATCGTGAAATCAGGATAGGCGTCTTTGTCATGCTCCTCGAACGAGGCGATCCCGCCTGTTTTCTGGAAGGCTCTGATCTTCTTGGCGAGATGTACCTCGGCCACGGCTCCCTCGAGTGCCACTCTCGCCCGGAAACGTCTGCTGAGGGCGTCGAGCATCTCTGTGGCCGTCAGCTGGTACGCGATCTCGAGCGGGTGCCGGTTCGCCTCGTCACTCATGCTTCTCTGCCCGAACGAACACTTGCCTCGTCACGTGTGATCACCCCTTGCTTAGACCCACCCGAACACATGGTCAGTTTACCACACGTCGCGAGATACCCGCTAGTGGCGCGGCTCTGGGACTCCCCGCGGCAGTGCTCGTAGACAGGTAGTGGGTTCCGGTCGTATGGGCTGCGAAACAGCGTCAGTTGGAAAGGTCGCAGACACCGGCCTGCGTCACGATTCCAGCATACCGGTTGGCGACCGTGCTGTCTAGGTGGGTGGCGCCAAGAATGCGCCATCATTGCGACAGGTGCGGTCCGGCGCACGGCTGCCCTTGCTCCCAGTTATCGGGACTTTTTCCGGGAAGGCGCTTTTTTCGTTCCACGGAGAGAATCCAGCTGGACGTATCGGGGGATTGGTCGTAGGATTCGGCAGCGGTCCGCTCCGAGGCCCTATCGCGAAGATCCGCATGTTCCCATCCATGAAGAACCAGTACTTCGGCGACATCAACGACTACCGCAAGTACGGCCTGCTCCGCCTGCTCACGGGGATGGGGCGGATCTCGACCACCGTCTGCTGGATGTTGACGCCGGACGATGGCCGCGGAGACGGTGGGCGCGTCCAGTATCTCGATGCCCCCAACCATTGGCGGCACTACGACGAGACCCTCTTCGATTTCCTCCAGCAGAGCCTCCACTCCGCAGCACCCAGGACTGTTGACCTGATCGAGACATCCGAGGTGCTGCCAGGTTGCCGGGTCTTCTCCAAGGTGCTGGCGGACGATGCAATCATGCGCGCCGCGTACTTCGATGAGTTGGCGGCCTTCGCCGCGGGTAGCGACCTCGTGTTCTTCGATCCGGACAACGGGCTTGAGGTCAAGTCGAAGCGCTACGGCCGGAGGCAGGCGTCGAAGTACGTGTACATGAAGGAGGTCGAGCACACGTTTACGGCCGGCCACTCCGTGCTCGTATTCCAGTTCTATCCGCGAGAGCCCCATCAAGCCTTCACCGACAGGAAGGGGGCGGAGTTGAGCGAGCTCGTCGGCATCGCGCAAGTGTACGCCTTCGTGACCTCAAATGTGGTCTTCTTCCTGCTGTCCCAGCCGCACCACGAGCGGACCTTTGCCGAGACCAGCCGTAAGGTGTCCGCAGCGTGGGGCCGCCAGATACGCGTTCAGCGCCATAGAGTTGGCCAGCGCGCGGCCCCGTGAGCGGTGCAGAACCGGATGTGTAGGTGACGCCGGCTACCTGGCTGGCCTTGCACATGGCGGAAGGAAGACGGTGCCCACCACCGCAGCTCGTTGCGTCGGGAGCGGCTTCACGGTCGATGTCAGTGGTCGGGGCGTGTCTGCTGGCCAGCGTGTCGCAGTCGGAACGGGCTGGGAAGACGGGGGATTAGGCTCCGGCGCCGTGCGATATTCTGGCAATCCTCGATCGCAATGACTACGGCGTTGCCCTCAATTCTACTGTGAATGCCCTGCCGCCACGGCGACCAGGCGACCCTCGAAGTGCAGGCCCTGAGCAGTCCTGATGACCACCAAGTCCCCGCGTCGTGCCGAATGGCCCATCACCTCAATGCCCCGCGCAACGCCCGGCGTGCGCCGGGTCATGAGTGCTGGCAGTAATACACAGCAATCGGCCCAAGGTCGCGTACCCTTGGGCCGACCAAACCTAGACCCGGTGGTGGGACTTGAACCCACAACCAATGGATTAAGAGTCCACTGCTCTGCCAATTGAGCTACACCGGGAAGCGCCGCCAATTCTACCCGTCCGCCAGCGAGGGGTCAAACGCCGACCAGCGGAAAACGCCGCCGTACGTGGCTTCCCACATCCTGGCGGCACGGAATTCGCTGGGTGTATAATCGATGTTGCGGCGTGCCCCACGCCCGCAATCCAGACGTGGCCTGGCACCGGTCGAACGACCAAGGAGGATCGTTCTGTGAACGACACAGCAACTGATGAGCGCCCCTCACTGCCTCGCCGCGCGATTAGCTACTTCGACCCGGCTCGTGAAGGCTTCGTCAGGCGGATGGCCCGATTGGCGGCCGGCCTGGCCGTCGCCACGTTGTGTCCCCTGGCGCTCGCCGGGCTACTCGCGATGCGCAGCGAGACCGGACGCTACTTCACCGTATACATGCTGACCAGGTCCGGCGCACACGAACGGGCGCTGCCCCTGGCTGAAGCGCTGGTCGAGGACTACCCGAACGCCAACTGGCACTACTACCGCTTGAAGGCCCTCAACCTGCGGCACCTCGGGCGGTACGAGGAGAGCCTCGCCGTCTACGACGACGCCATAGCCGTGATGCCCGATGAGTGGTGGGCCCACAGCCACCGCTGCTTCTACAACTCGCTCCTGGCCGATCCGGCACCCGTGATGGACTCCTGTGACACGTCCATCGAGCTCGATCCGACGGATCCGGGAATAGCGCACGATCGGCGGGCGTTTGCCCGAGCCCTCGTCGGGGACCGCGAAGGTGCGATCTACGACTTCGAGATCGCGCTCGAGCACATCCCGGAATGGGCCAACTACAGCGCTTCACAGATCGAGGCGAGGAGAACCTGGCTCGAGGCGCTGCGGGCCGGCGAGGATCCGCTGACGGAGGCGGAGCTCAGGCGCGAGCTCGCCAACTACTGAGCTACGTCAGGGCGATGACGCCGAATGCTGAATGCTGCTCCGCCAGTCAGGTGGGAGACGTGCCGTCTGGCGCGACCGGGACCGAGCTTGTTCTTTCCCCGCTGCCGTGTCCGGCCCGCCAATGCTATACTCAGGATCAGATCCTACTGGCGGGAATGCGGCACCTTGCTGCTTCAGATGGAGGTTGTGTGTCATGGTTGGTGGACTTGGCGTGACCGAGCTGCTGATAATCCTGGTGATCGTCGTCATCTTCTTCGGTGTCGGCCGCCTGGGCGAGGTCGGCGGTGCCCTGGGCAAGGGTATTCGCGAGTTCCGGAAGGCGTCGGAGGGGGCGTACGACGAGGAAGATAAGAAGGCTGACGGTGAGGAGGGTTCGGACGGGTAGGATGGCGTGGGGTCAGTAGCTCTGATTGGACGGTCTTGACTGGCTATCAGCTATCAGCTATCGGCTATCAGTCCGGGCGGATGTTGAGGGCGGCGAGGGCTTGCGCCAGGTCGTGGGGGAGCGGGGCCTCGTAATGGACGCGCTCGCCGGACGCCGGGTGGTCTAGGCACAGCTCATTGGCGTGGAGCGCCGCGCGCCCGATGTGATGGTCGCGCCGGCCGTAGATGCGGTCGCCGGCTACCGGGTGTCCGATCGCGGCCAAGTGCACCCGAATCTGGTGCGTGCGCCCCGTCTTCGGGCGGACTTCCACCCAGCTGTAATCCCGTTGGATAGCCAGAATCCGGTACGCGGTCTGGGCCGCCCGTCCGCCGGCGATCGCCGCCATGCGCTTCCGCCGGACGGGATCGCGCCCGATCGGCGCGTCGATCAGCCCCTCCGGCGGGGAGACCTCACCCTTGACCAGTGCGAGATAGACCTTCTCCACGGTCCGTGACTTGAACTGGCGCTTGAGATGCGCCGCAGCTGTCGGCGTGCGTGCTACTACCATCACCCCCGACGTGTCGCGGTCCAGGCGGTGTACGACCCCTGGGCGCTGGCCCTTGAACGTCGTCGCCAGGTCGGGGAAGCGGGCCAGAAGGGCGTTGACCAGCGTGTCATCGAGGTGCCCGGCCGCGGGGTGGACTACCTGACCGGCCTGTTTGTCCACCACGACGATCGTCTCGTCGGCGTGGAGGACAGCCAGAGGGAGGTCCGGGGCGGTCGCCAGAACCGGGCGATCGTTGGACGGCCGTAGTGTCACCGTGATGCGGTCGCCAGGTGCGAGGCGCTCGGCTGGGCGAGAAACGTGGCCGTTCAGGAGCACCGCACCGTCCCGGATCAGGTGCTGTAGCTGATTGCGCGACAGCGCCGGCAGCTGGGCGGCCAGATAGCGATCCAGCCGGAGGCCAGCGTCACTGGCGGTGGCGACTAGCGACCGGCGTTCAGTCACCTGGGTCTTCGAGGGCATGGACGAAGGAGTCGCGCCCGGATTGCTGGCTTGGGACGGAAGCCCTGTCCGCGGTGGACCGCTCCTCGAGCCAGAGGCGCCAGGCGAGCAGGAGCACACCGGTCACTATGGCCGTATCTGAAATGTTGAAGACGGGCCAGACCTTGAAGTCCAGGAAGTCGGTCACGTGACCTATCCGCAGCCGGTCCGTGAGGTTGCCGAGCGCGCCGCCGACCTGGAGGCCGAGGGCCACCTGCAGCCAGCGGTCCTCGGCAGGCAGGCGGTGCCGGTAGAAGAGGAGTGCAGCCACGACCACCAGGGCCACCGCCACGAACAGCTCGCTCCGGCCTTGGAAGAGCCCGAAGGCGACGCCGGTGTTGTACACGTGGGTCATGCTGAACACGCGCCCGATGACGGTGTCGGCCGCGGGCCAGGGCTCGTTCGGCGCCAGGTACCTGATGACCAGACCCTTCGTGATCTGGTCGAGGACCAGCACCGTCAGGGCCGCAAAGCCGAACAGGCGGGCACCGCGAGGCCTAAGCACCTGCGCACCGCCTTCCCGCCTTCCAGCTGTGAGCGCCCACTTCGCGAGTCAGTCCCTAAAGGGTCGTGATGCCCGTGTCGTGGGTGTATCCCTCGACGTGGGGGCTACTGCGCTTCTCGTATTGGCTCTGAGTCTCGATCTCCCGCCGCGCCCACGGCAGGGCCCGGAGCCGCTCCTCACGGATCCAACACCTGCCCTCCTCGTCCCAACCGTAGGATTCATCTTCGATCCGCTCCAGCGCATCGTCGATCTCCGTTAAGATGTGGCGGGCATTTCCGATGAGGGTGACACCGATCTCCTTCTCGACGACCGCCGTCGCGTCATCCGCTGGATGTTGGCTCATGCCGCTGACCTCGCCGCTCTGCCAACTCAGCAACTCCGCCTCGTCGGCGTCGATATCGGCCTGGATCTTGGCTCGCTCGTCCAGCAGCCGGCGCTTCTGCTCCTTGAGGAACTTCACGGTGTAGGGGCGCTTGGGAACGTCTCGGCGCATTCATCCTCTCCTGATAGGGCCGGGTCAATGAGACCACCAATAATACCCGAGTCGGGTCCGGCTCGACAAACAGACACCGCGGCTCGTGCCGGGAGCGATTCAATCGCATAGTCGCAATGGATTACCCCACAGTGTCCCAATGCGCTCACGTGCGCGGCCCAGCGTGCGGATCGGGGGCATCGAGGCGGGCATTCCCCGCTGGGCTTGGGCCGTCGTGGTGCAGTGTGCTCCCCGGGGGCCGGTCCGGTATAATGTCGGATGTGCCTTCGCTGGAGCTGTTGTGCTGAGCCCGCTGCGCCGCGCCTTGGGGTACCTCCGTCCATACCGGAGTGTTGCCCTCGGGGCTTTCCTGAGCCTCGTTGCCGTCAGCTTGGCCAGCCTGCTCAGTCCGAGGCTGCTCGAGTGGACGATCGATGACGGTATCAGCGCCGGAGACCTGGCCACCGTGCGCCTGGCTGCGGTGGCCATCGTGGGCGTTGCCGTGCTGCGCGGGCTGTTTGCCTTCCTGCAGGGCTACCTGTCGGAGAAGGCCAGCCAGGGCGTGGCCTATGACCTGCGCAACACCATCTACGACAAGCTGCAACGTCTCTCGTTCTCCTACCACGATCAGGCCCAGACCGGGCAGCTGTTGACCCGAGTCACGAGCGACGTCGAGATGGTCCGCCAGTTCGTCGGGCTCGGCTTCCTCCAGTTCCTGTCGGCCCTGACGCTGCTTTTCGGCAGCGCGGCATTGCTCCTGACCTTCAACTGGCGGCTAGCACTCTCGGCGCTGTCCATCGTGCCGCTGATCCTCCTCGTCCTGGGCACGTTCATCCGGCGGGTTCATTCCCGCTTCACCGTCGTGCAGGAGCGCCTCGGCGCGCTGAACACTGTGTTGCAGGAGAACCTGGCCGGCGCGCGGGTGGTGCGCGCCTTTGCCGCCGAGGAGCACGAGGCCAAACGCTACGGGAAGGCCAACGAGGCGCTGCTCGATGTCTGGCTGGGCATCATCCGCATCTTCGCCACCAGCTTCCCGCTCATCTTCTTCTGCGCCAACCTGGGCACGCTCATCGTGTTCTGGTTGGGTGGCCGGTCGGTGATCGCGGGTGAGATGACGGTCGGACGGCTGGTCGCCTTCAACGCGTACCTCGCGCTGCTGCTGATGCCACTCTTCATCTTGGGGGGGCTGGCGGCGGGGCTGTCGAGGGCCAGTGCGTCCGCCGCCCGGGTGTTCGAGGTGATCGATGCGGAGATCGAGGTCGCGGACCGTCCGGGAGCGCGGCCATTGGGACCGATCATCGGCCGGGTGGCCTTCGAGGACGTCAGCTTCCGCTATGTGGGTGCGGCTGAAGAAGTGCTCAAGGGGGTGTCGTTCACCGCGCAACCCGGCGACACCGTTGCGATACTGGGGAGGACCGGCTCGGGCAAGAGCACGATCATCAATCTGGTGCCCCGCTTCTACGAGGTCACCGGCGGGCGCGTGACGGTCGACGGCATCGACGTGCGCGACGTGACCCTGGAGTCATTGCGCCGCCAGATCGGGATCGTGCTCCAGGACCCGGTCCTCTTCTCGGGCACGGTCCGCGAGAACATCGCCTACGGCCGGCCGGAGGCGGCCGATCAGGATGTGGAAGCGGCCGCGCGGGCGGCACAGGCGCATGATTTCATCGCCGAGTTCCCGGAAGAGTACGACACCGCGATTGGCGAGCGGGGCGTGCGGCTGTCGGGGGGGCAGAAGCAGCGGCTCGCCATCGCCCGCGCGCTCCTGGTCGATCCTCGGATCCTGATCTTCGACGATTCGACCTCGTCCGTGGACACTGAGACGGAAAGCCGAATCCAGGCGGCGCTGGCGGAGCTCCTGAAGGGCCGGACGGCGTTCGTCATCGCCCAGCGGATCTCTACGGTTCTCCGAGCCAACCGGATCCTGCTACTGTCTGCGGGGCGGATCGTTGATCAGGGTACGCATGAGGCGCTCCTGGCCACGAGCTCGCTCTACGCCGAGATCGTGGCCTCGCAGCTGGTGGACGATGTGACCGATCCGGGGCCGACGTTGGTGCAGCAGGCGCCAACGGTTGGGGAGGCCTAAACCATGCACGGTGGGTTGAGGCGCTTGGCCGAGCTGTCCGACCACGCGCCGGCATCGAATCGGGCGAGCACGGCGCGGCGCCTCTTGACGTACCTGATGCCGTTCCGCCGGCGGCTGGCGGTGGCGCTCCTGTTCGTCCTGGCGGGCACGAGCGGCCAGGCGCTTGGCCCGCTGATGATCGGCCGGGCGATCAACGACTACCTCGAGCCCGGCGCTGACCCGGCAGCGTTGACGCACACGATGGCGCTGCTCCTGGGCGTATACGCTGTTGGCCTGGTGGGGTTCGCCGGCCAGCTAATCCTGATCGGGACGGTAGGCCAACTCGTGCTGGCGCGCATGCGGCTGCAGATCTTCGATCGAGTTCAGGCGCTGTCGTTGTCCTTCTTCGACCGGCAGGAGGCAGGCGACCTCATGAGTCGCCTGGTGAGTGACATCGACGTCATCGGGTCCCTTCTGTCTCAGGGGCTCATGCAGAGCGCGGGAGCGATCTTGGGTCTGATCGCCGTCGTTGTCGCGATGGTCGTCACCGCCCCGCAGCTGGCGGCGGCGACGCTGCTGGTGGTGCCGGTGATGGTCGCCACGACGCACTTCTTCTCCCAACGGGCGCGGGTGCGTTACCGCGAGGCCCGGGCGGCCATCGGGGAGGTGTCCAGCAACCTGCAGGAGGACATTTCGGGCGTGCGCGAGGCCCAGGCCTTCGCCCGCATTCGCGCCAACATCGAGCGCTTCGCCGAAACCAACGCTGCCAACCGGGATGCGAACGTGAGCGCGGTGGCGGTCACGAGCGCCTTCACGCCGGCGGTGGACATACTCAGCGCGCTCGCCACAGCCGTCGTGGCCGGGCTCGGGGGCTGGATGGCGGTGCATCGGCAGATCGACGTGGGCACGGTAGTTGCCTTCCTGCTGTGGGTGAACTACTTCTTTCGTCCTATCCAGCAGATCTCCGCCATCTACACGCAGGCCCAGGCGGCGCTAGCTGCGGCCGAGCGGGTGTTCGAGCTGCTGGACGAGGCGCCCGACGTGGTCGATGCACCTGATGCGGTGGACCTGCCCCCCGTGGACGGACGCGTCGTGTTCGATGCGGTAACGTTTGGCTACGATCCCGATCAGCCTGTGCTGCACGGCATCGATCTTGCCATCGAGCCGGGCCAGACGGTCGCAATCGTCGGACCAACGGGCGCGGGCAAGACGACCCTGGTCAATCTGGCGGCCCGTTTCTACGACACTACCGCCGGGCGCGTGACCGTCGACGGCCACGCGGTCAGCGCGGTGACCCAGCACAGCCTGCGCCGACAGCTGGGTATCGTCCCGCAGGATGCTTTCCTGTTCAGCGGTACGATCGCCGACAACATCCGCTTCGGGCGCCCCGAGGCCACCGGCGAGCAGGTTGAGCACGCGGCGCGAGCGGTGGGGGCGCACGAGTTCATCGCCCGGCTGCCGGAAGGCTACGCGACTGAGCTCGGCGAGCGGGGCGGGACGCTCTCAGCGGGCCAGCGGCAGCTCGTGGCCCTGGCTCGGGCGTCGTTGGTGGACCCGCGGATCCTGATCCTGGACGAGGCGACGGCAAGCGTGGACACGCGCACGGAAGCCGTTATCCAGGCGGGCCTGGCGAAGCTGCTGGCCGGTCGGACCAGCCTCGTGATCGCACACCGTCTGTCTACCGTCCGCGGGGCGGACCTGATCATCGTGTTGGTGGACGGGCGGATCGTCGAGCGTGGCACGCACGAACAGCTGATCTCCCGGGGCGGGGTCTACGCGGACCTCCACGGGATGCAATTCGGGGCGCTGCAAGGTGTCCCTGGTGCGGTGCGACAACCAAGTTCCCAAGGAGGGGGAGGGTGAGAATTCAAGCGGCAATCCTGGTGGTGATCCTGCTACTCGTGATAATCGTCTCAGCCGTCAACTGGCAGCTGTTCACCGAACCTAGCGTGCTCAATCTGGTGGTGCGGAAGGTCGAGGCGCCGCTGGGCGTGGTCATGCTCGGCGTCGTAGGCGTGCTTACGGCGCTGTACCTGCTGTTCACGGCAGGGACATGGGCCTCCGCGCTGGTGGAGACCCGTCGCTACGCCCGTGACATGCAGGAGGCGCGGCGGCTGGCGGACGAGGCGGAGTCGTCCCGCTTCACGGAGCTGCGCGGGTTCCTGGGCGAAGAGCTGGAGGCGCTGCGCGCGGTCGTGCAAGAAGAGAGCCAGGGCGTGCGCGAGGCCGTCGATCAGTCGCACAACAGCTTGGTGGCCAACCTGGGCGAGTTGGACGATCGGCTGGGGGGGCGAGGTGCGGGTAGCGGCTTCTCGAGGACGGGAGACGGTTAATCCTCTGCCCCAACGACATCAGCTGTACATCCGGCATCGGGAAGTGCTTTGTGTTGTTCGTGATGATGATCGCACGCCGGTCCTTGGCGACGGCTGCGATGAGAGTGTCTGGCGTGGAGAGGGTCTGGCCCTGCCGGGCGTGGGTGTAGCGGTAGCGCCCGGCCTGGATTGCCACCGCGCGGGGGATCTCCCAAAACTGGAGAGACTGCATGAACACGTCCCACGCGGGGTCCGATCCTATCGGAACGCCGGAGTAGAATTCGGCGACGTTGACCGCGCAGATTCCGAGTTCATCTCCCCGCTCGACCATGGTGAGAATGGTGGTCCGCCACGAAGGCGTATGGGCCTCCCGCGGCGATATCGGAAGGGTTCCCCAGAGAGTCAATTCGGGCGACTTCTCGGGGTTGCGATGCATCTGTGACATCGAACACAAGCAACATCCCGCTGCGACCCCCCACCACGTTCCACAGGCCGTTCGGCTCATCGGTCGCTTCCGTCAAGTAGACGTAACCCGCCTCCACTGCGGCATCACAGATCGAATACGGTGAGGTGTAGGTTGCGACGGCTCGGGGGGCAGCAGGGTCCGACACGTCGAGGGCGGGGTCACCCATCTGCCCCACCAGCTCCAGCTCGACCCTGCGCCCGGATCGGGGCACGTTGCGGCTGACGAGGGGCAGGTACGCCGGCACCGTTGGCACTACCGTCGGTGTGAGTGTGGTTGTCGGCGTCTGCGTCTGGGTGGGCGTCGGTGTCCTGGTCGGCCGTGGCGTGTCGGTGGGCCGGCGCGTGCGCGTCGGTGTTGGCGTGGGGGCGCCACCCTCGAGCTCCACCGGCTCGGCGGTCTGGAAGGCGTGCCCCGCGGTGTCGCGGTAGGACATCGTGTAGCGGTATGTCACGTCCTTCTCCAGGCCGGAATCCTGGTGCAAGTCCGTATCCAGCGACAGCTGGGCCAGGGCCGTGAAGGCCTCCCCCGCTCGGGAGCGGAACAGGTGGTAACCCGCCAGCGCCGTCGTGTCGGTGATCGAGGTGCGCCAGGTGAGCTGGGCGCCGTCCGCACCGAACGGTGACACCTGCAGGCGTTGGGGATGGTTGTCGGCGATGCTGTCCGATGTGCCGTCGGGAAGCGACGGTACTCCACCGGCCTTGTACAGGGCGTTGTACTGCGCGGTGTCGCCGCGCACGTAGTACTCGAGCCAGGCCGTCATGAGGCCCTTGATCCAGGGGATTGGCTTGTCTCCCGGGCGCCCGCAGAAGTTGAACGGCCCTTCGTACGGTGGCTCCTGGAAGTCGGAGGGACGGGCGTCCGGGAACAGGTAGACCGATTTGTGCGCACTGGCCGTGTCGAAGTATAGGGTCTGCCAGGTCTTGCCCAGGACGCACATGATCCCGCCCTCGATGTTCCCGCCCAGAATGAGGGCCGGCACCTTGGTGTCACCGGCACCACTCGACCCGAAAGGGAAGAGGGCCGGGTGAAGCCCGATGTAGGCGTTGAAGCGCGGGTCCCGGACCGTGGCCAGGAGCGCGCTCGAGCCGTTGAAGTGCGCTCCGACGATGGCCGTCCGGTCGGAGAGGCGGCCGGCGAGGAGATCCGAGGTCCGCACGGCATCCAGGGCGGCGGAGGCGCGCTCTGCGTTGGGCGCAATGTCAGTGCCGTCGAGTACGCTGGCGCCGTGGACCACGGCAACTGCGTAGCCCCAGCTGGCCAGGTGCTCGCCGTGGCCGACGTGATGCTCGGGACCGCCGGTGGTTCCGGCGGGCAGGAGCACCACGACCGGTGCCGGAGAACCGTCCGTCGGATAGTACAAGTCCAGCGGATCGGTCTCGTCTTTATAACTGTAGCTGATCTGAGCCTTCGCAATCGCGCGTGGGCCGGGAACGGTCGGGTCGCTTGCCGCAGGAGCCGAGGCGAGAGCGGCCGGCAGGGCTACGACAAGCAGGCCAAGCAGGCTCGCGGTGATTGGGGCTCTCAGGGCGAAACGACGACGTGCTTGAGACATGGATAACATACTACATACCTCTTTGCTGCGGTGAGAATCGGATGAGAAGGCATCAACGATGGCCGTCGGGACACAGTCGGTGCCAGCACACATCATGCCGGCGCCCCGTGTCCGGGCGCGGCGCGCCGGCGACTGATTCGTCTCTTGGGCCTTCGAACGTTCGCGAAAGGCGGTTTGTTAGTCTGCGCTTTTCGGCCGCTTGACCGGGCGGCGGGGCCGCTCTAACATCGGCCCCGGTTCGCTATGACCGACGACCATTCCCTTCTTCTGCGAGTACCCCGCCGGCGGCGCGTCCTGCTGGTGCTGCTCCTTGCTGCCCTTCTGCTATTCCGCCTGCCCGGCGCGACGCGGGCACAGGAGAACACGCAGCCGACGGCGACCCAGAAGATCAATCCTCCCACGAATCCACCGACTAGTCCACCGGATACGCCGCCGCCGACGGAACCGCCTACGATTCCACCCACACAGCCGCCCATCGTTCCCGGGCCGACGATTCCGCCGCCGGTCCTGCCCACCACTCACGTAGCATCACCCACCGTACGACCGGTGCCCACTTCGCCTCAGCCGACGCCGGTGCCGCCCTCGCGTCCCACTGAAGAGAGGCCCGCGACCCCCATGCCCACGCTGCCGATCGTGATCGAAACGCCCCCGGTGTCGATACCCACCCGCACGCACCGCCCCACCCGCACCCCGCGCACCACCCCAACCCTCACGCCCACCCCGTTTGTTGCGGGTGCGTTGCGGGTGATGCTCTCGGCCGAGCCCGGGCTCCCGGTGGCCGGGCAACCGGTGACGTTCGTGGTGGGCCTGGCCAACCGCGGCGAGGCGGCCGCACTGGATCTGACGATCGATGTCACCGTGCCCGAGTCGACGTTCATACGGGCAGTAGATCCGCGATCTGGTCAGACGTCCCGCGCCGGGCCCCTGGTTCGTTGGTATGTGCCGCGCCTCGCCCCCGGCGGCGAGACGGCGTTGCGCCTGAAGGGGACGGTTCGGGCGGTGACGCCTGGCCGGCTCGAGTTGTGCGTAATGCTGCTGTCCGCCGGGGCCCCGCTCGAGTACTGCGCGGCGTTCGAGACGTCGACCGGGGTGCTCACGCCCTTTGGGGAGCCTGGTGAGGCTGAGCAACCAGCCTTCCCGACCGCGGCCACGTCGGGGGTGCTTGGCGCGGGCGACCCACCGGGAAGGAACCCGGGTTGGGTTCTCCTGGCGTTGGGCCTGAGCGCGCTCGGGCTCTGGTTTGGTATGCGGAGCCGCCGTTCACGGGGCGAGGATTCGTCCGGCTAGCACACGCTGGCGAAAATCCGCGTACAGTCCGCGCGCGTCCGATCACCGCACCAGACGACGGGAGAAAGCCTGTAGGGGCATGGCCTGCCGTGCCCATGGTCCGCCAGCGGTTTCCGCCGGTCAGTCGCCCGTACCCGGGTCCTCGGCGCTTAGGGCCGCGGTTTCCTCTGGTGACAGTACGTGGATCAGCAGGCGGAAGATGTCGCTCTCAGTGATGATGCCGACCAGGGTGCCCTCATCCACCACCGGCAGGCCTCCCACTTTGTTGTTGAGCATGAGGTTGGCGGCATCCAGGATCGTCGCATCCGGGGTCACCGTGTGGGGCGAGGGAGTCATGATGTCCTCAACCTGGATCGTGGCCAGGCGGTGGTGTACCTCCCAGAGCGTTGGGCGAGAGGGTGCTTGGGGGCGTGCCTCCCGGATATCCGACCGGGCCACGATGCCCACGAGGCGATCCCGGTTGTCCACCACCGGGAGGCGGCGGACCTGGTGCAGCAACATCATCTGATGGGCAATGCCGATGGCCAGGTCCGGAGTGATGGTCACGGGCTCCCGGCTCATCCAGTCTTCTACGCGATGTGATCTCATGCTCGAAGCTCCTGCTGGTGCATCGCGCGGACTCAAGCCGCGGTGGATGCGATACCGGCACGTACAAGCCAGATGGGGATGTCGGCGGCGCGCAGCACTCGGTCGGCCACGCTCCCGAACACCCAACGGCCGAGGCCGGAGCGCCCGTGTGTCGACATCACGATGACATCGGCTCGTTGTTGACGGGCGAAGGACATGATGCCCTCGGCTACCCCACCCGAGACGACCAGCTCCACGTCGCTGGATACGTCAAGCCCGCTGCTGCGGAGACTCTCGGCCTGTTCGGTAAGATAGGTTTTGGCTTCAAGAGCCGTCTCGCGCAGGAGATCGGGTATCCAACCCGCGGTCTCGGGAACGGCCGTCACGTATACCGGAAGGGTTGGCACCCGCACCAGGGAAATGGCGGCCCCGGTTGCGCGTGCCAACTCGGTGGCGCTTGGCAAGGCCGCTTCGGCCAGCTCCGAACCGTCCAGGGGCACGACCACGCGAAGGAACTGTGGCGGCGCGGGCCGTGTCTGCTGCGCCCGGACCAGGTACAATGGTGTCGGCGCGGCGTGGATCATCTTGTCGGCAACGCTACCGAACACCCAGCGGCCGATTCCGGAATGCCCGTGGGTGGTCATTACCACGAGGCGGCTGTCCGTCTCCTCGATCGTCTTGATCAATCCGGCTGCGACCGGGTGATGGGGCGTCGCCGTCTCGACCTGCAGGTCCTGTAGCCCCGGTCGGGCGGCGACCTCCTCGACGTAGCGCAGAGCGCGCTCCTGGGCTTCGTTCGACTCGATCTCGCGTGTGACCCAGATGCCACCGCTCATCACGGGTACGACGAGGGTCTCCGGCACGCGTGCCAGAATCAGCCTGGCCTCGAGGGTGTGCGCCAGCGCTTCGGCGTGCGGCAGAGCCTGCTCCGCCAGCTTAGAGCCGTCAAGGGGCACGAGTATCGTCTGCACCATACCGTCTCCTCATCGCTGGCCACAGGGCGAAATCCCACGGGCAGCGTGGTTGGGTTCGGGCCAAGGATACCACAGCTTCCGGCGAATGCGAGACGGCGGGTCGAGTTTCTTGACGCGCTCCGGGGCGCACGCGATAATCGGTCGAGACGTTTCGCGGCGAGCGCGGATAGCGATGCAGGGAGGCTGACTTTGGGTACGAAAAAGGCCACGGTCACTTGGCTCAAGAGGCTCACCTTCGACACCGATATGGGCGGCCGCCATCTCATGATCGATGCTTCCGGCGAGCACGGCGACGGTCGGGGTCCCACCCCAATGGACCTCTTGCTGAGCGCGCTGGCGGGCTGTACCGCCATGGATGTGGTCGGGATCCTTAAGAAATCGCGACAGCCGTTCTCCGGGTTGGTCGTGCGTGTGGAAGGTGAACAGGCCACCGATAATCCCCACCGGTACACGCGGCTCTCCTTGGTCTTCGAGGTGCACGGTGACGGGGTGGACCGCCGCGCCGTGGAGCGGGCGGTCGAGTTGTCCGCCCAGCGGTACTGCTCCGTGCAGGCGACGCTGCTCCACGCACCCGAGATCACGAGCCGTATCGAGATGGTCGACGCAGCCGAGTGACGGGTCCGCGTAGTCTGGAGGCGATGTTCAAACTCGCCGTCTTCACCGACACGTACGACGATATCAATGGCGTTGCGGTCATCTACCGGCGGATCGTGGCCGCAGCCGAACGCGACTCGGTTTCGCCAGCACATGTCGAGGTTTTCGGCCTGTCAAATGAGACTTCCGTAGAGCGTGGCCGTCACACCGTCGTCCATCGCTATCGCCCCCGCCCTCGCTTCCCCGTCCCGCGCTACCACGAACTGGCCACCGGCCTTCCCCCGTTGTGGCGGATGGCGCGCGACTTCGAGCGGGCGGAGGTGGACGCGGTCCTCGTGGCGACCCCGGGACCCGTCGGATTCCTGGGCAAGCGCCTGGCCCGCCGTTCCGGCAAGCCCGTCATCGGCTTCTACCACACGCGCTTCCCGGCCTATCTGGCGGTGTACATCGGGGGCCTCTTCCGCGGCGGTCGCGCTGCCGACCTATCCGAGCGGCTTGGGTTCAGCTGGATGCGGTGGCTGTATGGCGACTGCAACCTGGTCGTCTGCCAATCGGACGCCATTGCCGACGAGGTACGCCGGGTCACCGAGGCACCGCTGGTCGTCTGGGAAACGGGCGTGAACACCCACACATTCCGCCCGGGCAGCGCCCCCGGCTTTCGACGGCGCCACGGCATCCCGGCCGAGGCGCCCGTGGCGCTCTACACCGGGCGGCTGGCGGCCGAGAAGAACCTGGACACTCTCGCTGAACTCTCGCAGCGCCTGACCGGCCTGCATTTCCTGGTGGTGGGGGATGGGCCGTATGCCGCTACGTTGCGGAAGACCGCCCGCGCCACGTTCACCGGCTACCTGACTGGGGATGATCTGGCGGAGAGCTACCGTGCAGGCGATTTCTTCTTATTTCCCTCCACCACGGACACCTTTGGCCTGGTTCTCCTCGAGGCCCTGGCCACCGGCCTGCCCCTGGTCGTAGTCGACGTGGGGGCCGGCGCCGAGATGGCGCGAAGCGCGGGCGCGGGGCTGACCTACCCCCCGGGTGACCTCGAGGTAGCGGCAGCCGCCCTCACCCGCCTCGCGAACGAACCGACCGAGCGCGCCGCCATGGCTCGCCGGGCCCGCGCGTACGCCGAGGCGCGGGACTGGTCGTCCGCGTTGGCGTCCTTCATAGCCCTGTGCCGCCAAGCAGAACACGATTGACCGGCCCCAATCCCAACTCCCAACTCCCCTCCCCCAGTCCCCCCCTCACGGACACGGTATCACCACCGCAATCTGCTCGTAGATCTCCCGCAGGTACTCCGGCTCTGGCGCGAAATAGTAACGCCCCGGCCCGGCGACGGCGGACAGGAGCGCCCCGTCCGCGTCTGCACCCAGCCCGATGGCGTAGATCGTCGCGTCGATCCGACGCACGTCGTCCGATGCCCGCAGCACGTCCTGGGGCAGACCGTTGTGGGCCCCGTCGGACAGGAGTACGACCACACCGCGATTGCGAGCCTTGCGGCGCGGGCTGAGCAGCTCGAACATCGCTGCCCGCAGAGCGCGGTCGATAAACGTGCCGTTTCCGGAGGAGAGGCCGGCGATGGCGCGCTCCAGTTCCTGGAGGTTGCCCGTGAGGGGAGCGGCCATCTCCTGAGCGTTGTCGAAGCCGATCACCGCTGCCTGGTCACGCGGCAGATCGAGGAAGGTTATGAAGGCGATCGCCGCTGACTTGGCCTGTTCCAGCTTGGCGCCGGACATGCTGTCCGAAGTATCGATGAGGAGCACGATGTCGGCGTGTGCAGCTCCGGGCCGGCAGTGGTTGCGATAGAGAATGGGCAGCATGATGGGCGATGGTGCCCGGGTCGGGGTGGCGCTCGGGACGGGCGTAGGGGCGATCACGCATACCGTGGGGAGTGGGAACACGAACCGACGGCGGGCCCCATCGCCGTCGGTGTAGTCGGCCACGGCCTGACGGTTGGTCGGCTGACAGCCGGTGGTCTCCGGGCGCAGGCGGTAGGACAGCGTGATGCCGCTGGCGGGAAGGATCGAACGCCCCCACCGCAACCGTCCGGGGGACACGAGTGCCTCGGGTTGGGCGGAGCCGTCCATGTAGGTCATATCATCGGCCAACTGGTCGTCCACGATCAAGTTGCCGGCCAGGCTGGAGAGGACCAGCCTGAGGATCTGGCCGTAGATCGGGAAGAGCTCGCTTGGGGCCGGCGCGAAGAAGTAGTGGTCGGCCTGGCCGGCGAGGTCCACGAGCATCCCCGCGTCCACATCGCTGCCCAGGCCGATCGTGTAGATCTGAGCGCCCCAGTTCCGCGCCGCTTCAGCCACCAGACGGGGATCGTCCGTGCCCTGGTTGTGCTGGCCGTCAGTGAGCAGCACGATGACCGGCAGCACTTCTTGGCGCCCGAAGTCACGGAGGTTCGCCTGGGCCCGATCGATAGCCGCCGCGATGTTGGTCTGCCCCTGCGGATCCGGTGACAGGGCCTCGATTGCGGCGACGACCGTCGCCACGCTGTCGGTGAGAGGGACGTCGATCGACGCGTCGTTGCTGAACGAGGCCAGCCCCAAGTGGTGATAGCGGACATCCAGGAGCTCCGCGAACGCCCGCGCGGCGCCCTTGGCGGCGGCCATCTTGTCGCGGTGCATGGAGCCCGAACGGTCCATCACCAACACGATGTCGGCGCCGATCACCCGTGTCTGAGCCGGGCACTCTGCCGCCAGGCTCAGCGTAACCGTTACGCTTGTGCCGTGGACGATCGTGCTGGCGCCGGCCTGCTTGTCTCCACGGACGATGCAAGCACGATCCGAGGGCGTAGGCGTAGCGCTCGGGTCCGGCACCGGCGTCTGCGGAACACTGGCACCGGGCGTGAACACGTGCACCGCCCGGGCACGGGCGTCGGCCAAGAAAACCCGTCCGGTCCGATCGAGGGCGATGTCCGCCGGGTCGAACGCGGTCCCGTCCGACAGCACGGCGGGCCAGCGCGAGAGCAGGTTACCCCCGGCGGCAGTGTGAATCTCGACAAACCCATCCGCCATCACGGCGGCTATTACGGCCGTGCCGTCGGGTAGGTAACCGGACGCCAGGCGGCGCGGTCCGGCGAGAAGACCTGCCTGCCAGGTAGTGTCCGGAGCGGCCGGGGCAGACCAGCCCTGCACTTGGGCCGTCACCAGGTCCGCGGCGTACAGCCGCTCGTCGGTGCCTACCACGATGTCGCTGGGCCACAGGCCGACGCCGGGAGCGTAGTGGATCTCGCGCACGGTGGCTCCGTCGATCGGGTCCAGGACGCCGACGGCCTGGTAGCGCGGGCGTGACACATACACCGCTTGCGCCACCACGGCGAGCCGCCCCCCCAGCTCACAGTTGCAGGCCACCTCCCAGGTTGGCGTGATCACATCGCCCCGCGAGTAGTTCAGCAGCCGCCCGCCGGCAGTCGACACCAAGCGTTCGCCCAGTTCGTTCACGGCCAGGTCAACCGCATCTGGCGGTACCGCGCCCTCCAGCTCGGACTCGCCCTCGCGGCTGAATTGCACGAGGCGGCCCTCCCTGCCGTCGAGCACGGCGAGCAGGCCGTCCGGCGCGGGCGACAGTGAAAGCGCGGCGGTGGGCCGAAGATCGTCGGGCTGTGGGACGAACTGCGGGTGCACCACCGTGCCCAAGATCGGCGCCCGCGGTGATCCCTCGGGATCGGTCCGGTGAACCTGAAAGCGCTTCTCGCCGGTCAGGAAGGCTAGGCCGTCATCGCTCGCCGCCAGCGCCCAGGGCCACGCGGTGGCCGGCGGTGGCGTTGCTCCCAGGGCGCCCGCTGTGAGTGTGCGGCGGCCGGATGCCGTGAAGCTGACAATCAGTGCGGCGGACGGATCAGCGGGGTCCGGCGGGCGGACGAGCACGTGCAGGTTGCCGAGTGCGTCGGCGGCAATGGCCAGCGGCAGGTTGGGTGACACGCCCAGCCGCTCGACCGGTTGCCCGTCGAGGCTGTATATCGCCACGTCCCGTGTGTCGGGCCGCCCCAGCGCGACGTGCCCCTCGCTCGTCACGGCGATGCGGCCGTAGGGGCCATCGGTGCGGTCGACGGAAAAGGAGCCGGCGAATACCCGCGACGGCATCCGCAGGCGATGAACCTGGCCACCGGACGTCAACAAGAGATCGCCGGTTTGGGGGTTGAGCGCCATATCGGTGGCGGACTCCGCGAACGTGACGGCCAAGGGAGGCCGGCTGGGGCTGCCGTCCGGCCGGCGCTCGTCGAGGAAGAGGGCGGAGGGCGCCGTCTCGGGCGACTCCTCCTGGTGGCGCTCCCAGAGGATGTAGATGTGTTGGTTTGCGCCGTCCGTTGTCACCGCCCGGGGAACGAGCATGTAGCCGGGCCAGCCGAAGGGCGGTGGTTCCCAGCGGCCGCGGAACCGGCCGCCGGCGTCGTAGACCAGCACCGCGTTGTGCTCACCATCGGCGACGTAGAGCGTGCCGTCGTCAGCTAGGGTAAGGTCGATGGGCGCTGGAAGCTCCGGCGGCAGGGGCCAGGACTCGCTCAAGGCATAGACCCCTTCGCCAACGCCATTGCTCGGGTAGATCGCTGAGGCGCCACCGTGGGGCGCGGACCCGGAGGGCAGTGCCGAACCGGCCACTGCCAGTGTACTCGCAGCCAGCGCAACGGCCGCGTGCCGCGCACCGAACCCTCTGGCGATGGATCGGCGGACGGTGGAACCGAGTGCGGACATCTCAGCGCCTCCGTATGGAGCCCGGGAGCACACAGACCGGCGGGCGGGCAACGCGCCGCCCGCCCAGGCCTTGATTACGATTATAACCCGCACGGGGCCCGAAAATAAAGGAGGAATTGGGATAGCCTACGGCGGCACGTTGACGAAGGTCTTGGACCCGCCGGTCGATCGGCACAGCCACGGCAGGTGGATCTGAATGATGCCTCGTGCCGCCACGGTGGCCTTCAACTCGGGCAGGTAGAAGGAGCCCCCGTGACCCCGGCTGTCCACGAACTGCCCGTAACCGAGGTTGCGGACGGACCATCGGCCCGGTACTGTGGCCACCACCGCGTACGATTGGCTCAACTCAGACTGTTCCGCGAGTGTTGCCGACCAGTGGAGGGTGCCTCGCTCAGGATCGTAGATTGCCCCCGCCGGGTCGAGGGAGTCCGGTTTGAAGACCATCGGCGGACCGATGATCTCGTGCGTGCTCACGGACCGTACGCGCAGGCGGGTGGACCAGGCCTGACGCATCTGCTCAGCCGCGGCGCGTTCCCATTCGGTCATGGTCTCCCAGTCGGTCACCGCGTAGAAGTGTCCCGGCGAGGACAGGTCCGGTAGGCAACTGGCGGCACAATCACCAGTCACGCAGACCACACCCACTTCGATGCCCTCCTCCATTGCGGTGTCGGCCGCCTGGCGCGCCGCGCCACAGCTCTGGGCCGGTTGTCCCCCGCTCAGATCGGGTCGGGCCAGCACCAGGAGCTCCTCCACGAGGGGGTCGTCGGTTGGGCGTGGCGGATCCATGCCGCGTGCCAGCATCAGCGCCTTCGTGCCCTCGCGGATTCCATCGGCAAGCCCGCTGCCCCCGGCGAAACCCTCTGCCGCAAGGTCGTCGAGCTGGCGGAGACAGTCTTGCAGATCCTCCGCCTGGTTGGTGAGGGCGCATAGCGTCGTCGCCTGCTCGCCGAAGGCGACGAGCCCCACCCACGCTCGGGGGTTGGAATCCAACGCCAGGCGGCCGGCCAGGCCTTCGAGCTCGTCGATTGCCCAAGCAGCCGGCCCACCGGGCACCACCGCGGACCGATCAACGACCAGCGCAAGGTGGTAGGCGTGCTGGCGGTCCGGGCAGTCAAAACGCACGCGGGACGTAACGCCGATCGTCTCGCCGACTCCCGTCCAGGTGGGGTGCGACCAACTCCCGGTAGTAGGTCGGCATGGGCTGCCCCAGGGGTCGAACGCCCCAGCCGGACTCGATGTGGCACCGGCTAGCACCAGGGCGAGGGCCATGGCCACCGGAACGTGCGCCCAGCGCACGGTTGGGAGCCGGTGGGCGATTTGGCCCTGCTTCAACGGACTCTCCCCCTTCTGAGCAACGGCCACACTGGCGTTCTCCTGCCGGCCAGTTGGCACCAACAAACACCAACTGCGTCGGGATGTCAGAAAACACAGTGTCTACGCGACGTTTGTCACCTTTGACTGCATTGTATGGGAACGCATGGCCAGTGTCAAGCGTTATCCCGCGCACTGCTGGTGCGGTTCTTGCGTTGGTGTGCGCAGATTGGGGTTCGATGCTGCCTCCCCGGTGGCGAAGCGTGGTCTCGGTGTGGTGAGCTGGGGAAAATCCCGCCCGCGTTGAGTCAGATTCCGCCCCCGGCCGGGTATGGCGGGGGCAGCCGGGGTGCGAGGTGACAAAAACGTTAAGGGGCAGTAGACTTCGTGGTTGGAGGATCGCCATGGGTGCCGAATCAGCTCGTCGTGGGAAGGGCTTGTCAAACCCGGTGCGCGTGATCGTACTGCTGTCAGTCCTGGGGCTGGTGCCACTGGCGTCG
>CAYYVH010000029.1:0-22262 GCA_964475075.1 uncultured Anaerolineales bacterium | reverse complement strand
CGCGGAGGACACAGGTCAGCGTGCGCTCCAGAGGCGGCTGCTCCGCAGCCTCGAGTCGTGCTCCCACCGCCCGGGCCTTCAGCGCCAGCGTGAGCGGTGAGGGCGGGCCCTCTCCGCGCCGGGCCCGGTGCGGTGAGAGGAGCAACCCCTCGCGGCGGCGGTCCGCCGAGAGGGTGAGATACCAGCGCCGGCCGGCGTAGAGCTCGAGGGTCACGCTCAGCCGGTCGGGCTGGACGATGTCTTGGACGCGCGCGCCCAGCAGCTCGCCTTGGATCTCGGCGGCGAGGGCGGCGGCAGTGAGGTGGTCTAGGTACATTGGTGGGTTGGTGGGGGGAATTGGGCTATCAGCTATCAGCTATCAGCTATCAGTCAGGATTGACTGGAGATAAATCGGGAGTCGGTGCGATGCGAGTTGCCCGGGCCGGAAGCTCTTTCGGTGCAGCTGGTGGTCCGTGACGATGGCGGAATGCGCTCGTCCGGAGTATAATCCCTCACCCGGGCGGACCGCAATCCGGCCGCTCGGGTCCACCCCCGACATCTGCTCGCCTGTTCGTCTTCAAAAAGACTGATAGCTGATAGCCCAAGCCAGATCACACCTCCAAGCAACCAGGAACCCAACCATGTCCCGACACTCCACCCACCTACGTTTGACCGCCATCCTTCTCTTCCCCGCGCTCTGCACGCTTCTCGCTGCCGCTTGCCGGGCCACTCCGACGCCGAGTGCGACCGTTTCCCCTACAGCCGAGCCAACGCCAGGGCCCGGGGTCGCTCACGGTGAGCTGATCTACCTGGCCGGGGGGGACCTCTGGCGCATGACGGACGAGGCGCCGCCCGAGCGCTTGACCGAGGACGGATGGGTCAGCCGGCCGGTCCTCTCGCCCGATGGGCAGTACGCGGCGTACTTGACCGTGCCTGAGGACGAGCGGCCGACGGAGCCGTCGTCCGGCCAGCTGCCCCACGAGCTGTGGCTGTTCGACCTGGCCGAGGAGGCCGGCGAGCAGGTGAGCGCGGTGGGCGCCGAGCCGAGCGTTCCGGATTGGGATCCCCAGAGCCGAAGCTTGATCTGGGGTGAAGACGATCGCATCATGCGACTCGAGCCGGGCGGCGAGCCGGAAGTGCTGGTGGCGGGCCTCAAGCCGCTCCTGTTCAGCGTGCATCCCGACGCCTCGGAGCGGGGTCAGGGCATCCTGTGGGACGAGTGCGGCGATTCGTCCTGCCGCCTGCGGATGCGGCGGCCGGATGGCGAGATCGTGACCGTCGCGGAGAGCGACGATTTGGCGCCCTTCCACTACGTCTGGGTTGAGCAGCCAGGCGGTGAGGCCGTGGCCTGGATTACGTCCGAGATGGGACCGGATATCGGCACCTGGTCGACTCACGACCTGGCCAGCGGCGCAACCACGGAGCTGAATGCGTCGCTGGCCCTCCTGGGTCCAGCGGACCGGGCGATCACGTTCGCTCCGGACGGCCGATTGCGGATCGTCGACGTCAACGATCCGGAAGGCGACGGATACCTTGTTTCGCCGCCCCCCAGGCCGTTTCCGAGCGGCTTCGGCGATGTCACCTGGACGGCGGCGGGCTCGATCGTCTTCCGCGTGGCCGAACCGGCTGAGATCGCCGGCCTGTATGCCGCGCGGCCGCCGGCCGCCGGCGCCGTGCGCATCCTCCCCGAGCCCGAGGAGCCCCCGCTGACCGAGACACCTGATGGCTGGCCGCGAGCACCAGGCGTGCCGCGCCGTTTGGTCTTGATCCCCGTGGCGCAGTAGGTCTGGGAGCAGTACGGGCGCCGTGATACCGACGACGCGGCCGGGCTCGGCGTGCAGTCAGCGATGCCGTGCGGAGGATCGTGATGGAGACGGGATGACCGTCGGGCGCCTCACTTACCCTTGTGTGCCTTGCGTACGGACTCGAAGACCCGGCTGTAGAGGGTCAGGAGGTCCTCCTCGACATTGTCGGGGTGGACGCCCCGTGAGTGCTGGTCCCAGATGATGTTTACCAGCCACAGGCTGACCGCCTGCTGCATGACTTCCGTCGAGTCCGTGTCGGGCAGGTCAATTCCTTCCACAATTCCTCCTGATGAGCGTGGTGATCGAAGGTTCTTTTGGCCGCCTGTTCTTCCGGTCGCGCAGGGCGCAAGAGCATCTTCGCCAGCCGGCGACGGCAGCACCCAGATTACATGATTGCATTATAACCCGGCGTGCCGCCGTGAGGCAACGCGCACCTGCACGCGACAGGACTGGTTGACCCTAACTGGAGACAAGCCGTGAGAGTCATGCGACGCGTTTGGCCGGGGCGGTGGCTGCTTCCTCGAACTTCCGTTGCGGCACAGTGCGACCTGCTCGTGAGGCTGCTGGGTCAGCAGGCCTCCCGTGGCTGAGATGGGCACGTCGTAGGATGCGTGCGGTCGTTCAGCGTGTGTCGCGCGCCGTCGTCCGCGTCGAAGACCGGGCGGTGGGTGAGATTGGGCGTGGTCTCGTGGTCTTGCTGGGCGTGCGCGAGGGGGATACTGCCGCCGAGGCCGACTGGCTGGCGGACAAGATCGCGGGGCTGCGCATCTTCGCGGGCGAGACCGGCAAGTTCGACCGGAGTCTGGACGACGTGGGTGGTGCGCTCCTGGTGGTGAGTCAATTCACCGTCTACGGCGACACGCGCAAGGGGCGCCGGCCGAATTTCA
The DNA here is from genome assembly GCA_964475075.1 of uncultured Anaerolineales bacterium. Taxonomy (GTDB): domain Bacteria; phylum Chloroflexota; class Anaerolineae; order Epilineales; family Epilineaceae; genus CAYYVH01. The sequence continues at coordinate 19,591 of CAYYVH010000029.1, read as the reverse complement.
GTGCCGCCGCTCCAGCGGAGACCGCGGATACGCTGTACGAGCACTTCGTGGCGCACCTCAGATCTGGCGGTTACCAGGTCGAGACCGGGGTGTTCGGAGCCATGATGGACGTGGAGCTGGTCAACGACGGACCCGTAACGTTGATCGTGGAGCGGGAGCGGCAATAGGGCGCGGTGAGTTGCGCCCAGGCTGCGCGATCGACCTTGTACCCGACGGCAGGAGTCTTGCGCCGGATGGCCGCGCTTCGCGCCACGGTTCGCTAGATCTCCATACCGAAACCACGTCCCACGAGCCACAGCCCGAGCAGCAGGACCGCGATGGCGGTCGTGACGCCAACCAGGAAACCGGCGAAGTTGACGAGTCCCAGTATGAACGCGATGCCGCCAACTACCCAGGTGAGGCTGCCGACCTCCCAGCCCTGGTTGCGCTGGTAGAACGCCGAGCCCAGAAGCACGATCCCGATTAGTAGCGCGCCGAGGCTGTCTATGCTCTCGGGAAGGATGTTGAACAACGATAGGGCCAGTGCGAGCAGCACCAGGCCCAGCGTCATGCGTTCGACCTTGTGTTCGGCTTCGGACTTCATCAGGCTCCTCCTCCGTATGTGGGTGATCGGCGCGGTCTTCGCGCCGCGGGGACCATTATAACGACATCTGACCCTGGGTGAAGGCGGACCGGATCGCCGAGCGCGTCAGGCAGTCGGGCGAGCGGACTGCTGAACGGGCCGCCAAGAAACTGCAGAAACGGGCGCAGGCCACGGCGCGCCGGGCTGAGCGCAAGGCGGCGAAGGCCAGGCGGGCGGCTGTGCGCAGCGAGCGTCGCATCAGGCGGCATGCCGGGGCCCACGGAGGTCACCACAGGCGGGGCAGAGCGATTCGCAGGCTCCACCGAGGCGACGAAGGACGAGGCCGTGAGCCGGTCAGCGACGAGGAGCGGCTGACGATCCTGCGGATGTTGGAGCAGGGCAAGATCACCGTCGATCAGGCCCGTCGGCTGTACGGTAGAGGGGCGTGGTCGTGCCACGCCCCTCGGCTGTTCAGTGGATTCTCTCCGGCCTGGGCGTGTGGCGCATGGGCCCGAGCCGCCGACCGCCCAGGCGAAAAGGCCCCGACAGCGGCCGAAAGGGGGGGGGTTACCCAACTCCCGGATCGCTGCCAGAGGCCTTGGCGCCTAGTGTAGCGCCTTTGCACACGCGGGCCAAACTCGTCCCCCCCTGCGCACAGGCGCCATCAGGGGCCCGGCCAGCGATCCGTACGGGGTCTCTGGAGCGTCGACGGAAGATACACCGACGCCACCAGAGGACCGTATTCCGTGGAGATCTTGAGGCGGACCTCCTCCAGGTTGGGCATCGTCAGGGAAAGCACGATTTGGTCCACATCGTCCAGCGGGCGGGGAAGCGGGCCGAGCACCGGTGGTTCCAGCGGGATCACGAAGCTGCCCGTCTTGCCGACTGCCGCAGGGCGGTCGACGTAGGCGATCGCGCACGGATCGCCCGGATCGGGTGGCCAGAAGAGCCGGGCCTTGATCGGCCTCAGGGGCATGGCGGCTCGGCCGACGATGCTGCCCCCGCCTGGGGCGATGCGCCCGGTCATCTCGGGGACATCCACCTCGCGGGTAAGGTAGGGGCGGTCGCACGTGCCGATCACCAGCATACCCGGCGCGACCGGCAACGGCTGGCCCGTGGCCTGGTGGCGCATGCTGAAAACCCGCTCGCCCCACCCGTTCGCCGCGCCGGCGGCAGTGGCCAGGGTGACCCGGCCCGGGGCCTCGACGCTGGCCGAGAGGTGGGACATCGGTGGGCCCGTGACCACAACATCGGGCGAGCCCAGCTCAACGATCAGGCTGATGAAGCGATCGCGGGCATACACGTTCTGGTTGGCGGCGACGGCGAAGAACACCTCGCCCCAGGCGTCTCCCTGCGGCGAGTGGTGGGCGCGCCACCTGGTGTTGAACTCACCCCGGGCGTCGGTGAATACGATCTGCTCGCCGGTGGAGAAGGAGTTGACGATCCTCAGCCTCGTGTTGGGCGGGCCCTCACCGTACACGCGCCTTTGCAGGGGGTCGATGGTGAGCTTCAGCTTCACGGGCCGTATGTCGGCCGAACCGTTGGGGGCGTTGACCTGCACCCGCCAGCCCGGGCGGATCCCGACTGGCGTCCACCCATCGGCGGCCACGAATTGGAGCTCCCAGCCACCCTTGTTGTCGGCTCTGTCCTGGGCGGTGGCCCTGACGCCGGCGCCCGGCTCGGTCAGTGTTGCGCTGACCTGCCCATTGGGCAGAGTCCGCCCACGCAGCAGGTTCCCCCCCACCTGCACGTCCACCCGGAAGTCGGTGGGCGGAGGTGTCAGCTCCGGACAGGGCGTCACCGTCGGCGTTGGGCTCGGAGTAAAAGTAGAGGTGGCCGAGGGCGTCAGGGTGGGCGTTGGTGTCTCGGTGGCCGTCGCCGTTGCGGTGGGGGTAGCGGTGACGGTGACGGTTGCCGTGGCGGTCACCGACGCGGTCGGAGTGACGGCCTGGGTCGGGGTGACCGATTGGGTGGCCGTAGGGCTACGGGTCGGCGAGGTGATGGCTCCGGTAGCGTTCAAAACGCCAGCTACGCCAGTTCCGAGCTTGCCCGCCGGGCTCGCGGTCACGGGCAGTGACGCCAACGCCAGCAGCGCTCCGCCAAGGATCAGGATCGCCGTTGTGGGGGTGATGATCTTGCACTTCATAGCGGTACCTCGCAATCCACCAAGATGACCATGTGGGGCCGATCGGTGTGGGGGCGACCTGAGGACGCCCGCGGGTCGCAGAAGACTCCGGCCGTGGGGTACAAGTGTACCGACCGGGGGTCCAGGCGTCCAGTTAGGGCTTGTCAAGTAATAAGGCCGTGTGCCCCGTGGTGCGAAGGCTGTTGGCGTGACTCGGGGCGTGTGCTAACATCCAGTGAACGCTGTCGAGGGAGTGGTTCATGCAGTTGATGAAGCTGCTCATGACCTGGGATATCATCCCGGGGCAGGAGCAGGCATATATCGACTTCAACGCGAAGGAATTCGTACCACGGTTGATGAAGCTCGGCCTAAAGCCCGTGGATTCGTGGTTCACTCTTTACGGCGATGCCCCGCAGGTCTCGGTAGGTTGGGTCAGTGACGACGTCGAGGTGATCCAACGTGCCATCCACAGCGATGAATGGCAAGAGCTCCGGAAGGATCTGGCGAGCTTCGTTTCCGAGTTCCGCTTCAAGATCGTGCCCTTCACTCACAATTTCCAGATGTGATAGGGTTGCGGCCCGGACGCTATGCGTCGGCCTTGGCGGTCGAGGCTTCCTTCTTGCTGGAGGGCTCCTGCTTGTCAGTTGCCGCCTTCTTCTCGCTCGAATCTCGGCTGTTGTCCTTGCCGTCGGTGAGCTTGGGTTTGCTCTTGTCGGAGATCTGGCGCCGGTTGTCGGTGATGTACCAACCGGAACCCTTGAAGATCACACCGACCGACGATATTACGCGCCGCACGCTACCGCTGTCGCAGTTGGGGCAAGTGGACACCGGTTCGTCGTTGAAGGACTGGACGCGCTCGAACATGTAGTCACACGCGTCGCAGACGTATTGGTAAATCGGCATGGTGTGTTTCCTCAGACGGACCCTAATGTAGCGGGCAGTCCCGTGGGCTCTCTCGTTCACGCGCTCGCCAAGTACCGAATTATAGCAACGCGTCTGCCAGGACCCAACCGATGTCAGCCGGATGCAGCGGCGGCCGGATTGCCGAGATTGTCCGTTGACACGCCCTGAGAGGAGCACGGAATCTTGAACGCCGTGGAAACCAGTCCAGTTGGGGGCCTCGTTACGGCCTGCGTCCTACTGCTTTGCGCTGGGTCGTTTGCCGGATGCGCGCCGGCTGCGGCGCCCAACCATCCCGAGGGGCCAGCTGTGCCCTCCGAAGGACCAGCCGTGCCCCTGAACATCACCGTGAGCATCATGCCCCAGCGGTACTTCGTGGAGCGCGTGGGCGGTGAGCGCGTGGACGTGACCGTCATGGTCGCGCCTGGCGCCAGTCCGGCGACCTACGAGCCGAAGGTGGCACAGCTCCAGGCGCTGAGCCGGGCCGATGCGTACGTGAGAATCCGTGTGCCGTTCGAGGACGCATGGCTGGATCGGTTCGAGTCGGTGGCTCCCGGCATGCTCATTGTGGACGCCACCCGTGGAATAGACCGGATGCCGATGGTGACGCAGCACCGCCACGGTGGAGTGGGGGCGCCTCACGAGCAGGGGGAGATCTTTCGCGAGGGCGGGGACGAGCACCCGGATCCGCACATCTGGCTGTCGCCCCGGCTGGCGAAGATACAGGCGCAGACGATATGCGACGCGCTCGCGGGGCTGGACCCGGGGTACGAGGCGGACTACCGGGCAAACCTGCTAGGCTTCCTGGCGGACATCGATGAGTTGGACGCCGGAATCCGCGCTGCGCTGGAGGGCTTGTCGAACCGTAAGTTCATGGTCTTCCATCCGGCGTGGGGCTACTTCGCCCGCGACTACGGGCTGGAGATGATCCCCATTGAGGTCGGCGGGCAGGAGCCCAGTGCAGCGGAGTTGGCCACGCTCGTCAGCGCGGCCCAGGCGGCGGGCGTCAGGGTGGTGTTCGCTCAGCCGGAGTTCAACCGGAGGGGCGCGTCGACCGTCGCGGCGGAGATTGGTGGCGAGGTGCTCCTGATCAGCCCCCTGGCGCCCGACTGGCTCGACAACCTGCGCCGGGTCGCCCGGACGTTCGCGGAAGTGCTGGACCGGTAGTACCATTTGCCCGTGGCCGCGATATGAACGACGAGCTGGAAAACACTGATGCGACCGACGCACCACGAGAGGTGATCTCGGTCCGGGACCTTAGCGTGGCCCTGGAGGGGGAGCTCGTGCTGGATGAGGTCAACCTCACCGTCAACGAGCTGGACTTCATCGGGCTCATCGGTCCGAACGGTGGCGGCAAGACGACGCTCCTCAGAACGCTGCTCGGCTTGATCACGCCCACGTGGGGCGAGGTGAGCGTCATGGGTGGGAGCGTCAAGGCCGGGCGGCGCTACATCAGCTACGTGCCCCAAGCGGTGGAGTTTGACCGCGACTTTCCGGTGAAGGTATGGGAGGTCGCGCTGATGGGGCGATTGAGCCACCGGGGCTTGCTGCGCCGGTATACGGCCAGCGACCGCGCCGTCGTGGCGGATGCTCTGGGCAAGGTGGGCATGCTGGAGCTCGAGGACCGCCCACTTGGGGAGCTTTCGGGCGGCCAGCGGCAGCGTGTCTACATCGCACGCGCCCTGGCGACTGAGCCCAAGATCATGCTCCTGGACGAGCCCATGGCCAACGTCGATCCCCAGACGAGCTCCAACATCTACGAGCTGCTTGGGCAGCTGAATGAGCGCATCACGATCCTGATGATCTCCCACGATCTGGCCGCGATTTCGTCCTACGTCAAGACTGTGGGCTGCCTGAACCGGCGCTTGTTCTACCACGGCGGGAGGCAGATCACGCCGGAGATGTTGGAGGCCGGGTACCAGTGTCCCGTCGACTTGATCGCACATGAGGTGCCGCATCGCCATCTCGGCGAGCACGGCGAGGTGGATTGAGGCGATGGAAGCCGTATTCGCGGCTCTCGAGTTCGAGTTCATGCGCAACGCCCTTGTGGCCGGGTTGCTGGTCAGCGTCGCCTGCGGCATCATCGGCACCTACGTGGTCGTCAACCGCATCGTCTTCCTCAGTGGTGGCATCGCCCACGCGGCCTACGGCGGCATCGGCCTGGGCTACTACTTTGGGTTCAACCCCGTGGCCGGGGCCGTGTTGTTCAGCCTGGCGGCGGCGTTGGGAATGGGCGCGGTGCAGCGTAGAGCTCGCCAGCGCACGGACACGCTCATCGGTGTGATGTGGGCCATGGGCATGGCGTTGGGAATCATCCTCGTGGACCTGACGCCGGGCTACAAGGTTGATCTCATGAGCTATCTCTTCGGGAGCATACTGGCCGTTCCCACTGGGGACCTCGTGATCATGCTCGCCGTGGATGTTTTGATCGTGGCGCTGGTGTCCTTGTTCTACAAGGAGCTGCTGGCCATCTCCTTCGATGAGACCTTCGCCACCGTGGAGAACGTGCCGGTGGACGTCATCTACCTGGTCCTGGTGTGCCTGATAGCGTCCACGGTGGTCATGATGATGCGCGTGGTGGGCCTGATCATGGTCATTGCCCTACTGACGATGCCGGCGGCTATCAGCGGCTCATTCGTGAAGGACATGCGGGGAATGATGGTGCTGGCGAGCTTCCTGGGGATGGTGTTCACGACGGCCGGCCTGTGGCTGTCGTTTGCCCTGAACCTCACCTCAGGGGCGACGATAATCTTGGTCGCCGGGGCTGCGTTCCTGATCAGCCTGGCCTCGAAGCCGGTGGTGCGCCGCTTCCGCAACGTCCGGGCGACGCAGCGATCCTGGACGTAGGCTGGTGTCGAGGCCTTAGTACGCCCCCGTGCCCAACAGGACCGAGGGCACGGTGCGGAGGAGGATGCTCACGTCCAGGCCGAGCGACCAGTTCTCGGCGTAGAACAGGTCCAGCATCACCATTTCGTCGAAAGTCAGATCCGAGCGCCCGCTGACCTGCCACAGGCCGGTGATGCCGGGTGCGATGTCCAGCCGCCGCCGATGCCACTCCTCGTATTCCTCCACCTCGCGGGGCATGGGCGGACGCGGCCCCACCAGGCTCATTTCGCCGCGTAACACGTTCCACAGCTGCGGCAGCTCGTCCAGGCTCAGCCGGCGCAGGATCCGCCCGGTGCGGGTGAGCCGTGGGTCCCGGCGGATCTTGAAGATCGGACCGGTCGTCTCGTTCAAGCGCAGCAGCTTCTCGCGCTCCTCGTCTGCACCCTTCTTCATGGAGCGGAACTTGTGGAGGGTGAAGGTCCGCCCGTCGCGCCCGACACGGGTCTGACGGTAGAGTACCGGGCCGGGCGAGTCGAGATGGATGGCCAGGGCAATGAGCGCCATCAGTGGTGCGGCGACCAGCAGCGTCAGAGCGGAGAGCACCACGTCCATTGCCCGCTTCAGTTGGTAGTACCAGCCGCGGATAGTCGGCCGGCGGACGGCAATGAGCGGGATGCCGTTGAGCGAGCCAAAGTCGACGTGATTGAGGCTCAGCTGGAACAGGTCCGGCACGATTCGCACCTGCACTCCGGCCGCTTCGCACCGGTCCGCCAGGGCGATTATCTTGTCGCGTGACCGCCAAGGCAGGGTGATGATCACCCCGTCCACCTCGTGTGTTTGAAGCACTTCAGGAAGGTCCGCGGTGCCGCCCAGGGGCTTGAAGCGGCCGATGGGCTGAGCTTGCTTCTTCGGGGCATCGTCAAGGAAGCCAATCACCGCGCAGCCAATATCGGGCTCGGCCACGACGTTGCGCATGACGGCGCGACCGACCTCCCCAGCGCCGATGATCAGCGTTCGTGTCACACCTTGCCCACAACGCAGTCTGCGCCGCCACAGGGCGAGGTCCGTCAGGCGGACCAGGCTGAGCACCAGCACGATGAGCACGGTGGCGTAGGGCAGCATGAGGCGCGACTGCGCTAGCGGTCGCAGGCCGAAAACCAGGACCGTCAGGATAGCCACACCGACGACCGTGCTCGTAGAGAGAGCGTAGATGCTGCCTGCCCACGTTGTCTGTCGACGCCGACCGTAGAACCCCTCGAGCCAGTAGATGATCAGGAGGGTTGCGCTCAGGATCAGGCCCCAGGGGGCGTACTCGCGGTAGGGAACGTCGTTGTGCCAGGCGATGGGGCCGCCCAGCTCGGCCTCGTAGCGCAACCAATAGGCTGCGGCAAAGGCCGTGTTGATGCCCACCGCGTCGGCTACCATCAGACCCAGGCGCTGGACCGCGCTGCGATCAGGAGCCATGGTGCCTGGCCTCCACGGGGCGCGGGCGCACCGCCCGGGTGCGGAGCACGCGGCGGTAGACGGTCGCGGTCTCGCGTGCCGCGCGGGTCCAGGAGAACCGCGTCGCTTGTACACGTCCGGCTCCGGCCATGCTCGCAGCGCGTGCAGTATCCGCCAACACCGCCCTCATGGCCTCAGCCCACCCCGCGACGTCCTGGGGATCAACCGTAAGAGCCGCTTCCCCGGCCACTTCCGGCAAGCTGGCCGCGCTTGACGCGATGACCGGGGTACCGCAGGCCATGGCCTCAATGACGGGCAGCCCGAAGCCCTCGTAGCGCGAGGGGTAGGCGAAGAGCGCGGCCGCGCTGTACAGGAGCGGCAGGTCTTCCGCCGGTACGTAGCCGATGAAGCGCACGTGTGGTGTGAGGCCCCGGTCCTCGACACATCGGACCACGGCGTTCGGGCCCCAGCCCGGAGCGCCGGCGATTACGAGCGTTGGCGGATCCGCCGTGACCTGGCGCAGCTTGGCGTAAGCCTCTACCAGTGTCACCAGGTTCTTCCGCGGCTCCAGCGTGCCCACGGCCAGGACGAATCGCTCCGGCAGGCCTGCCCTGGACCGGTACGCGGCGGTGGACTCCGCCGAAGCGGGCTCGTACTCCGGGTCGAGTCCGTTTGGAACCACGTGGATCCGAGAGGGGACGGCGCCCAGGAGGTTTATGAGCTCCCGGCGGGTGAACTCCGAAACGGCGATGAGCGCCTCGGCGTGCCGGACGGCCAGTCGCGTGGCCGCGCGCAAGTAGAGGCCCCTGGCCCGCGGCAAGGCCTCCGGCATCCGGAAGAACGATAGGTCGTGGACCGTCACGACCACCGGGACGGGGGCGGCCAGAGGCATGGCGTAGGCGGGGCTGTGAAGCACGTCCGCGCCGAGCCCCGGCAGGGCTGCCGGGAGGGCCACCTGTTCCCAGAAGATCCGGCCGACCGGCCGGGTGGCGACTCGCGGCGCGGTGCGCACGCGGACGCTGGGTGGCAGCACTGACCCCGCGTCCGGGTCGGCGGCGAGCACGGTCAGGGTGACATCGTCACGCTCGGCCAGGGCGCCGAGCAGGCCAGCGATGTAACGGTGGATACCCGCCCCGCGGAAGTCGCAGGTCGTAGAAAGAAGCGCGGCGTTGAACGCTACGCGGGCCGTACCAGACCCATCCGGCATGGCCGGGATTATACCGCCGTTGCGGCCGCCTCCGCAAAACACCCGTTGAATCACCCCGGGCGGTCGATTTCTAACGCGCTTCTAGCAGCCGGCTATCACCGCTCTAACGCTGCGCCTTTACACTTGGCGTCGTGACATACGAGGTGTGTCATGACCATGAGAATAGATCGTTGAACGGAGGTATTCAATGGCCAGGACAATGACGGTGTGGGAGCCCATTCGCGACTTCGTGACGCTGCGCGACGCGATGGATCGCCTCTTCGAGGATAGCTTCGTACGCGCGCCGCGCCGGAGTGGCAATGGCCGTGGTGGCAGCCACTTCATGCCGCCCGCTGACGCGTGGGAGAGCGACGACGAGCTCGTGATCGAGATGGCACTGCCGGGGGTCGCCCCGGACGGCGTGGACGTGACCTTCGAGAAGGACAGCGTAGTGGTCAGCGGGGAGTACACGCCGTTGGACGAGGAGCGGAACTGGGTGTTGCGGGAGCGCGCCCACGGTTCGTTCCGCCGCCGGTACGGCCTCAACGTGCCTGTCGATGTGGACAAGGCCGAGGCGGAGGTTCGTGACGGCGTGCTCGTGCTGAGCTTGCCAAAGAGTGAGGATGTCAAGCCGCGCAAGATCACCGTGAAGACGGCGTAGGCAGGATCAGGCAAGTCGTTTTGGAGCTTTCCTGTCGCCGGGGCACGGTCCGCCGTGCCCCTTTTTCTCACTTCCCTATTCCTTGGGCAGCTCAGCCCGGTCCTCGAACTCCGCAAACCGGTAGCCCATACCGCGCTCAGTCAAGATGTACTTCGGGTGGCCCGGGTCGGGCTCGATCTTCTGCCGCAGGTAGGTGATGTATAACCTGACGTAGTTGTCCTGCCCCACGTACTCCGGACCCCAGACCTTCGAGAGAATCATCTCGTGGGTCAACAGCCAACCGGCATTGTGGATCAGGTGGTACAGCAGGCGCCACTCGGTGGGGCGCAGATGGACCGGTTCGCCCCGCACAATGGCTTTCCGTGCCCCGAAGTCGATCTGGAGATCCTCGTCGACCCGCACCACCCGTTTATCTCCGGGTGCCTGGACCCGGCGCAACACGGCCTGGGCGCGGCTGACGAGCTCGGTGGGGCTGAAGGGCTTGGCCATGTAGTCGTCCGCACCCAGGTTCAGTCCGCGGATGCGGTCCTCTTCCTCGGCCTGTACCGTCAGCATGATTACCGGTACGTCCGAGAACTCCCGCAGCGTCTGGAGTGTATCGAACCCGTCCGGACCCGGCATCATCACGTCCAGCACAACCAAGTCGGGCAGGTGCTCCCGCACCATCTCAAGGCCCTCCGGGCCCGACTGAGCCACCACCACGCGGGCCCCCTGCATCTCGAAGTGCAGGCGCACGAACTGGGCGATGCGCTCCTCGTCGTCCACGATGAGGATCAGGCGGTTCTGGAGGGCCGAAGTGCTCACTAGCCTGCCACCGCCCCGTCGCGTGCCGTCTGGGGTCCGGACTGAGCGAGCACCACGGTGAACGTGCTGCCCTCGCCGGGCGCGCTGACCGCGCTGATCGTGCCGCCATGAGCCTCGACGATGGCCCGGCTCATGTAGAGCCCGAGTCCCGCGCCTTCGACCTCGTCCGACGCGCGATAGAACCGCTCGAACAGATGCTGTTGCGTCTCGGCTGTCATGCCCGCGCCTTCATCCCGGACACTCACCCTTACCCCGTCCGCGGCAGGTGACGCCGTTACGTGGACGTTCGTACCATCGGGTGAGTACTTGACGGCGTTAGCCAGGAGGTTTTGCAGCACCTGGCGCAACTGCAGGCGGTCGCCGGCGATCACGGGCAGCTCGGGGCTCACGTCCACCTGCCACTGATGCCCGGGATGAGCCTGGCTGAACTCCTCCACGAGCTGCTCGATCACCGGGCCGAGGTTTACCTGGTCAATGTCCAGGCGCAGTCCCCCCGCCTCGAGACGCGCCGCCTGGAGTAGGCGCTCCACCAGTCGGGTCAGGGTCTCGGTTTCCGTGAGAATCACGTCGAGTGACTCGGCGTAGAGCTCGTCGTCGTCCCGGACCTTCGGATAGCGCAAGGTCTCGGCGTAACCGCGAATGAGCGACAACGGAGTCTTGAGCTCGTGCGACATGCCAGCCAGGAAGCCGCGCTTCGTGTCCTCCGTTTCCTTGTAGGCTGTCAGGTCCACGACGCTTGCCACGTAGCTCTCGAGTGTCTGCTCCGGTCCCGTCTGGCCCGTCACGGTCACCTGAACGTAGGGCTTGCCTTCGGCCTCCGGGTAATGGAGATACCCGCGCTCCACCGCGGGGGCCGGACCGGTGGGGAGGGTCAGGGTCAGGGGTTGGCCGGACTCGTCCTCGAGCGGGATCAGGTCCTCGACGGGCGCGCCGATGAGACCCTCGCTGTCCGTCCCCGTGAGCTCGGCCAGGGCGGGATTGGCGGCGACCACCCTGCCCGAACGATCCATCAGGAGCAGGGCGGTGGGGTTGGCCTCGACGATGGCCGCCAGCTGGCGTTCCCGGGCGGCAAGCTGCTCGTGTAGCTGGGCGTTCTGTATGGCCACGGCCGCCTGGTCCGCGAACGAGCGGAGCAACTCGCTATCGAGCGGGGTGAAGACCGCTGCGCCCTCGCCGCGAAAAACGAGGATGTGGCCGATGACCTCGTCGGAGATCGCCAACGGCAGCGCCAGCCTCTGATGGGCCTCGTCCGGAAGGTCCGTCGGCGGTTGTACGACCGACTCCGGCCGATCCGGGGGCTCGTCCGCCGCGCTCGGCGCGGGCAGGTGCGGTATGTCGTCCAAGACCGGCCTCAAGTGATCGATCACTTCTTCCTGCAGCCGGTAGCTGACCGCCACTTCGAACGTGCCGGTGTCCTTCCGCATTGCGATGGCACCGGCCTGGCCGCCGGTCATTGCCACTGCCGAACGGATGGCCAGCGTAAGCACGTCTCGCAGGTCGAGGCGCTCGGTGATGGCCCGCGCAATGCGCAGTAGGTAGTCGCGCTGCCGCAGCCGGTAGTCCGTCAGCTGCAGGGGCGCGCTCTCCGCGCTGTCATGGTCGGGAGTCATCATGCGGTCGTTCCAGGGTGTGCGTCCGCTGGCCTCATTTCGCTCGTGTTATCTCCGCCACGGCCTCAGGATTCACCAGGGACGATGTGTCCCCAGGCTCCTCGCCCAGGTAGGCCGCGCGTACCATGCGGCGCATCACTTTGGCGTTGCGAGTCTTGGGCAGGTCGCTCACGAACAACACCTCGCGCGGCGCCAGTGGCTTGCCCATGGCCGCCACGATCCGCCCCTGGAGCGCCCCGCGCAACTCCTCCGACGGCTCCTCGGTTGGAGCCAGGACGCAGAAAAGCACCAGCTCATTGCCCTTGATTTCGTGCGGCACCCCGATCGCCGCCGCTTCGACGACGGCCGGGTGGGAGACGGCGATGGACTCCACCTCGGCCGGGCCCAGCCGCTTGCCGGCGACCTTTATGGTGTCGTCAGAGCGGCCGAGGATGTACCACAGGTCGTCGTCGTCCACCGCCGCCCAGTCCCCGTGGACCCAGACGTCCGGCCAGCGCGACCAGTATGTCTCGACATAACGCTCGGGATCTCGCCAGAAGCCGCGCGTCATCCCGATCCACGGGGCCTTGATGCAGAGCTCCCCGACCTGGTTGCGCACCGACTGCCCATGCTCGTCCAGAACGTCGGCGGCAATGCCGGGGCAAGGACCCGAAAAGGCGCATGGCTTCAGCGGGAGGATAGGGTTGCCCATGACGATCCCGCCTGAGATCTCGGTGCCGCCCGAGTAGTTGATGATGGGCCGCTTGCCCTCGCCAACCGTTTCGAAGAGCCATAGCCAGGGGTCTGGGTTCCAGGGCTCGCCGGTGGAGGCGAAGAAGCGCAGGCTGGACAGGTCGTGGGCACGGACGGGTTCCTCACCGTGGGCGATCAGGACCCGGATCAACGTCGGGGAGACGCCCAGCGTGGTGATCCTGTGGCGCTCCACCAGGGACCACAGCCGATCGGGGGCCGGGTAGTCTGGCGCGCCGTCGTAGATGAAGAACGGGCTGCCCAGGATCGTGGCCCCGAAGACGAGCCACGGCCCCATCATCCAGCCCATGTCGGTCATCCAATAAATGACCTGCCCCGGATGAACGTCGGTGCCGAAGGCCATGTCCTGGGCCGACTTTACGGGGAAGCCGCAGTGGGTGTGCACTGCGCCCTTTGGCTGGCCGGTGGTGCCCGAGGTGTAGATCAGCATGATCACGTCCTCGGCATCCGTCATCTCGGTCTCTGCTTCTTCCGATTGCTTGGTCACGAGCTCGTGCCACCAGTGGTCGCGGCCGGCTTGCATGTCGACCGCCTCGCCGGTCCGCCGGAGGACGATCATGTGATCGAGGGTGGGCACCTTCCCAGCCGCCTCGTCCGCGATGGCCTTCATGTTCACCGCCCGCCCGCGGCGGAAGGCGCCGTCGGCGGCGAATAGGGCCTTGGCGTCGGCGTCGGCCAGTCGGGTTACGATCGCGTCGCTGCCGTAGCCGGAGAAGAGCGGCAGGATGATGCCGCCGATCTTGGCGATGGCGAATAGGGCCACGACGATTTCGGGGGTCATCGGCATATACAGCCCGATCGCGTCGCCCTTGCCCAGGCCGAGCGAGCGGAGGGCATTGGCGGCCTGATTGACCTGGCGGTACAGCTCGCCGTAGTGAAGCGTCCGTGTCTGGCCCTCCTCGCCTTCCCAGATCACGGCCGGCAGGTGCTCCGTGGGGGTGCCCACGTACTTGTCCAGGCAGTTGTGCACGATGTTCATCTTGCCGCCGATGCACCACGGCGGCCGCTGGATGCCCCCGGAGAGGTCCACGACCTGGCGGTAGGGCTCGGCGAACTCGATGTCGAGATACTTCAGGACGGCGTCCGTGAACCAACCCACATCCTCCGTGGAGCGCTCCATGAGCTCGGCGAAATCCGCGATGCCGTGCTCGCGCATAAACCGGGTGAGGTGGGCATCGTCGGCATAGTCGGCGGTGGGCCGCCAGACGATATCGCCGCCGTATTCGAACCGCTCGCTCATTGCTCTTCTCCGTCGTCTCCGTCGCGTCCTTCTCGGCTGGGCCCCCAGGATTATAACTGGTGCCGGCGCGACGGCAACTGCCATGAGTACACTCTGGCCAGAATGCGTTATCATTCTGAGGGTGGGCGGTCCGACGCCTGCTACACGGGCTACCGGCGGCGTTCGTTACGTTCGTCGTGCCCCTCATCTTTGCCGGGGGGTTGTTCTTGATCTTCGAGGCTTCTGTCTGGACGCAGGTGTGCCACGCGCTGATCGGTCGGACGGCGGGAGAGGCGTAGGTCTTGGATGGAGCGACTGAGCGTCATCATCCCAACCCTCAATGAGTCCGCCGTTCTGCCCGACCTGCTCGGGGCGCTTCAGCAGCAGACGCGCCCACCCGACGAGGTCATCGTCTCCGATTCAGGATCACGGGACGGCACGGTGGATCTGGCGCGGGCGGCGGGCGCGACCGTGTTGGTCGGGCGGTGGGCGGGGCCCGGCGCCGGCCGCAACGATGGGGCTCGCCTTGCGGTCGGCGACGTGCTCCTCTTCCTCGACGCCGATGTGCTGCCGCCGGCCACGTTTCTGGCCGACGCCATGCGCGAGTTCGTGCGCTGCGGTTACGTTGCCGCCGCGTGCCCGCTGGAGGGCCTAAGTCGGAGCCCGGTCAACCGCTTCCTCGCCGAGATGAGCAGCTGGTACATGATCGCGCTCCAGTCAGTGTCGCCCCGCGCGCCGGGCTGGTGTATCTTCGTCCGACGTGAGGTCCACCGCGCCATCGACGGCTTCGACGAGTCCGTGAGGCTGGGCGAGGACCACGACTACGTGCGCCGTGCCGCCCGGCATGGCAGGTTCGGTGTGTTGCGCAGCGTACGTATTCCCGTCTCCATGCGGCGGCTGGAGGAAGACAGTCGCGTCCGGCTCGCGCTCAACTACGTCTGGACTGAAGCACATGCCTTTGCCGGCAAGCCGGTCCGCCGTGTGCCGTTCGAGTACGAGTTCGGTGCCCACCGGCCTATGCCAGCTGACCACCGATCACTCGGTACGCCTCCGCCGTCTCCGCCGCCACGCGCGCCATCGTGAAGTGCGCCAGCACCCTCTCTCGACCAGCTGCCCCCATCCGTGTGCGCTGGACGGGGTCCTTGGCCAGGCGGGAGAGGCAATCCCGCAACGATGCCGCGTCGCCCTCGGGGAAGGTGAAGCCGGCATCACCCAATACATGCGGGATCTCCCCGCTGTCAGAGCCGACACAGGCCACGCCGCAAGCCATGGCCTCGATGAGCACTCGGCCGAATTGCTCGACCCAGCTCCGCGTCGAGCGGCTCGGCAGTACCAGGGTGTCCAGCGTCCGGTAGAAATCGGGCAGGTCGGCACCCGGGAGCCACGAGGCGAAGCGCACCCGGTCGGCCACGCGCAGCTGCCGGGCCAGCCGCTCCAGCTCACGGCGGGCCGGGCCGTCCCCCACGACTGTGAGCCTCCACGGCTCGTCCAGACCTGCCAAGGCTTCGATGAGGAGGTCCACCCCCTTGGCCGGAATGAGCCGGCCCACGTAGCCGACGGCGAGCGGGCCCGGGGCACGCGGTCTCGCCGGCGGATGACAGACCTGCGGATCGACGCCGAACTGGGGGATGATCCACCGTGGCCCGCGATAACCCTTGGCCTGCAGGACCCGCGCCGCGGTTTGGCTGCCGGCGATTGCCCCGTCGACCCGGCGCAAGGCGTAGCGCTCCATCAGTCCGAACGGTGGTGGATAACGCCGCACCAGATTCTGCCAGGTGAAGAACAGCGTCCGGGCACCCCGTCCGCGGGCGGCCCGGAGGGCGAGGAAGGTGGCCAGGTTGTAGGGTTCCTCGTCGATGTGGACGACATCCGGCTGGAGCTCGCCCAGGATTCCCCCCAAGTGCGGATAGAAGTGCAGATGGAAGGCCCCCGGCCGCCTAATCGGAGTCTCGATTAGCCGATAACCACTCGTGTGTGCCCGCTCCAACCGCCGTTCCCACGACCCGTCACGCCACAAGGGAGGAACGACAACGGTCAACTCGACATCGGGCTCCTCGGCCAGCAGCTCCGCCTTGCGCTGATAGGAGCCGACGACGAGCGCCTTGGACAGCAGGACAACGCGCAGACCCTACCCCCGCGATGAGACCGTCCGACCGGTCGTTCGACTGCGACCGGATACGCCCGGTGCCCGACCAGCCTGACTGATAGCTGATAGCTGATAGCCGATAGCCCAAGCCTGATCACCGCCCCGACGTTCCCAGCTGTCCGTCACGGCCACTCCCGGCCCCACTCGTGCCGCCCACTCGGGCAGGGGATGACGCGTGCCAGGCGCCGGTAGATCCGCTCCAGGTCCTCGGCGTCGGGCGCCGGGAAGTAACGGTCGGGCCTTCCCGCGACCTCCGACAGGAGCGCCGGGTGCACGTCCGCCCCCAGACCAACCGCGAACACCTTGAAGCCGGCTTCGCGTGCCGCGCGGGCGGCGGAGCGCACGTCGTCCTCGCTGGAACGCGTCGGACGTCCGTCCGTGACCAAGAGGATGGCGGCCTCGTTCCCGGGTCGGCGCGCCGGGCCCGTGAGGACCTCCAGCGCCTTGCGTAGGCCGGCGTCGATGCTCGTCCCCACGTGCCGCGGCAGGCCCTCCAGCGTCTTGGCCACCACGGCCGGGTCATCGGTCAGACCCACCAACACCTCGGCCTTGTCGCTGAACACGACCACCGCCACCTGGTCCGCCCCCGGTCGGAGGTGATGCAGAAAAGCGAGTGCGGCGCGGCGGGCGGCTTCGCGCTTCGTCAAGCCGCCAGTGCGCGTGGCCCAGTCCATGCTGCTCGAGACGTCGATTGCCAGGACTACGTCGACCGAGACGACCAGCGGATCGCATTGCTCCTTCAGGACGAACGGCAGGAACACCGGTTGTGGGACAGGGGTCGGTGTCGGCGTGGGTGTGAGGGTAGCCGTGGGAGTGGCGGTGGGCGGCCCCGGCGTGGGCGTGGGTGTAGGCAGCGGCGTCGGCGTGGGCGTGGGCGTCGGCGGGATGAGCACCTTCACCGTCGGTGTCGGAAACACCACTTGGCCGATACGATCCTGGGTGTCCCGGAAGTCGCCGACCGCCTGGATGTTCGTGGGCCAGATTCCCTCCTCGAGTGGCTCGACGTCGTAGGTGATCGTGACGCCGTCGGACGGGATCACGTCCAGGTTCCACTCCAGCTTGTTCGGTTCGACCACATCCGGCTCCGGGTTGGCCGAGCCGGCGATATAGCGCATGTTGTCGGGCAGCTCGTCGACGATCGACAAGCGCTTCAGCTGGGTGTCCAGGAACTGGTCGGCCAGGCGATTGTACAGACCGAGCAGGGCCCCCGAGTTCCGTACGTCAAAGAACATGTCCGGCCGGCTGGCGATCGACCGCATGAGCCCCCGGTCGCAGTTGGAGCCCACGCACACGCTGGCCAGGAGGATCTTCTGCGACTTGATGCGACCCGCGGCGCCCCTGACGTTCTGGCCGGCCGGCCACGGCCGCCCATCGGACAGGATGATGATGATCTCCGTCGGGTCCGGCAGGTCGGGGTCCTTATTCCTGGTGCGCCCGCGGACGATTACATCGCGGGACTTGTTCAGGCCGTCCTCCATGTCCGTCCCGAAGAGGAGCTGGAGACCCATGACGGCGCTGATCGCCCGACCCTTGGAGTCGGTCAACTCGCAGTTGATGTAGCCCTTGTCCGAGAACGAGGTGACTCCGATCTTGCTGATCGAGAAGTCCATCTTGTCGATGAAGCGCCGGGCGGCGGCCTGGGCGTCCTGGATCTTGTTCTGCGGTCCCATCGACAGCGAGGAGTCTATGGCCATGACCACGTTGAGCGGAATCTTCGTTCGGGGGCACTGCGTGGTCGAGGTGAGCGTCAGCGTGGTCCACTCCCCTAACCATAGCTCCGTCGGGTCGGCCCACTTGCCCGGATCCAGCACGCATCTGCTTTCCCTCGGCTCGGTCTGGGCACCCACCACTACGGGGGCGAGGGCGATGCCGGCCAGCAGACCGGCAAGCACGACGGCCAACGCCAGCCTCAACAGGCGCTGATGCGCTTGCATGACTCCACCTCCTCCGTGACAGACGACACCCGACCGATACCGGGAAACGCTGTGACCGGCGCCGGAGGCCGGTGTGCTGGGGAGCGGTGCCGCGGCCGGGCGTGTCGAGCGAGAGTATAACACGGAGGGCAAGAGTTGTCGAAGAGCTATGAGTTTAGCTAGAGTTACCTAAACTGGGCGAGTTGCGTTCGGTGAGGACGGCCTGATAGACGGATTGGGTTCGCGCGGCTGTTTGCTGCCACGTGAATTGGGCCGCCTGCTGGGGACCGGTGGACCGAAGGTGCGAGGCCAGGTCTCCGTCCTCCAGGATAGCAGTTAGGGGGGCGACCCACGCCGTGACGTCGTCCGGATCGACGAGCCGCCCCGCGCCGCCCACGACCTCTGGTAGGCTGGTGGCGTCGGCGGCGACGACCGGTGTGCCGCAGGCCATCGCCTCCAGGGGCGGCAGGCCGAACCCCTCGTAGCGCGACGGGTAGGCGAACACCGCCGCGCCAGCGTAGAGGGCCGGCTTGTCCTGCTCCGAGACGTGACCGATGCACCGCAGGGCGTCCCCCGGAACACGGATTCGCCGGGCGATCGCGCGGGGGTCCGGTGTGAGAGGCTCGTCCGGCGTCGGTAGCCGGCCGGCCACGACTAAGGGCACTCCGGTGGTGGCGTAGACCTCGCGCCATGCCGCCAGCAGGGTCATCAGGTTCTTCCGGACGTCGAAGCCGCCCAGGTAGAGGCCGTAGCGCCGCGGCAGGTCATGGACAGCGCGGATTCGGGCCAGGTCGATTCCGGGCCGGTAGCGTGCTTCGACGCCCAGGGGAATCACGTGGATGCGTGCCGGGTCAACGTCCAGATGCCGTCGCACATCCGCGGCCGTGTGCTCGGAGTCGGCCAGGACGGCCGCAGCGCGACGGGTTGCATTTGCCACCAGGGCAGTGTACGCGCGCACGGACCGCCGTCTGCGGTGGGTGGGAAGAACGAGTGGGATCAGGTCGTGCACGGTGACTACAGTTGGCGTGGCGGGGCACTGCGGTGGGGCCCAGTAGGGCACATGTGCCAGATCCGATCGGAGTGTGAGCCAAGGGAACGCCACCTGCTCGAAATAGAGCTTCGCCAGCGCACCGCGGTGCTTGGGGCAGACCACGTCGAAACGGTCTCCTGGGAGCGCGCCGGCACGGAGGGCCGCCGCAAGCCGGTCGGTGTATTGGCCGGAGCCGATCGAGTGGCCGGCGTACCAGCCGCTTATGGTGACGTGCATCTAGTACCCTGTCAAATATGATCTTACGGGTTGTCTGACGCTGCCAAGGTGCATCGATGTCACCAACCAGGGCGACCAGCAGGTCGCCCCTACGCCGGCCGAACCGCAGGTACTTACTTGACAAGGTACTAGTACCGCCGGGCGGAAGTGACGCACCGGTCTTACAGTCACCGTTGGGC
>CAYYVH010000028.1:0-22328 GCA_964475075.1 uncultured Anaerolineales bacterium | reverse complement strand
CTTCTTTGGGCCGGGAACCTGCTTGTGCCCGATAGGGCATCACTCTTCTCTCTTTCTTCCATTTTCGGTAGGCGATAAAGGTCAAAATAAGCGGCACATAGCCCAGGTATAGATTATTTTCTCCCGGAGTATCACCATAAAAAACAGACCAAGATTGTTCGGACCAAACTGCTGGAAAGAGATCCCGCATTTTCGTATCCAACGCACCGTAACAAGAAATAAAAAGACAAGAGACGCCAGACGATCAAAAAACGAATAATAGAACAGATTAGATGTCGAAAGATCCTGGTTGGAAATCCAAATAAGCTCCGTAATACAGAGCAGCGGATATGTGTAAGCTATGAACCGCCTGTCGGCCCAGAGCATCCCAGCTGCGATACCGCATGCGGCTCGCAAATCAGGCAGGGTATCTGCTGCCCTCCCGGGGCACGGGGGGTCCCTGGGGGGAGCAAGTGCCCAGCGGCGTCGAGCCGGACTGGCTCAGCGTCGGCCTGGTACCGCCGCCGACGCCGGCCCCGCCGACACCGTCCCCGGCGCCACCGACCGAGACCCCGGGTCCCACCCCCGAGGTGACCAACACGCCGCCGTCGGCCCCGAGCCTGCCTCCGCTATCCACGCTGCCGACGTTCCCGACGTTCCCTCCCCCGGAGCCGACGGGAACACGCGGTCCGCCGCCCACCTACCCTCCGCCCACGCCGACGCGAGAGCCCCTGGAGGGCGCGATCTTCCTGCCGCATCTATCCAACGGGGATGCCCTCCTCCCGCCGACGCCGACGCCGCATTCGCCCCTTTTGTCTGTCGGAGGAAGTGGCGCGCAGCAACGCGCGCTACGGGGTGGGCTGGCGCCCAAGGTGACCGGTCGTCACTTCTCCACACCCCACCGGAACGCTGATGCGCCTGCAAGGACCTCACTGGCGTCCCACAGGCCAGTGCCGTCGAACAGGCCGATAATCAGAGCTTCGGACTCGCTCTGTCTACCGACGAATAGGTACGCGCGGCCACGGGCAGACCACAGCATCTCGCCCAGATACCAGCCGCCCTCGATACGCTTATCGTCCACGAGGGGAGGCAGGTCCGCGATTCGAGTCCAACCGGTGCCGTCCGCCCCAATTCGAAAAACGCCATTCCCGCGGAAGTGGCCCGGTTCGGCGCTGCGCAGTCCGAAACCGATCTCGCCGCCTGGAAGCGCGTGGGGGGAAATGGCCCGGTATTTCGGTCGGGCTCCCGTCTCATCCAGCAGGCTGCGAATGAGCGGTGTGACTTCGGAAGTGTCGTCGGTGGCCACGATGCCAAGCGGGGGATCATAGCCCGTGCTCGCGTAGAGGATCCCGCTGCTGTCGGGCAGCCAGGCCAGATCAGAGCGGCAGCAGCCGTATTCGAAGGTGCCCTCGACTACCTGCACAGTGCCGGCTTCTACGTCCCACAGCGCCGCCGAGCCACCCTCGAAGTAGCTCACCTCGGTGATGAGGTAACGTCCGTCAGGCGACCAGCGGAAGGGCCGGTGCCAACCCTCGGTACCGTATGGGAACGCGGCAAAGTGCTCGCTCAGCTTCCGCGGCTCACCGTCGGGTAGGTCGAGCACCCATAGGTCGTCACCGTCGCTGTAGGCCATGCGCCGGCCGTCGGGCGACAAGAGCATGCCGTCACAACCGCCCGTGTAGTGCTCCTCGATGTCCCCATCCGGCTCCTCTGGACCGGTGCAGTCGGCTACCGACCGCGGCTCTTCCGGCTCGGCCACGTCGACGATGAAGAAGGTGCCTTCGACCCCGCCGCCGCCCTCCGTCGGGCCGTGAACCGGCGCAGCGACGCCAGGTGGGCGTCTGGAGGCAAGGCGTTGCTCGCCGCTGCCGAGGTAGATTACCCAATTGCCGTCAGGGCTGATTCCGAAGAAGCTCAGGTACCCGTAGTCTGAAAACACGCTCGATGCGTCGTCCGCGACCATCACGGCCTGGCCGGTATCCAGATCGTGCACGAACAACTCGGTGATCTCGGTGTCGAATCCTGAAGGCAGGCGCTCCACGTGGCTCAGGGCGTAGACCAAACGCTCAGCGTCGCGGGCGACGCGAAAGCTCCGCAGTGGCGGTCCTCCGGGTCCGGGCGCACTCCTACTCAGGCCACGTGAGCGCCCCTTCCGGGGATCGGCCACCACTTCCTCGAGCACTCCGCCTTCGCTTGGCCAGCGCCAAATCGACCCCTCGCGTAGGAAGAAGAGGTCAGCCGGCAGAAGTGGAAGTGCACCGTCGGCAACGGGCGACGGCTCGGAAACCGGCTCGTTGATCGGCGGCATCGAAGCGAAGTCGTCGCCCGTCCAATGAGCGACCAGCCATTCCTCGTTGCGCCGCTTGACGATCTCCATAGCACCGTCACCATCGACGTCCACCAGCTGAGACTCCGGGAGCAGGTGAGCCAAGTGCCGGCTGCTGCCGTCTGGCTGCCGGACCAGCAACTCGATCTCATTCGATTTGGTGTCGAGGAGGATAGGGTCGCCCTCACCGTCGCCCGTCCAGTCTTGGACCATGAGCCGGACGGTTTTCGTTCCCAGCGCAAGGTGTACCTCGTCTGCCGGTAACAGGGCGGTCACGGTGACGCCCGCGTCGGTGACGCCCGCGTCGGTGACGCCCGCGTCGGTGACGCCCGCGTCGGTGACGCCCGCGTCGTCATGCCATGCAAGGACCAACAGCCAGAGCCGGTCCGCTTCTTCGACCCACACCTCGTTCGCCCGGCCGTCGTTCGGCCAGAATGCCATCGGGGCCAGATCGACTTCCATGTCCCGGCCGAGGGTCCAGACCGCGCGGCTGGCGTCCGATTCGCTGATGACGACGGCTAGGCCGAGCCGTTCCTCGCCCGTCGTGAAGGGCACCGCGTGGACTGAGTAGCCTGCGCCCTGCTGCCGGTTCGTGCGCCATTGCCACGCTTGATCCAATTGGGCCACGGCGCCCGCCGGCAGCCCATCGATCTGCTCGTGCAGTCCAGGAGGGGGTCCGGGATACGGCGGTGGATAGGGCGGTGGATAGGACTCGTAGGGTGCTGCCGTAGGCTGGCGGCTCGAGTCAACGATGCCCTGGACGGCTGGCGGCGCAACTTGGCCCGCCATTGGCAGAAAGCCGCGAACGGCGATCAAGAGCCCGACCAATACAATTGCCACCGCGAACGCGGTGATGTTATGTCGACGCATGGGCCTGCCTCTTTGGTCTTGGCGGCTCGGTGTTAGCACCGCTGTCGATTGCGCCGCTTGGTCACGGGCGCACTGCCGGATCCATCGTACCGCGATGGATTGAGTCAAGCCGGTCGCCTATGCCGCCCGAGGCCGCCGATTCACCACCGTGTCGGCACCGTTTTCCACCGATCGACCCGCAGGGCCAACCGCCGTCGTGCGCGGCGGAGATGGGTCGTCATGTCCCCGTCATCTCGTGGGCGGATGCAGCACTCGGCCCTCCATGCCGCCGGCGACGGGCACGACGGCGCCGCTGAGGTGGCCGGCCAATCGGTCAGACGAGAGGAAGACGACGGCGTTGGCGACGTCCTCCGGCTGGGCGATCTTGCGCAGGGACATCGTCGCCGTCACCCGCCGGAGCGCCTCGGGGCTCGCGGACGGACGGCCCGGTATTTTTACCTCGGTCCAGCCCGGGGCGACGCAGTTGACCCGCCCACGTGGTGCCAGGCGGACGATCTCGTTCTTAAGGGTGCGCGTCAGTCCGTACGTCAGGCCCGCCTTTGCGGCGGCATAGTCGGCGTGGTTCTCCTCACCGACCGTGGCTGCCGTCGAGCCCACGAGCACGATGGATGCCGTCTCGCGCGGCGCTTCGGCCAGGTGCCGCAGGAAGGCGCGGCATGTGAGGACGGCGCTGGTGAGGTTCGCGCGCAGCGTCTCGTCCCAGCGCTCCATATCCATCTCGTGAAGCGGCGCCGACGCCGGGTTCCAGTTGCCGGCGTTGGCGACGATAGAATCGATGCGTGGAAAGGACTCGAGAGCCTGGGCGAACAGGGCGTCGACCTGTGCTTCGTCGCCCAGGTCGGCGCCGATCGTCACCGTTGGAACTGCCAGCTCGCGGTGGAGCTCCTCCGCGGACTGGCGTCGCGTGTGGTAGTGCAAGACCAGGCTTGCGCCCTCGGCGGCGAAGGCGCGCGCCGTGGCGCCGCCGATGCCGCCGGAGGCGCCGGTGATGAGGACGCACGAGTTGCTGAGACCTGTGTTCATTGTCAGTGGAGCCGAGGATACCTGACGGCCAGAGGGGCGTCAAAACCGGACGAGCGTCCGGGGGTCCGGATTGGCCGACTGCCGATCTATCCTTGTTCCGAAGACGACGTAATCCTGTTGTTGATCGGAGTGATGCGGGCACGCCCTAAGCTGCCGAACGGGTCGGGCTCCCGGGATGCAGTGATTGCAGGCGCTGTGAGAACGAGGAGCAGCAGCGCTGCGACGACGGTGCGGTTTGCGGAGCCCCGGGGGCTCTGGGTCTGCATCTTGACCTCCCGCCTTGCGAGTACGTGTCCCCCAGTGTATAACGACGGCCCGCGGTGTTTTCATCCCCGTACGGCCCGTTTGACCTGCGCGGCACCAGCGGGGATAATCTAGTAGCTGAGACACGCGGTGCCCGTCTGGCACACATCGTGACACGGAAGGAGGCGACGAGCAAAGAACGACGGGTAACCCCAAATCGGGTGAACCCACTCACGGGTAGGCAAGCACCAGGGCTCTGCGACGCAGGAGTCAGATCCACGGGCGTGACGGGTAGCGGCCGTCTCGCCTGGTCGCAGAGCTGACGAGGTGGAGGTTCCCGGACGCGCCGGGTGAAGCGGGGTCCGTCGGGGCGCCCGCGAAGATTCGACAGATCGGTGGATGCCTCCGGGGCTGGCACGGCCCCAAGTCTGCCCTCCTGAGCTCAAAGCACCCCACAAAGCCGCCGGGCGACCGGTGGGACAAAAGGGGCGGCAGTGCGCGGCACCGGGCCCGGCGTGACCCTGTCGGGCGCGCCGGTAGCGTGAAGTACCGCTCAACCAAGCCGCGGCCCGAGGGCCGCAGCATTCCCCAATCAGGAGGGTTTTCCATGTGTGGTATTGTCGGCTATGTTGGCCACAGTCAGGCGCTGCCCTTTCTCGTCGAAGGCCTGAAGCGCCTGGAGTACCGCGGCTACGACTCGGCCGGGATCGCCGTGCTGCCTGAAGGTGGGCCGGTCGAAGTCCACAAGCGAGAAGGCAAGCTCGCCCGCCTCGTCGAGGCGCTGGCGGGACAGGATCCCCGTGGCACCTTGGGCATCGGTCACACCCGCTGGGCGACGCACGGCGCGCCCACGACGCCCAACGCCCATCCCCATGTGGACAACCGCGGGCGGATCGTTGTGGTGCACAACGGGATCATTGAGAACTACAGCCGCCTACGGGCTGACCTCATCGCACGCGGCCACCGATTCGCCTCGGAGACGGACACCGAGGTCCTGCCGCACCTGATCGAGGAAGCGTATACCGCTATCCGAGAGCAGAACTACACGTCGCCGGGCGATGCCTTCGCCGAGGCTGTGCGGCGGGCACTCCGGGAGGTGGAGGGGGCCTATGCCCTGGCCGCATTCGTGCAGGACGCACCCGACACGCTGGTCGCGGCGCGCCAGTTCAGTCCGCTGATCGTGGGCCTGGGGGAGGGTGAGAACTTCGTGGCCAGCGACATCCCGGCGCTCCTGTCACAGACGAGGCGCGTGCAACCCCTGGAGGACGGCGAGGTGGCGGTGCTCACGCCCGAACGGGTGGAGGTCACCGACCTGGCCGGCACGCCGCTGGATCGTCCGCCGATGACGGTCAATTGGGATGCGGCGGCGGCGGAGAAGGGCGGCTACGACCACTTCGTGCGTAAGGAGATCGACGAGCAGCCGCGCGCGCTGGCGGACACGCTGCGCGGGCGCCTGATGGGCGGCACGATCCAGCTTCCCGAGATCGACGCCTTGGCGATCGAGGAAGCAAGGTCCGTCTATTGCGTTGCGGCCGGTACGTCCTTTTACGCCGGGCTCGTGGGCAAGCTGCTCCTCGAGCGCTGGGCGCGCCTGCCGGTTGAGGTGGCGGTCGCCAGCGAGTTGCGCTACGGCGATCCGGTGCTCGGTCCCGACAGCCTGGTGATCCTGATCACCCAGTCGGGCGAGACGGCCGACACCATAGCGGCGATGCGGCAGGCGCGCGAGGCGGGGGCACCGACGCTGGCAGTGACGAACGTGGTGGGCAGCTCGGTCACGCGCGGCTCGGACGCGACGCTTTTCCTGCAGGTGGGGCCCGAGATCGGCGTGGTGGCGACCAAGACCTTCACTGGGCAACTGGCGATCCTCACTCTGCTGGCGGCCGAGCTGGGCCGGCGGCGCGGGACGCTGGACGAGGGGGCTGTGCGAGCCATCGCCGACGAGCTGCGATCCGTGCCCGAGCACATCGCCACCGTCCTGGCCGACGAACCGCACATCGAGTCCGTGGCCCGCGAGGTGGCGGACCGGCGCTCGATGTTCTTCTTCGGCCGGGGATTCAGCTATCCGGTGGCCCTCGAGGGGGCGCTGAAGCTCAAGGAGATCAGCTACATCCACGCCGAGGGCTACCCGGCCGGCGAGCTGAAGCACGGCCCCATCGCCATGCTCGATCCGTCGATCCCTGTCTTCGCTGTCGCTACCGCGAGCCCGACCTACGAGAAGACGATCTCCAACATAGAGGAGGTGAGGGCCCGGAAGGCGCGGGTCGTCGCCATCGCCACCGCGGGCGACACCAACATTCCGGATCTGGCCGAGCACGTGTTCTACGTGCCGTCCGTCCGGGAGGAGCTGTCGCCGCTGGTGGCCGTCGTGCCGACGCAGCTGTTCGCCTACCACGTGGCGGTGGCGCTGGGTCGGGACGTGGACCAGCCGCGCAACCTGGCCAAGAGCGTGACGGTGGAGTAGGGCCGGGGTTGCGCAGGCGGCCGGTCCTGGAATACTGAGCAAGCATCAGGAAGCTGGGACTGCGTCACGGGGAGCAGCGCCCCGGCTGTGATGCGTTGTGGGGAAGGTGAACGGGGGGAACCCGGCAGGGGGGCGTGGTCGATCCTTCACGTGAGGGAGCTGGGAGCTGGGGGAGGGTCCGAGGTTCACGTCGTCCGCCAGCTCCCGGTGCCCTGGGAGGGGCGAACAGCACGTCGTGCCTGGGGTCAACACCAGCGCGCGTTTGTAGTGTTCTGACCGGGCGTGATAAGATGACCAACGTGCGAGCGTTGCGCCGTCGAGGGGCTAAGAGCCTGTGTGGGAACCCAGATTCTTGGCGAGCCCGAGGACGCGTGCGGGCTGGCAAGGACGGGCGGCGCAGGCGTGGCCTCTGCGTCACGGCGAGCCGCACGGACGCAGCCAGCACGTGCGCGGACCGGGCGCAGCCGGATATGGGTTTCCACACAGGCTCTCAGGGCCGCGCCGCGCCGTGTCCCTGACAGCGCTGAGTTACTATCGATCGCGTGTCGCCGGAGCGACGCGGGGTCGTCAACGCACCTTTCCGGTGCAGTAGCTGTCCGTATGGACACGGGAGGCAATCGATCATGGAGCGTATGCTTCGACTCATCTTCCTGGGTTCCCTGTGTCTGCTGCCAGGCGCTCACGTGGGCGAGGCGTGGCTGCAGCAGGGGCCCGCACTGTATGTGAACAGTACGTTGGACATCCCGATCGAGGCGGCCCACTGCCTGCCGGGCCAGCCGTGTACGTTCCGGGCCGCCATTGAAAAGGCGCAGTCCTTCGGGGCCGCCGTCCGGGTTTGCTTCGAGGGCAACTGCCCGCCGGGTGCACGACCCTTGACGAGCGAGGACCCGAACTACGATCCGGCGACCGGCAAGTGGTGGATCCGAACTGATCAGAGCTTCCAGCCCTACATGGTCACCGGCGACGGGATGGTGGTTGACTTCACAACGCACATCGAGGGCTGGAGTGGGCCGCAGGACAATCGCCTCGTGCTGGACGGCGGGGACATACACAACCACCTGATGGTGGTCGAGGGTACGAACAACACCCTCGCCGGCCTGGAAATCCGTGGCAGCTTCAAGGATACGGCCATCCTCGTGCGTCGGGGCGCCACGGACAACCAGTTCGGTCCGGGCCTCGTGTTCGCCGGGTTCGAGCACGGGAACGGCATGCGGATCATCGGTGCGGGCACGATGCGCAACCACGTAGTGGGGAGCTGGTGTGGCATCACCACCGATGGGAGTGGGGAGGTCGTGGAGGATGGGTTGCTGGAGGACTGTATCCATATCGCCGAGGGTGCCAGCGAGAACGTGGTCGGTGGGCCCGAACCGGAGGATCGGAACGTGCTCTCGGGCAGTAAGCTGGGGTTCGGGGTGTCGCTGCACGACCCGGCGACGCGGGACAACGTCGTGCAGGGGAACTTCATCGGGGCGGACCCGACGGGGACGCAGGCGGTGGGTAACCAGAGTGGGATCGCGATCTTCGAGGAGGCGACCGGAACGGAGATCCGGGACAACGTGCTGAGCGGGAACCGGAACGCGGGCGTATTCACGTCCGATGCATCGACGCGCTTCGGGCGAAGCACGAGCCCGATCGAGAACAACATCATCGGCGCCGACGTCTCCGGCGAGAAGCCCTTGCCGAACGGGGGATACGGCGTCAAAGTCGAAGCGTTGTCGAAGGACCTGAAGGTGGCACACAACCTGATCACGTTCAACGGGACGGGCGGCGTGTCGATCTGTGGGGAGCTGACGAAGAACAACACCGTCACCGAGAACAGCATCACGGACAACTACGGGCACGCAATCGACCTGTGCGAGGGCGCCAACGAAGGCGTCCAGCCGCCCGCGCTCACGGTCTGTGACCGCACGAGCGTTCGGGGTACGGCTTGCCCGGGCTGCCGAGTGGAGGTCTTCTCCGACCCCGTCGGGGAGGCGGCGGTGTTCGAGGGTGCCGTCGTGGCTGGCGATGACGGTAGCTTCGTGCTCCGGAAATCGCGCTTCTCCTACGTGAACGTGACGGCGACGGCCACCGAGGACCGGAACACTTCCGGTTTGTCCAGAATGTGCTTCGTTGGCGGCCGGCCCACGCTCACCCCCACGCTGAAACCGGGCGTGATCCCGACCAAGACAGCCGTGCCGACATACGGGCCTAAAGTATGGATCTATCTGCCGGTCTGCCAGAACGTTGGCCCCAGTGTCAGGGTTTGGTAAGGGTCCGGTCAGCTTACGGTCAGCCGAACCCATTGACGTTGCACCCAGGGCGCGGTATAATGGAGGAGTCGGAGTGTCTTTCGACCGACTCAGCAATCATCATCACTCTCGTCTGATGGCCCGATGGACTCCCGTCGTGCCGCGTGACAATTGAATCGGTCCGGTGAAAAAGGAGTCTGTAATGGTGCGCCGAACGAGTCTCCTGTGGATCGGGCTGCTCCCTCTATTGCTCATGGCGACCGCGTTCGCGGCCCTGGCCGTGGCGTCTCCTGCGACTCAAGGGGACGAGGTCTCGAGTTGCGACACGGGTCGCCAGAAGTGGGCCAGCCCCACCGTCCTCTACGTAGGCGAAGAAGCCGAGGTGACGAGCGTCATCACGGGCACGTGCCCCGCCTACGACCTGCCGATCGACATGATCCTGCTGGTGGATCAGTCCAACTCCATGACTAAGGGTGATCCGGGTGATTTCGTTCCCGGGACGGGAACACCGGACGACTCGGGCCTGCCGACACGGCCGCCCCGGCCCACGGACCCCACGTTGCCGACCGAAGATCCGGAACCGGAGCCCACGGGCTTCGCGGCAGGCGGGCGTGACCAGCCCCGCGGTGTGGCTCAACTCCCCACGCTTACTCCCAGGCCGCCTAGGCCGACCGATGACGGCGTGGTGCCGACGGACGATGACATCATACACCGTGGTCGTGAGGAGCCACCCGGCACCGAGGATCTGATCCGCGAGGTGTCGATGGCCATCCGCGACTTCCTGGATGAGGTTCAGGACGACGTCAAGGATGGCAAGGTCCGCATTGGGCTGGCCAGCTTCGACGACCGGGGCCACGAGTTGATGTCCCTGACCGACAACGTCAGCAAGGTTACCGGTCGACTTAGCCGTATCAGAGGCGGCGGGAACACCCGCGTGGACCTCGGGCTGTCGACCGCCACGCGGATGCTGGTTGGGGTCGGTATGCGCGGCCGCACGGACATGGACCACCGCAAGCTGATCGTCGTCTTCTCGGACGGCAAATTCGACCGGCGGATTACGGCACGGCTCAGGACCCGCGACGGACTGGACGTCATCACCGTCGCTGCCGGCCGCTCCGCCGACCAGGCCGCATTGCGCCGGATCGCCACCGAGAGCGAATACGCAGTGGAGATGCGCGACCGCAAGGAGCTCGTGCAGGTCTACCGGCGCATCGCGCCGCGCCAGCGCCAAGTGACGATGGACACGTTGACCATCGAGGACGTGCTGGCGGCCAACATGGACCTGGTGCCCGGATCGGCCAACCCAGTGCCGGCCCGGGTGTTGGACGGGCGCAACCTGCAGTGGGATTTCGCGCCGCCCGCGTTCCCGATCACGCTGACCTACCGGGTCAAGCCGCAGGAGGTCGGGCTGCATCCGGTCAGCGAGCTGGCCCATGCCATGTGGGCGGACTCCGAGGGCCGGAAGGGCGACGTGCCTATCCCGGAGGTGGAGCTCGAGGTTCTGCAGCTGCCTACGCCCACTCCGACACCGACATCGACGCCGACGGCTACGGGCATGCCGACCAACACGCCGGAGCCCACCCCGACGCCAGTGCCACCAGATCTGTACCTCCCGATCGTCATGAAGAGCTATGGGGCGTGCGTGCCGTCGCAGCAGACGGTGGACGTGGCCATGATCGTGGACACCTCCATGAGCATGGGCGAACCGACGCGAACCGGTGGCGTGGTGAAGCTCGACGCGGCCATCGATGCCATGAAGCAGCTGGTCGAGATGCTCAAGGATGACGACCAGGCGGCGGTGGTCGAGTTCAACGCCGATGCCTCGGTGGTGGTCCAGCTCACACGCGATCACGTGGCGGCGAGGGCGGCGCTCGACGGGCTGCCGGCGTACCAGAACCCCGGCACGCGCATCGATCTGGGGCTCACGACCGCGCTGGCGGAGCTGCAGAGCCCGCGGATCGACCCGAACAGCAACCAGGCGATCGTGCTGGTGACCGACGGTCGGCAAGACGAGCTCGTGGGCCGCCAGGCTGTGCTCGATGCCGCCGCGGCCATCAAGGCGGCCGACATCGAGGTCTTCGCCGTTGGCGTCGGGTCCGACGTAGACGGCGACCTGCTGCGCCAGGTGGCCAGCAGCGATGACACGCTCTTCCTGGCGCCGAATGCCGAGGACCTGGCGAACATCTACCGGCGGATCGCCGAGGTGATCACCTGCCCGCAAGGGCGTCCGTAGGGACGATCTTCCCGCCGCCGTCCGCGGCGCGCGGCCTGTGCGACGTCTGCTCCAGCTGCACCGGTCAGACGCGATGCAGGATGCATTCCAACGCCTCGTCGGGCGAGTCCGTTAAGGTGAGCACCTCCAGGTCGGCGGCACTGATTGTGCCGGCCGGCACCATCTCCCCACGCATGAATCCCAGGAGTGGCTGCCAGTAGTCGGTGCCCATGACCACAACGGGGAAGTCCTGAATGATGTCGGTCTGGATGAGGGTGGCCGTCTCGAAGATCTCGTCCATCGTCCCGAAACCGCCCGGCATGACCACGAACGCCGACGAGTACTTGATGAGCATGACCTTGCGGACGAAGAAGTAGCTGAACTCGACTGCGACGTCCACGTAGGGGTTCAGGTCCTGCTCTTCGGGCAAGTAGATGTTGCAGCCGACCGAGGTGCCACCGGCTTCCTGTGCGCCACGGTTGGCGGCCTCCATAAGGCCCGGGCCACCGCCGGTCATCACCGCGAAGCCGGCCTTGGCCAGCCGGTATCCCATCTGGCGGGCCAGCTCGTAGTAGGGGTGGTCCTCCACCAGCCGGGATGAGCCAAAGACGGTGACGCACGGCCCGAGGAAGTGCAGGGCCCGAAAGCCGCGGATGAACTCCTGGGCGATGCGCAGGACGCGCAGTGCTTCCGACCGTCGGCTCGTCGGCCCCTCTAAGAGCTCGAAGCACTCGTGGTCGGTTGTCAGCGGGGTGCGTCCCGGCACTCCGATGCGGCGCTGGCGGGATCGGGGGTATCGTAGTTGTTTCATGATTCGCTCTCCTCCGGGTGCAACCGGGCAGCAGTATATTGCGATTCGTGCCAAAAAGCTCACGGCGCCGTCGCGTGATTGCCCCCGGGCCTGCCGGCTTCTCGTCCTGGGTGAAGATGAGACCGGCGCCAGCACGCTCGTCGCGCTGGCGCCGGGTGTTGTTGCTCACCAGGATGTCGGGTGCACCGTACGTGCTACGTCTTCTCTTCCTTGGCTTTCTCCAGCGCGGGTTTCTTCGCCGCGGCCGGCTTCTTGGCCTTGCCGTCCTTCCCGTTCTTCGACGGCCTCTTCTTGGGCGCCAGGATCTTCTTCGTCTCCTCGATCTCCGCGAGCGTCACGGTCTGGCGCACCTCTTCCAGGTCGCGCATCACTTGGGCCCACTTCTGGCCCTCGGCGGCGCTGATCCACTCCAGCTGCAGGCGCTCAGGGCGAATGCCCTTGCGCTCCAGGCTCTTTTTGAGCCGCTTGATGCGCTTATCCGTCTCGTGGTTGGCGTCCAGGTAGTGGCAGTCCCCGAAGTGGCAGCCGGACACCAGCACCACCGCCGCACCCAGGCGGAAGGCGCGCAGGACGAACTCGGGGTCCACGCGGCCGCTGCACATGGTGCGGATCACGCGCGCGTTGGGCGGCTGCTGCAGGCGGCTGACGCCGGCAAAGTCCATGCCGGCGTAGGAGCACCAGTTGCAGGCGAAGACGAGGATCCGCTCCTCGGGCTTGTGCGCCAGCGCCGCGTCGACCTGCGCGATCAACTGCAGGTCGGTGAAGTGGTTCATGACGATCGCGTCGAAGTTGCACTCGGGGACGCATGTACCGCAGCCGTGGCACATGGCCTCGACGACCTCAGCCTTGATCTTCTTCTTCGCGTCGCCCCCGATGAAGGCGTGGAATGGACACACCTGGACGCAGCGCCCGCAACTGCTGCACAGGTCGGCCTCGACACGGGCGATCACGGGCTCCAGCATGATCGTGGGCTGGTTCAGGATGGTCTGGGCCCGGGCGGCGGACGCACTGGCCTGGGTTACGCTGTCCTTGACGTCCTTGGGTCCCTCGGCGCAGCCGGCGAAGTAGACGCCGTCGGTCGTGGCGTCAACGGGTTGGAGCTTGGGGTGCCGCTCCAGGAAGAAGCCGTCCTCGGTAGTCGAGAGCGTGAGCAGTTGCTTGACCACGCCCTGGTCCTCGCGCGGGATGAGCCCTAGCGACAGCACGATCATGTCTTGCTCGTGCGTCTCGAGCTCGCCGGTCATGGTGTTCTCGACCATCAGGTTCAGGCTCCGCGTCTCCGGGTCTTCCAGGATCTGCCCCGGCAGCCCCCGGATGTATTTCACGCCGGCCTCTTTACTGCGCCGGTAGAGGCTCTCGAACCCCTTGCCGAAGGCGCGGATGTCCATGTAGTAGACGGAGATATCGGTGTCGGGATAATGGTCCAGCAGCAGCAGGCTGTCCTTGACGGTGTTCATGCAGCAGATGTTGGAGCAGTACGGGTGGCCGCGCTCGTTGCGCGCATCCTGCGACTCGGGCCCGTGCCCGTTGGAGCCGGCCCTCGGCAGCGTACGCGAGCCGACGCACTGGATGAAGCCGATGCGCTTCGGGCGCTCCATGTCGGTCGGCCGAACGAAGTGACCGTCAGTCGGCCCGGTGGCGCTGATCAGGCGCTCGAATTCCAGGCTGGTGATGACGTTCTCGTAACGGGTGTAGCCGTACTCCGTCAGGCCGGTCGGGTCGAACACCTCCAGTCCGGTGGCGACAACGATCGTCCCCACATTCAGGTCGACGACCTCGTCTTGCATGTCGAAGTCGATGCAATCCGGATCGCACGCTTCCTGGCACTTGCCGCAGGCGATGGGGTTGCTGCCAAGGCACTCGTCGGCGTTGATGATAAATGACGATGGCACGGCCTGGGGGAACGGGATGTAGATGGCCCGGCGTGTGGCCAGCCCGCCCTGGAACTCATCGGGGTAGGTCACGGGGCACACGGGCACGCAGTCGCCGCAGGCGGTGCACACGGTCTCGTCGACGTAGCGGGTCTTCTTGCGCACCCGCACGTGGAAGTTGCCCACGAAACCGGAGATGTTCTCGACCTCGCTGTTTGCCAGCAGTTCAATCTTGGGATGTCGACCGACATCCATCATCTTGGGGCCGAGAATTCAGATGCTACAGTCCATGGTCGGGAAGGTCTTGTCCAGCATCGCCATCTTGCCGCCGACGCTGGGGTCCCTCTCGACCAGGTACACCTGATGCCCGCCGTCCGCCAGGTCCAGCGCAGCCTGGATCCCGGCGATGCCCCCGCCGATGACCAGCGCGCCCGGTGTGACGTCGACCTCCATCTTCTCCAGCGGCCGCAGCAGGCGCGATTTGGCCACGGCCATCTCGACCACCTCTTTGGCCTTGCGCGTCGCCTCTTCCGGCTCGTTCATGTGGACCCAAGAGATCCCCTCGCGGAGGTTCGCCATCTCCATCAGGTAGGGGTTGAGCCCGGCCTCGGCCACGCACTCCCGGAAGATCGGCTCGTAGTTCCGGGGCGAGCATGAGGCAACCACCACGCGGTCAAGGGCGTGCTCCACGATGGCCTGCTTGATCCCGTTCTGGCCCGGCTCGGAGCACGAATACCGGTTTACCGTCGTGTGGACGACATCGGGCAGCTGTTCGGCATAAGCCCGCACCGCCTCGCAGTCCACCGTGGCGGAGATGTTGCGGCCGCATTCACACACGAACACGCCGATTCTGCGGCCGCCTTCAGGGTTGATCAACTCTACTGGTTGGGACATGGTCAGTCTCCTTCTGCCCCTATGCCATTCCTCTGGATTAGAGTCTCTGCCAACAACGTCGACAGGTCCTTGATCTCAATCGCAATCTCCTCGCCCAGCTGCCGATCCTGCATGGCGCACTTGAGATGAATCTGGCACTTCAGGCAGCTGGTCACCAGCACGTCGGCGCCGGTGGCCTGCGCCTCGCGCAGCCGATCGGCCTGGATTTCCTTGTTGGCCACGCCGCAGTGGCTCCAGCCGTTCGTGCCGCAGCAGAGTGCGTTCTCGCGACGGCGTGGCATCTCGATCAGCTCCAGCTCGGACTGCGTGATTACCTCACGCGGTGCGTCGTACACGCCGCGGTGGCGGCCGAGGCGGCAGGCATCGTGATAGGTGGCGCGCCCGGACCCGTTTCCGCCGGCGGGGACCGCCTCGCCCGCTTCCCCGCCAGCGGCAGCGTGCTCGGCAGCCGCCAGCTCGGATAGGTGCATCACCTCCATATCCAATTCGATGCCGTGAGCGGCATAGTCGATCTCAAGCGCCCGGGCGCACTCGGGGCACGAGGTCACGATGCGCTTGGCACCGGATGCGCGGATCAGCTCCGCGTTCAGGTCGGCCAGCGCCCTGAAGCCATCGACATCCCCTTCCCACAGCAAGTCGTGGCCGCAACAGCGCTCATCGGCCAGCACCCGGGGCTCTATCCCCAGCGCGTTCAGAGCGCGCACGGTCGAGCGTGCCACCTCGTTGCCCTCGACCCCTATAGCGGCGAACTGCACATCGAAGTACGGCGCGCAGCCGACGAAGTATAGGGTGTCCGAGTCGTCCGACACCCGCAAACCGTCGCCCTCGGCCCCCGCCTCGCCGCCGTTCAACCAGCCCAGCCGGTTCTGCTTCAGCTCCGGCTTCATCATGAGGCGCATCCAGGCGTGGATCGCCTCGCCGTGGGTGCATACGGCCACCCGGCCGAGCTTGTGCGCCTCGGTGCGCACCGATAGCGTCAGGTCCGAATACGCTACCGCCGCGGGGCAGACCTGGCTGCAGCTCATGCACGTGACACAGGCCCACAGCCGATCGTCAGCCAGGAGCGTGTCATCGAGCCGCATCAGTGCCCGGCCCACCGTGCGTCGGGGTGAGAACTGGCGATCGTACCGGCTGATCGGGCACACGGCGGTGCACTTGCCGCATTCGAGACAGCGGAAGACGCCAGCATTGCGGACGGTCCAGTCCAGCGCAGTTGCAGTTGATGAGACCATTTCACATCCGTTCGTCAGGAACCGGCCGAGGCTGGAAGATCTACACCCACGGCCTGTTCGACCGCGGCAAGGAAGCGGGCACCGGCACCCGGCTGCATCTCGGCCACCGTCAGGCGTGCCGGGTCGATCCCCAGCACCGCCAGCATTCCCTGCGTCTGCTCTGCTGCCCGCCGGGCCTGCTCGGCGCCAGTGTGGTAGTGGCACAGGGACTCGTCGCCCTCATTTCCGCAGCTCAGCAGGAGCACCCGCGCTGCGCCCTGGGCGAACGCGCGTAGGATCAGGCCCGGATGGGCCCGCCCGGCGCACATCAGGCGCACCAGCCGGACGGAAGGATCGTATTGGAGCTGCTCGGCCCCCGCCGCCTCGACGGCGCTGTAGGCGCCCCAGTTACAGCTGAAGACGACCGTCTTGTCGCTCAGGTCGCCCATGGCCGACAGCCGGGCAATGACCTGGGGGTCGCTGGCGTCGGTGGCCAGAATGGCGCCGCTGGAGCAGACGGCCATGCACACACCACACCCGAGGCAGCGCTCCGCATCCACCTGCGCAATTCGCGCCCCGTTGGTGCCGATGACGTGCACGGCGTCGAGGCCGCAGGTTTCCTCGCAGTCCTCACAGCCGCGGCAGCGCACGGGGTCGATGACGGCCAGAGTCTGCATACGGTCCTCAGTGCCCGGCGGCGCTGGGATCGCCGCAGCTACGCCTGAGTCGTTCCACTCGCCGTGCATCACCGACATCGCGGCAACGGCGGCCGACACGAGGTCGCCAGCCTTCGCGGTCGCCTCGGCGGGGTTGTCCCGATGGACGAAGGCGCACTGCTCCCGCACGTTGACGAACTCGACGGGCATGCCGGCGATGGCCTCGAAGACTCCCAGGCGCTCCTTGCACCGGGTGCGCTGCGTCGTGCAGCTGTAGCAGACCTGGTCGAGAGCGCAGCAGGAACATGCCGCCAAGACGGCGCGATCCAGACCCTGGGCGTCCCACGCCGAGCGTACGGCATCGAAGCCCTCGGGGTGGCAGGCGAAGTCGACGTAACCGATGTGGGTCACGTCGCCCCGCGCCTCGATCCGCGTCGCGACGGCCGCCAGGTCTACCGTGCGCTCGATTTCGCCGCCACAGCGGCAGAGGAATACGCCCATGCTCGCCCCGGTCCCGTTGCCTGCCGGCCAGCGCGACGGCGCGACGGCGCCCACTTCGGGTGCCCGGCGGCTGAGCCTGAGGTGTGAGAGTGCCTGGTCGACCGTTGCGTCCAACCCGGCACCATCATCTCCGACGAAGACGCCGCTGAGGTCCCCGGAGAGTTCAGGGGTCGCGGAGTGCGACGCAGTGCCATCAGTCCAGATGACCGCATCGGGCGAGAGTTGCAGTGTCCGCGGCTGCACGTCGTGGCTGATGGCGCCCGCTGGGCAGACGTCTACGCACTGCAAGCATTCCGAGCAGAAGCCGCAACTCAGGCAGCGCGTCGCTTCCGCCTGCGCCTGCGCCTCCGACAGGCCCCCGTAAACCTCGAGGAAGTCATTCCGGCGCTTCTTCGCCGAGCGTTTCTTGACCGCCCCCCGGCCCGCCGTCGCGACCCGGCCCGATGCGAACCGGCGCTCCACTTCGGCCTCGTCCAGCTCGACTGCTGGCAGCCGCGCCACGTCCGGGCTCAGCTCCAGGCCCCTCAGGAAGCGGTCGATGGAGCGCGCCGCCCGGCGCCCGGCGGCTATCGCGTCGACGATGAACGCGGTTCCGGTCACGAGATCTCCGCCGGCGAACAGCCCCGGCAGGCTCGTGGCCATGGTATCCTCGTCCACGGCCACGAACCGCCCATGGACCATATCCACCTGGTCCTGCAGGCAGTCGGTTTCCGGCCGCTGTCCGATGGCGAAGATCACCACGTCGGCCGGAATGACCTCCTCGGTGTCAGGGATCTCATCGAAGTCGGGCCGCATGTCGACGAACCCCCGGAAGTCCACCTCGACGCAGCGTACGCCTGCCACCGCGCCATCGTCGTCGGCCACGACCTCCTTGAACGTGCGTGCGGGGAAGACGTCGACGCCCTCTTCGGAAGCATCGCGCACTTCCCAATCGTGGGCCGGCATCGTCTCGCGGCTCTCCAGGCAGGACATCCCCACCCAAGACGCGCCCAAGCGCACGGCGGTCATCGCCGTGTCGATGGCCACGTTGCCGCCACCCAGCACGAGCACGCGCCGTCCGCTGATCAGATCGGCCGGGCCGCTGGCCCCTTTCGACCGCGAGGCCTTTGACTTCTTCGGTTTCTTCTTCGACGTCTCGGCATGGGCGCCGTTGCCGCCCCGCGCGAAGCTGACCTCGCGGAGGAAATCAGTGGCCAGGAGCACCCCGGGCAGGTCGGATCCGGGGATGGGCAGCTTGATGCCGCCGTGGGCGCCCACGGATACGAACACCGCGTCGAAGCCGTCCTTCAGGAGCCCCGGCACATCGTCCACCCGGTGGTTGAGCACGAGTTCGACCCCTTCGGATAGAACCTCGTTGATCTCGGCCTCCACCAGCTCGGGCGGCAGGCGATAATCCGGTACGCCGACCCGCATCATGCCGCCGGGGGCGGGTAGAGCCTCGTAGACGGTGACCGCGTGACCCTGCCGCACGAGGTCCAACCCGCACGTCAGCCCGGCCGGCCCGGCGCCCACGACGGCTACGTTCTTGCCCGTCGGCTCCGGCTTCTCGGCCGCCTCGACGGCGTCGCGGTCCAGGTTGTCCCGCGCCCAATCCGTCACGAAACGCTTCAGCGCCATGACGCTGACCGCGGAGTCGACCTCGTTCCGGGAGCACGCGTCCTCACAGCGGTGGTTGCACACGCGCCCACAGACCGAAGGGAAGGGGTTGTCGCGGAGGATGGTGCGATACGCCCTCTCGTAGTCCCCGGCGCGGATCAGGGCTACGTACCCTTGCGCGCGCTGGTGGATCGGGCAGGCGTCGCGGCAGGGCGCCGTGCCCAGCTTGTCGATGACGTAGGTGGTGGGCACACCGCCGCGGTAGATGGCCTTGTGGGGCGGTCCTTCGCCGCTCTCGGGGAGCAGCACGGGGCAGGTATCGGTGCAGGCACCACATGCGGTGCAGAGCTCGGGGTCCACGAAGCGGGGCGATTGGCCAACGACCACCCTCAGGCCCCGCCCATTGGCGGCGATGGCGTCCACGGTCGCTCCCGTAAGCAGCGTGACGGCCGGGTGCCTGGCCGCGTCCAGCAGGGTCGGTATCCCCAATGGTCCATCAGCACCGGGGGACAGCCATTCGTCCGACGTGAGGAGCGTCACCGCGGCACCGGCCTGGGCCAGATCCAGCGCCGTTCGGGCTCCTTCCAGACCGCGCCCGATCACGAGCGCCGTTGGGCTGATACCGGGTTTAGGCATTCGTTGCACCTTCCTTACTGGCCGGCATCCGCTTGGCCGCAGCCACGCGATTTCACAGCGTCAGTGCACTCACACCGCTTCCGCCACCGTCTCGCGCGCGTACTCGTAGCCGCGGTCGAACGCACCGGTGTTCAGCTCTTCCGTTCCCTTTGGCACCGAGCCGAGGACCGACTCGCGAAGGGCGTCTACCGAGACGGCATCGGTGTTGGCGGCGGTGAACCCCAACATCACGATGTTCGCCACGATCTTGCGACCGAGCTCCTCGGCGATGCGCGTGGCGGGGATGGAGCGCACCGTGATGTCGTCGCGGGGGTGAGTCAGCTCCACCAGGTCCTCATCGACGAGCAGCAGCCCGCCGCCGGGCAGCGTCTCGATGTACTTGTCGTAGGCCTCCTGCGACATGACAACGAGCAGCTCGATGTCGATCAGCCGTGGATAGTCGATCTCCTCATCGGAGATGATTATCTGGGAGCTGCTGGCCCCACCCCGGGATTCCGGGCCATAGCTCTTGGTCAGCGTGACTTCGCGCTCGTCGACCAAGGCGGCCGCCTTGCCCAGGATGTAGCCGGCGGTAATGATCCCCTGTCCACCGAATCCGGAAAAGCGTATCTCGTGGCGGCTCATTGCCCGCTCCCCATCTCGCGCAGCCGGTCGTCCAGGGTCGGCTTGTCCTCGTTCACGAAGCAGCCGACAACGACCTCGGTCCCCAGGCCGATATCGGCCTCGGCCGGGTCGCTCCCGTGGCGGATGACGCTCAGGTCGTGGTAGTACTTTAGCTGATCCAGGGCGGTGCCCATCTTGTTCGAGCGGCCGTAGTAGGTAGGGCACGGTGAGATCACCTCTACCAGGCTGAATCCACGCTTCGCCAAGGCCTCGTTAAGCGAGTGCTCCAGCCGCCGCACGTGCAGCGTCGTCCAGCGCGCGACGTAGGTTGCACCGCAGGCGGCAGCAAGGTGTGGCACGTTGAACGGCTGCTCGACATTGCCGTAGGGCGATGTGCTCGTGCGCGCGCCCGTTGGTGTGGTTGGGCCGACCTGGCCGCTGGTCATGCCGTAGTTGAAGTTGTTGACGCAGATCACGGTCAGGTCCACGTTCCGCCGGGCGGCATGGATGAGGTGGTTGCCGCCGATGGCCACCAGGTCCCCGTCGCCCGTGATGACGACGACCTTGAGTTCGGGATTGGCCAGCTTCAACCCCGTGGCGAACGGGATCGCCCGCCCGTGGGTCGTGTGGAACCCGTCAAGATCCAAGTAGCCGGCACTGCGCCCCGTGCAACCGATGCCCGACACGATCGACACCTTGTCCGGGTCCAGCTCCGCTTTCCGCAGCGCGCTCACGAAGCAGGTGAGCACGGTACCCAAGCCACAGCCGGCACACCAGATGTGAGGCAGTCGGTCATCGCGCAACAGATTGTCCATTGGGTGCTGGTCGGCCGCCAACACATCCGTCAACCCTTCAATCACGTTCAGTCCTTCGATCATTCGCACGACCTCCTGATCGCTTCGAGGACAACCTCCGGCTCGTGCAGCCCGCCCCCGGCGTGCGGCAGCTGGATCACCTCGGCCTGGCCGGCGCAACAGCGCTCGACCTCCAGCGAGATCTGGCCCATGTTGATCTCCGGCACAATGAACGCCTTGACCTTGGGTGCCAGCTCGCGGATGCGGTCCTCGGCGAACGGCCACACCGTAACCAGCTTCAGCAGCCCGACCTTCAGGCCCTCCTGCCGCGCCATGCGGATCGGCCGTGCTGCGGTGCGAGCCGAGATGCCGTAGGCCACCACGACGACGTCCGCCCCATCGACCTGGTCCTCCTGCAGCTCGATGATATCGTCCCGATTATCCTGGATCTTGTGCACGAGCCGGTTGATCAGATTCCACTGGGTCTCGACGCTGATCGTGTCGGGATAGCCCCGCTCGTCGTGCGTCAGCCCGGTCACGTGCAACCGATAGCCCTCGCCCGCGCAGGCCATGGGCGGGACGAGGTCGGCCTCGGCGCGGTACGGCAGATACCCGTCTCCGGGCGGCTCCTTGGGCTTGCGGCGCGGGTAGTGCTCGATCTCATCCGGGGGCGGTATGACGACCCGCTCGGTCATGTGCCCCACCGCCTCGTCGGTCATCACCAGCACCGGGGTCCGGTATTTCTCCGC
Source organism: uncultured Anaerolineales bacterium (assembly GCA_964475075.1). Taxonomy (GTDB): domain Bacteria; phylum Chloroflexota; class Anaerolineae; order Epilineales; family Epilineaceae; genus CAYYVH01. Next base: position 661 of record CAYYVH010000028.1, on the reverse strand, counting down.
CAGGTTGAAGGCCCGGATGGTGAGGTCGAACAGCTCCTGGGGTGAGGCCGGCGCCAAGGCGATGATCTCGTACGGACCGTGCGAGCCCCAGCGGGCCTGCATCATGTCGCCCTGGCCCACGAGGGTCGGCATCCCGGTCGAGGGGCCGGCCCGTTGGACGTTGACGAGGACACACGGCGTCTCGGTGATGATGCCCAGGCCCAGGTTCTCCATCATCAGGCTGAAGCCGGGGCCGGAGGTGGACGTCATGGACCTGACGCCGCCCCAAGAGGCGCCGAGGATCGCCCCCATCGAGGCGATCTCGTCTTCCATCTGGATGTAGCTCCCATCGACCTGGGGCATGCGGCGGGCCATCCGCTCGGCGACCTCCGTCGCGGGAGTGATGGGATACCCGGCGAAGAGGCGGCAGCCGGCGCTGATGGCGCCCTCGGCGCATGCCGTGTCGCCGTCCATGAAGAAACTGCCCTGAAGTACGCCCTTACCGCTCACTGGCCACCTCGTCGACTACGAAGATGGCGAACTCGGGGCACAGCATCTCGCACAGGCCGCAAGCGAGGCATTGCTCGGCCTCGCGCACCCGAGGTGGATGATAGCCCTTGGCGTTGAACACGTCGGAGGTCTCCAGGACGTCGCGCGGGCAATAGGCAACGCACAGCTCACA
>CAYYVH010000027.1:0-22483 GCA_964475075.1 uncultured Anaerolineales bacterium | reverse complement strand
GATTGCAGGGCGTGGCGCTGAAGCGGGTATCGCATCGCCGAGTTGGACGTCGCCGGTTTCGGCTGGTCGCCGCCAATCGCGGTTGCCATCCATGCCGCGGCGAGAACAACGATGACGACGAGGACCAGCCACATGCGCCGGTCGACGGTAGTGCTGGCTCGAAGCCTGATTTTTTCCATCGGGCGGACGATTCTAGCCTATTCTCGTGGGATGGGCAATGTCAGCCGGCGCCTGATGACATAACCGGCTGGCGGCGGGGGCTGACTGCGCCACGTTGGCGACATTGCCACCCGCGGCCTACGGCAGGACGTTGAGCGCCGTCCGGATCTACGGCTTCGACGAGCAGGGCGGTTTGATCGAGACCTTCGTGCTGCCGACGGGGTCGGGGACACAGGAGCTCGCGTTCGTCGAGCCGCAGGGCCTCGTAACCCTCGGTCGTGCGCCGGAGCTCGTGCCCTGGCTCATCGGGCTCGGCCGGCTGGCCGCGGTGGCGCACGCCCGAACCGCGCGTGCCGGCGGGGTGACGATCTTCACCATACGCCTGGGCTCCGACGCCGATGCCATCACATTAACCGCAATCGCCGACACTCCCGAGCAGTACTTCTACTCCCCGGACGCGGCGGACCTGGCGGAGGTGTACGGGCGGATCGCACGTCTCGTGCCGTGCCTACCGGGGCGCTTCTGGGGCGGACGGTAGGTCCTACCGAGTGTACGCCCGTTTCGGGGCGCAGGGCGCCTCTTTATGCGAGGTTAACGCTGTGGCCCGTCGGCCTGGCCTAAAATCGATGCGCGCGATCTGTCGGGTGGAAAGGCGTTCCACCCTGGAGGGGGAATCCCTGCGTGACACGCAACAGCGTTCTCGATCGAGACCGGTCGGACAAGGTGCGGCGCTCCTCCCGCGCCAGGACCGTGCGGTCGCCGTATTCCCGTCCACGGCTACAGACCTTGGGCAACATCCGGGACGTGACCCTGGGTGGCTCAGCGGGCTTCGGGGATAGCGGCGGCTCGTTTGTGGAGAAACCGGCGTTCTTCTAGAATCGGCCTCGCTCCTTCCTCGTAGGCCCGATTCTCTGGTAAACTGATGGTGGTCGACCACAATCGCTCCCCACCATCCGGAGCCCTGCGATGATACGCGTCGTGTTCGTCTGTCTGGGCAACATCTGCCGCTCCCCCATGGCGGAGGGAGTCTTCCGTCACTTCGTGGCGCAGTCCGGCCTGTCGGATCGTATCGCGATCGATTCGGCCGGCACCGGTCGCTGGCACGCCGGTGAGCCCGTCCACGACGGCACGCGCGACGTGCTCCTCCGGAACGGCATCGACTTCGACCATCGCGCCCGCCAGGTCAGCCGCGACGACATGTCGGAGGCCGACTACTTGGTCGCCATGGACGCCGACAACTACGCCGACCTGCGCGCCATGGACCGCGGCGGCCACCTGGACGGGAAGCTGTTCATGCTCCTGGAATTCGCGCCCGAGGGCACGCCCCGCGAGGTGCCGGACCCGTACTACGAGGATAACTTCGACCGCGTGTTCGAGCTCGTCGAGGCCGGCTGCCGCGGGTTACTGGAGCACATCCGCGCCGAACACGACCTGTAGGGTGTGCGCGTGAGCCTGCCACCCGCCCTGATCGAGGCCCTGACTCGCAGCCTGGGTGCGCCGCCGCAGCACGTGCGCCCCGTGGGTGGCGGCGACATCAGCTTTGCCGTGCGCATCACGGTCGGGGGAGACGCCTTCCTGGTCAAGTGGCACCCCCACCCGCCCGATCCCGCCCCGGGGTGGCCGGACATGTTCGCCGCCGAGGCGAAGGGACTCCTACTGCTGGCCGAAGCCGGGGCGGTCCGGGTGCCCTCAGTCCTCGCCCACGCCCCGGCCGTGGGTGGTTGCCCGGCCCACATCGTGCTGGAGTGGATCGAGTCCTCACGCCTGGGCGGCCGTGGGGCGGCCGGCGAGGCCCTGGGGCGCGGCCTGGCCGCCCAGCACCGCGTCGGCGCCGAGGCCTACGGCCTGGACCACAACAACTACTGCGGCGCCACGCCCCAGGCGAACGAGTGGCTTGACTCGTGGATCGCCTTCTACGGCGAGCGGCGCCTGGGCTTCCAGATGGAGTTGGCGGCCGAGAAGGGTCGCATGCCGCCGGAGCGCCGCCGGTGCCTGGAGCGTCTGATCAGCCGCCTGGGCGACTGGATAGACGAGGATGCCGCCCAACCCTCACTGCTGCACGGCGACCTGTGGGGCGGCAACTGGATGATGGGCGCCGATCGCGAGCCGGTCCTGATCGACCCGGCGGTCTACTACGGCGACCGCGAGGCGGAGCTCGCCATGTGCCACCTCTTCGGCGGCTTCCCCACCGATTTCTTCCAAGCGTACGACGAAGCCTGGCCCCCGGCCCCCGGCCGCGACGACCGCCTGCCTCTCTACAAGCTCTATCACGTGCTGAATCACCTCAACCTTTTTGGCGAGAGTTATGGTGGGCAGGTGGACGGGATCTTGAGACGGTACGTTGGGTAGGGGATGAGCTTCCGGAGAGTGGTCAGACGAGCTGATAGCTGATAGCTGATAGCCGATAGCCCAAGCAAGATCACTGTACCGACCTTCTGATGCACTTGCGGGGTCACGACAAACCGACGACCTCGCCGGTATCGCCGTCGACGTCCACCCGCTCCGCCGACGGGCGGCTGGGCAGGCCCGGCATGGTGCGGACGGAGCCGACGAGGGGGACGACGAAGCCGGCGCCGATGCTTGCCCGGATGTCGCGGATCGGCAGTTCGAAACCCGTGGGTGCGCCCTTCCGGGCCGAGTTGTTCGTGAAGCTCAGGTGGGTCTTGGCCATGCAGATGGGGAGGTCGCCGTAGCCACGGGCCTCGTACTGGCGGATCTTCTTCTCGGCCCTCGGCTCGTAGGTCACCTCTTCGGCGCCGTAAAGCTGGCAGGCGATCGCCTCGATCTTGGCCTTGAGCGGTTGGTCCAGCTCGTAAAGGAAGTGGAAGTCGCTGGGCTCCGCGGCTGCTTCTACGACGGCTCGGGCCAGATCCGCTGCACCGGCACCGCCCTCCGCCCAGTGCTCGGCCGGAACCGCGCGGACGCCTGCTTCCTGGCAGACCTCGACGATCGCGTCGACCTCGCTGTCGAAATCCGCCGTGAAGCGGTTGATGCAGATCACCGGGCGGAGGCCGTGCCGGCTGACGATCTCGATGTGCCGGCGCAGGTTCGCCGCGCCGAGGCGGACGTCGTCCGGATTCTCCTCGAGCAGCCCGGCCGGGAGGTCGTGGCCCGGTACGACGTTGTACTTCCCGGAGTGCACCTTCATCGCCCGTACCGTCACGACCATTACAACGACGTCGGGCGTGAGGCCGCTGGCCCGGCACTTGATGTTGAAAAACTTCTCCGCTCCGAGGTCGGCCCCGAACCCGGCCTCGGTGACGAGGTAGTCGGCCGTTCGCACGCCGATCAGGTCGGCTAGCACCGAGCTCGTGCCCGGGGCGATGTTGGCGAAGGGGCCGGCGTGGACGAGTGCTGGGGTGTTCTCGAGGGTCTGTAGGAGCGTGGGCTTGATCGCCTCCTTCATGAGCACGGCCATCGCGCCGGCCCCGCCGATGTCGTCGGCGGTTACGTCCTGCGCCTCGAGGCTGCGGCCGAGGACGATCCGGCCCAGGCGGGCGCGCAGGTCGGCCAGGCCGGTGGTCAGCGCCAGGATCGCCATCACCTCGCTGGCGGCGCTGATGTCAAAGCCCGTCTCCCGGGGGCGACCGTCCGTCTTGGCGCCCAGGCCGATGATGATGTTCCTGAGCGCCCGGTCGTTGACGTCCAGCACGCGGCGCCAGGTCACGCTGTAGGGGTCGATTCCCAGGACGTTTCCCTGGTAGATATGGTTGTCGATCATCGCCGCCAGCAGGTTGTTGGCCGCGGTTACGGCGTGGATGTCGCCGGTCAGGTGCAGGTTCATCGTCTCCATCGGCACGACCTGGCTGTAGCCGCCGCCCGCGGCGCCGCCCTTGATGCCGAAGGTGGGTCCTTGCGAGGGCTGGCGAATGGCAATCACCGCGCGCTGGCCGATCTGGTTCAGGGCCTGCCCCAAGCCGATCGTGGTGACCGTCTTGCCCTCCCCCAAAGGAGTCGGTGTGACGCAGGTGACCAGAACGAGCTTGCCGGCGGGGCGTTCCGCCAGCCGCTCCAGCACTTCCAGCCGGATCTTCGCCACCTGCGGGCCGTAGGGCTCGAGATCTTCCGCCTCGAGCCCCAGCATGGCGGCGACCTCACCGATCGGGGCGAGCTTCGCCGCGCGGGCGATGGTCAGGTCGTCAGCAACTGTCGCGTGCATCCCAGCTCCTAGTTCCTAAGTCCTAGCTCGCAGCGCCTTATCCGGCAGCGGTAGCTGTCGCGGCGGGTAGCGGCCGTTGATCGTCACCCAAGGCAGGACGCGTGCCGTTCGGAGTCCGAGGTGCCGCAGGTGGGACTCGTTCCGGATCGGCTCCCGGCGCCGGGTGGCCATGATCGTCGCGACGCCCTTCGGGCCCAGGCCCGGCACGCGCAGCAGGTCGAGCCGCCGGGCGTGGTTTATCTCGATCGGGAAGAGGTCCGGATGTGCCTCGGCCCAGGCCAGCTTCGGGTCCTGGTCCAGCGGCAGGCGTCCGTCGGTGTCCAGTGACAGGTCATCCAGGCCGAAGTCGTAGTGGCGCAGCAGCATGTCGGCCTGGTAGAGCCGCCGCTGGCGCTCGGGATTCTCGGCCGGCGTGCCCTCCAGGGGGGTGTCGGGCACGGGCCGGAAGGTGCTGTAGTACACCCGGGCCAGACCCAGTTCGCGGTAGAGCCGCAAGGTGGTGCTCAGGATCTCCGCGTCGCTCTCGCCGGCCGGGCCCACCACCAGCTGGGTGCTGCGGCTGACGCGGCGGCCCTGCCGTGCCAGCATCGCCTTGACCCGCCGTAGGGGATGCAGAAGATCGCGGCTCAGGTCCTTGGTCGAGGTCAGCCGCGCCAGCCGGTCGGCGTTCGGCGCCTCCAGGTTGATGCTCACTCGGTCCGCCAGCCGCAGGGCGGCCTCGATCGCCCCGTCGCTGGCGCCGGGCATGATCTTCAGGTGCAGGTAGCCGTCGAAGTGGTAGTGGCTGCGCAGGATCTCGCCCGTGGCCACGATCCGGTCCATGGTGAAGTCATCGTGCCCGACGACGCCGCTGGAGAGGAACAAGCCCTTGACGAGGCGCGCCCGGTGCAGCTGGTCCGTCAGCCCGGCCAGCTCCTCCGGGGTGAAGGCCTCGCGCCGGAACTCGCGGCCGGCGCGGAAGGGGCAGTAGAAGCAGTCCTTGGCGCAGGCGTTCGTCTGGAGGACCTTCAGGACCGGCATCGGTCCCTTGGGGTGCTGGACGGTCATGATGTGCCGCCGGACGTCGCCGTGCCGATAGCGGCGCACCGGTTCCGCCAGCCCGGCTGGCGAGCCACCGCTGATGGGGGTCGGCCGCCCCTCGCGGGTGCACAGGTCGAACTGCGCATCGGCGCCGAGAACATCGGCTCGCTCGAGGAGGTCGCCGGCCATGAGGTGAGTATAGCGAACAGGTGTTCGCGCTGTCAAGGCGAACCGTGGGGAACTGCCGCTTCGCCTGTGCGCGGCAAATTGCGTTGCTTTATAGCCGTGACCGTCAGGGCCGGCTCGATCTGGCGTCGGCGAGGACTGGATTCAGGGCGAGACCGGGGATTCGCCCGAAGTGCCGGATGTTCCCGGTCACCATATCGAGACCGTGCGCCACCGCCGTTGCGCCGATCTGCAGGTCGGCGTCGTGCAGCGGCTCACCGTCGATCTCCAATCGGGCCTGCAACTCACCACACACCTTGGCTACGTCAAGGTCGTACGGTAGCACGGTTACGGCCGGCAGGACCCGCTGCTCGATGTTGCGCAGATGGCGTTCTCTTGCCGGTGACCTATAGGCTCCCCGATACAACTCGCCGATGACGATCGCACTCGTGAACTGCTCTTCGCGCGGAACCTTCGCCAGCCATTCGACATAGGCCGGCGAGGGCTCCGGCTTGAACAGCTCCGATATGGCATCGGTGTCGAACAGAAAAGACATCAGCTGTGTTCGCCGTCGGGTTGCGAGCGAGGTGCCGTGCGCTCGATCTGCCCCAGACTCTCGGCCAGTTCATCGGACCCGCTCCATCCGCCGGCCACGCTGACGAGGCCGGCCTGTGGCCCCGCTCGGCGCAGTCGCTGCAGTTGCTCCAGGTACTCCGGTGGGACCAGCGCGGCGACCAGCTTGCCGTGGCGGGTAATCAGCACGATCTCGCCCAGCATCGTGCGCTGGATCCACTCCGACAGCCTGGCCTTGGCCACCGATGCGGATACGGTCGTAATCACGCGGTCCTCCTAATGCCTGATCGGCTGAAGTGTTATCGAACGGCCGCCGTCAATGTGGTCAAATTAGTCAATATGACTATACTGGCGAGGATTCTGCTCGTCAAGTCGTTGCTCGATGCGGCTGCACGGCATCGTGGGTTGGATAGCACGGCGCGGACCGGCGACGAGATGTCACTGCGGGTGGACTGCCAGCCCCTCAAGCTTCGCGGCTTCGGTCAGCCGGTGGTCGAATGCGTGCAACAGAACCGGCCGCGCCATGCGCTCCTGGAGGGTCAGACCGGACGCGAGTTGGAGCGCGTCGCCCGCGCGCAGCGGGTGTCGGAGCAGCAGCGATTCGGCTCGCGAGACCACCTCCTCGACCACCTCCACGATGTAGAATGCGTCGAGGTCCTGGCGAAGGTCAGCCAGGATGTGATCCCGGTCCGGCTGCGAGAGGTCGCCGTCGCGGCAACGCCGCGCGACGGCTGAAGCGATCTCTATCTGTGACAGACGGCTCGTGGCGGGGGTGGCCTCGGCGAGGCAGGACTCGACCTCGTCGCTGCCCGGCTCGTCGACGTACCGCTTGACGAGCGCGCTGGCGTCAACGTACGCGATCACATGCGGTCCTCGCGCTCCTCGGCAATGGTGTCCGAGATCGGACGGCCGTCCACACGGACCCGCTGGCGAGGCTTGAGCGCCTTGGTGCGCCGGGGCGTCACCAGCCCGTGGGCCGCGAGCTCGGCCAGCCTCTCTTCCTCGTCGGTCTCTCCCGGCGTCAGTCCACGTAGCTCGGCCACCGGCCGGCCCCGGTCGGTAACCAGAATCGTCACTCCCTCACGGGCCAGCCGCAGATATGTGCCCAACCGGTTCTTCAACTCACGCGCTCCAACGGTCATGGTCATGTAGCCATTGTAGCTACATTAAGGCTGACGGGCAAAGCGGCCTAGGGAGAGGTGGGTGAGGCGGGGGTCGGGCAGGGACAGCGGAGTCCATAGCCGTCAAGGCATCATCTGACCGAGGCCCACCAGGACCGTCACCAGCGTCGCGACGACGACCAACACGCTCATTGACCACCGCATCTGCGTGGTCATCCGCTCGCCGAGCTGATCGAACCGTTCGTCCATCTGGGCCGATATCCGTTCGAACCGCTCGTTCATCTCACGCCGCATCTCACGCTGATTGATCTTGATGTCGGCGACGTCGTGCTCAACAATCGTCAGCCGGGTATCCATTCGCCCGAACTCGTCGCGTCCGACTGCTCCATCTGCCATCACGCCCTCCAGCCACGCCGTGAAATCGCGGACCGCAGGCTCGCCCCATGCTGACTGTACGGTTTCGGGCAGCTGTGTGATCACTGGCCTATCTCCAATCCCGATCTCGCCCTCAATTCGGCGAGAATGACGTCCAGAGGTCGTGGGATCAGGATACCGTGCCAGCCAGTCGCACTTCAATGCCCTAGGCGCCATCTTCGCGACAGGAATGCGCCACCGTCACGGGGTCACCCGTCGCCGAGGATAGCGCCGCGGCGGCTGGGCGGCAAGGGCGGGGCCGCCCCTCGGTTGGTGCGTGTGTTGTTGAATGGCCGGCTTGCGGACGATCGAGCGCTTTCGCCGACGGAGCCCGGCGCCAGTCACGCCCACATTCTGAGGGGAATTTGACCGAACAGCACACCTGTTCTATACTCTCGAGATGGGCAACGTCGGGTCCCGATGTTGCGTATTCCAACCGGCCCGTCCAGCGGGCACCACAGATCAGGGGAGACGCACATGAGCAAGCACGCCGTCGTCCACATCGAGTTGTCGGCCAAGGATCCCAAAGCGGCCGGCAAGTTCTATTCTGACCTCTTCGGGTGGAAGATCGAGCACGATGAGAAGATGGACTACACGATGTTCCAGCCGGAGGAGGGTCCGGGCGGTGGGTTCAGCCCCGTCGGCGAGCAGACCAATCCCGGCGATGTACTGCTCTACGTCCAGTGCGACGACATCGACGGCACGCTGGCCAAAGCTGAGTCCCTCGGTGGGACGACCGCCATGCCCAAGACGGAGATCCCGGCGATTGGTTGGTTCGGCATCTTCGTGGATCCGACGGGCAATCGGGTCGGCGTGTACACCGGCATGGGCGCCGACGAGGGTTAATCGTCGAACGTCCACTCGACGCCATGGGGGGTGGGGCTTCCCGTCCCCCACGGCGCGCGTCACACCGTCGGGCGGAAACCCCGCAATCGCAGGGCGTTCGTGACCACGGTGATGGAGCTCATGGCCATCGCACCGGCGGCGAGGATCGGGTCCAAGAGCACCTGGTAGAACGGGTAGAGCACCCCGGCCGCGAGGGGGATCAGGGCCACGTTGTAGGCGAAGGCCCAGAACAGATTCTGCTTGATATTGCGCATCGTCGCCCGCGACAGCTGGATGGCGGTGACGATCGCTGTCAGCTCACCGCGCATCAGCGTGATGTCGGCCGATTCGATGGCTACGTCGGTCCCGGTACCGATGGCGATGCCCACGTCCGCCTGAACCAGGGCCGGGGCGTCGTTGATGCCGTCGCCGACCATGGCCACGCGCTTGCCGCCCTCCTGGATCTCCCTGACCTTGGCTGCCTTCTGATCGGGCAGGACTTCGGCCAGCACGTGCTCGATGCCCACCGCCCGCGCGATTGCCGCCGCGGTGCGCGGGTTGTCGCCGGTGAGCATCCAGACCTCGAGACCGAGGCCGTGCAGTGCAGCGACGGCCTCCTCGGAATCCGTCTTCAGGGTGTCGGCGACGGCGATCAACCCGCTGACCTCACCGTCGGCGGCCACGAACATGGCCGTCTTACCCTCTTCGGCCAGCGACTCGGCACGGCCCGACAGGCCGTTCAGTTCGAAACCTCGGTCCTGCATGAGCTTCAGGTTGCCCAGCACGACCTGCCGGCCGTCGATCTCGGCCTCGATGCCATGCCCGGGAATCGCGTTGAAGGCACGCGCCTCGGAAAGCGTGAGCCCCCGCGACCGGGCGTGTTCCACGATGGCCTCACCCAGTGGGTGCTCGCTCCCCCGTTCGGCGGATGCGGCCAGCCGAAGCACCTCGTCTTCCGCCTGCGAGTCGGGTCCGGGCGGTGCGGACGGGAGCACGACGTCGGTCACTTGTGGCTCGCCCACGGTCAACGTACCGGTCTTGTCCAGGACGATAGCGTCCAGCTTGTGAGCCACCTCCAGCGATGTGGCCGAGCGGATCAGGATGCCGTGTTCGGCGCCCTTGCCGGTGCCGACCATGATCGCCGTGGGCGTCGCTAGGCCGAGCGCGCACGGGCAGGCGATGATCAGCACCGCAATGAAGGTGACGAGGGCAAAGTTGAGCTCGGGTGGCGGCCCGAAGGCGTACCACGTCGCGGCGCTCAGCAGCGCGATGATGATGACGGCCGGCACGAAGTACGCTGCCACGACATCGGCCAGGCGCTGGATGGGTGCCTTCGAGCCTTGCGCCTCCTGGACGAGGCGCACGATCTGCGCCAGCACGGTGTCCCGCCCCACCTTGGTGGCCCGGAAGCGGAACGTGCCCGTCTTGTTCAATGTAGCGCCGAACACGGGGGCGTCGGGGCCCTTCTCCAAAGGAATGGACTCGCCGGTCAGCATCGACTCGTCGACGGCCGAGGCCCCTTCGACCACCACTCCGTCCACCGGCACCTTCTCCCCCGGCCGGACGATGACGACGTCGCCAACGACGACCTCGTCGATGGGGATGTCCAGCTCCTCGCCGTCACGCACCACGCGGGCGGTCTTGGGCCGCAGGCCGAGGAGGCGCTTGATGGCCTCGCCGGTCTGTCCCTTGGCCCGCACCTCGAGATAACGGCCCAAGAGAATCAGGGCGATGATCGTTGCGGCAGTATCGAAGTAGAGGTCGGCCTTGCCGCCGGTCGCCTCGAAGAAGCCCGGCGCGATGACCGCCAGCACGCTCGCGAAGTATGCGGCCGACGTACCGACGGCGATAAGGGTGCTCATGTTGGTGGTGCGGTGGCGCGCCGCCGCGAGGGCACCGTGGTAGAACTGCCAACCGGCCCAGAACTGAACCGGCGTGGCCAGCGCCCATTGCACGTACGGGTGGGCCAGGAGAGCCGGCACCCAGTGCCAGCCCAGCATGTGGCGGGTCGTGCCGATCATGATCACGGCGGCTACGACGGCCGAGAAGGCCAGCTTGGCGCGCGTTGTGGCAAGTTCCCGTGCCGCGGCCTCGTCAGCCAGCGACCCGGCGGCATCTCCGCCTTCGTCCACCGGCTCCGCGGTGTACCCCGCCGCCTCCACCTCTCGCGCCATGTCCACCGGCGAGACCAGTTGGGGCAGGTAGTCCACCGTCGCCGTCTCTGCGGCGAAGTTGACCGTCGCCGAAACTACCCCCGGCAAGCGACCGAGGCTCTTCTCCACGGTGTTCACGCACGAGGCACAGGTCATACCCCCGATGTTCAGCATGACCCGCGCGGCGGGCACGTCGTAGCCCGCGCCGCGCACCGCCTCGACGAGCCCGTCCGGCGCCACCCGCCGTGGATCGTATACGACGGTCGCCGTCTCGGCGGCGAAGTTGACCTCGGCGCGCTCGACCCCCTCCGTCCGGTCCAGGCCCTTTTCCACCGTGCGCACGCACGAGGCACAAGTCATGCCGGAGACGGGAAGAGTGATGATTTTGGGGGATGGAGTCTGTTGGGATGCCATAGAGTACCTGCTCCCCTACTACCGTCATTCCGGCGAAAGCCGGAATCCAGTATCTCACAGTAATTCTCGATGTTTGTCCCGCCAGCCAGCCTGGACGTACACACACGGTTGTTTCATACGTCGCAGCTCTCTGGATTCCGGCTTTCGCCGGAATGACGAATGAACGGGATGGCGAACGAACGGGACGGCGTATGAACGGGACGACGAAATGCCCCCAGACTCAGACGGCTGAGAGACACTCGCAAGATGCACGAAGTCGGACTGTTAGCTGATAGCCGATAGCCCAAGCCAGATCAGCCAATCACGTTCTGATAATCTTCCGTGTACCGCTACACCTCCATTGGCGGATGATCCCACTCCGTCATCGCGGAGACGATCTGCTCGCGCGTGGCCGGCGCGTCGAAGGTCACCTCGACTTCCTTCGTGTCCACCTGCCCTTTGACCGTTGCAACTCCTTCGACTTCCTTCACGGCGCGCTCGATCGTGGCCACGCAGTGACCGCAGGTGATGCTGGGAACACTGAACCGCACGGTTGTCATCTCTACCTCCCTATAGGCTCATTCTGTGACTTCAGTTCGCCTTACGGACCACCCGTCCGACCCGAGCCAGACGAGCTAATGGCTCATAGTTAATAGCTCATAGCCCAAGCCACACCACCGTACCGTCGCATGGATACCCCCCCACCTATCTCCGCCCCGCCTGAAATACCCCCACGATCTCGTCGAGCACGCGCTCGCGCTCACCCGGGTCCTCACCGCGGATTGCCGTGGTCGCACAGGTTTCGAGGTGGTTCTCGAGAATCAGGCCGGCTACTTTGTCGAGGGCGCGCTGCACCGCCAGGATCTGATGCAACAGGTCGATGCAGTAGGCGTCCTCCTTGGTCATCCGGATGATCCCGCCCACGTGCCCCTCGGCGCTCTTCAGCCGGTTCAAGACGGCGGCTTTGTGTGCTGAATCCATACGATCCTCCAGGCACCCCACCCCCTGGGGGGTGGGGCCAACATCATACACCATCATGCCGGTGCATGCAAACTGCGGCCGACCCCACTGAAATCGAACCCCGGGCGTTTCTCTCCATGTCACGAGTAACGCCGTCCTGGCGTTGAATCGAGTGGGTGACCGGTGACTGTCGTCCGGCTGTTTTCGGGTGGCTGGTGGCGGGCTTGCAGAGTTGGGGGCCCTACGCTATGCTCCGGCACCGGCCGGGCCTTTCGGCGACACCGAGCCGCACGGCACCGGCGGCACAGTCCGGGCGATGCTACGGTGCCCGCGAGTTGGCAGCAACCATCCGTCGTGAAAGATGAACGAGTTTGCCCAATCGCATTCCCCAAGGAGGTAGATCGTATGCGTAAAAAGCGCTGGTTGCCTTTCGCGCTGGCGTTAGTGGCCGCCCTGCTGGCCACCTCGAGCGCCAGTGCCGACATCATCGACTTCGACCCAGCGCAGGATGAGGTGCCGGAGATCCTGACCGAGGCGGAGTTGGACCTCTACGGCGATCTCCGCTCCAGTCAGCGGCCCGGCATCTCGTCAAGCGCCAGCCCGGACGGGCGTTATGTGTTGGTGTCGGTGAGCGGTCGCACACAGGTACTCGACACGACGACCAAGGAGATGGCCCACCTCGAGTTGGGGCAACTCAGATTCTCCACCCCGCTCACGTGGATTAGCCCGACGCAGGCGTTGGCCCTGAGTTACAACCAGCAGACGCACGAGTATGCCAAGACGGTGGTCGACTTCACCACTCGAACCTTCGACAGCACGGCGCTGACCCTGCCGGAGATACCTGGCAAGATCGTGCGGCTGTACGGCGCGCCGCTCCTGCAAACCGCCGACGGCGTGTACCACGTCGTGGCCTATACGCAGACGCCCGCCCAGCCCCCACTGCGGTTCGTGAAGCCCACCTACGACTCCCGCTCGGACGAGGAGCTCCAGGAGCTCGGCATCGAGCGGCCGCAAGTCTGGCTCCTGCAGACCAACGAGCAGGTGCTGGCCGTCAACCTTGATGATGGCACGGCCACCACGATCGGCACCCTCGCACCGGGCACGAACTTCTACTACCCCCTCAGCACGGTGCGGTCGCGCCCCGGCACGAATACAGTGGCCTACATCGTGGCGGCCAATGTTCCCTGGTCCGGTGAGGTCGTCCGCGGCCGTGGTAACCGGGGCGGGGGCATGCCCACCAGCTACTGGAACACCCAGGAGGAGCTGGGCCGGATTCCCGTGGCGGAGAACCGCCACGTCAACGGCCGGTCGCTCCACATCGTGGACCTCGAGACCGGCGCCGAGACCGTCCTGCAGGCTAAGGACTTCGGCACCGCCGATGATCCGCCCGCGCTGTTCGACGGCGTGGTCTGGACCGCCGACGGCAACATGCTGCTGGTACCCTCGGACAAGCCGTCCGTGCTCACTGGTCGGCAGAACCCGGTCTACGAGTACGTGAGCGGCATGGTGCTCAAAGCGTTCACGCCGTCGGGCGAGTTCGTGGCTGACCTAATGTGGCACGATCCGCCCATGGACGCCACCAACACGATGTTCCAACCGCTCGACGGCACGCGACTGACGGCCCAGGTCGGCGTGAACCTGACGCGGCACGTCTATATCGTCGACGTCGGCGATTCGGCGAATCTGGCGCCGCCGGTACCGGTCTACACCGGGGATCAGATGCTGTTTTCCTGGGCGATGGGCGGCGATGCCTTCGTGAGCGTCTTGGGCGATATTGCCGATCCGGGCGACCTTTACCTCGCCCAGGCCGACGACGTGGCCGGCACGCAGGAGAGGCTGACGGACGTGAACGCCGATCTGAGGACGGTGAGCAACATCAAGGTCGAGCCGATCACCTACACCACCTCGAGCGGTTATGAGGTGACCGGCGCGTACGTGTATCCCGGCGACTGGACCTTCCCGCCACCCAAGCCGATGCCGGTCGTCGTCTGGCAGCAGGGCGGGCCCGGAGGCCAGATGTACAACCGGTGGCAGACATCGGTCGAGGGCCCGCACTCGCTCCTGCCCAACTTCGGCATCCCGCTCTTCGTCGTGAATGGGGCGGGGCGGCTGTCCAACGGTGCCGCCTTCTACTCGGCGATGGCCGACGGCACGAACTTCGGGCAGCGGGGCATCGCCGATGTGAAGGATGGGGTCCAGTACCTCATAGACCAGGGCGTCGCTGATCCGGACGCGGTGGGTGTGACCGGCTGCTCCTACGGCGGCTACTTCACGCTCCAGAGCATGGTGGAGTATCCCCAGTTCTACAGCGCAGGCAACGCCCAGTGCTCGCTGAATGACATCCTGTACGAATGGAACTTCGGCTGGTCACCATTCATGGCCTACCTCATGGGTGACTCGGCCACCGGCAACCCGGAGGAGTTCATCAAGGACTCGCCGATCTACCGGGCCCACGAGATCGCCAAGCCCCTTCTCCTCTTCCACGGCACGCAGGACTTCCTGCCGTACGAGCACATCACCAACATCCACGACCAGGTCGTGATGAACGGGGTGCCGGCGCGGTTCTTCCGGGCTCACGGTTACGGCCACGGGATCGGCGGCCACCAAGACGACCGGGGAGGGGTCAACGGCCAGCGCTACGCGTTCCAGCTGCAGGTCCAGTGGTTCCGGGAGCACCTGGGCGCCACGGGGACCCTCTCCGTGCCGGCCCTTCACCAACGCTTCGATCTCCTGCCGCGGCTACCCATCGAGGGGGTGAGGTACCAATGAGCGTCTATCGGCATACGTTCGCCAATTCCATGACCCTTCACCGACTGCTGCCGTTGGCCGTGCTGCTGGCCATCGTGGCCGTGCTGCTCGGCCCGGCGACACCCGCACGGGCGGAGATCATCGACTTCAACCCGGCCACCGACGAGGTGCCCGATCTGCTGGAACCCGACGACCTGGAGCTACTGGACGCCCTCACGTCCGATGGCTTCGTGTACATCCTCGCCGAGCCGAGTCCCACGGGCCGCTACCTCTACGCGGTGCTGATCGGGGCCGAGGCATTCCAGGCGGGCTTTCTGGACCTGACCACGGGTGATATGGTCGAGTTGGCCGAGGACGAAGTGCCCGGTCAGCCGGCGACCTCGTCGAGTTGGATCGACGACGAGACGCTGGGCATGATCAACGTCGAGTACATCGAGCCGGACGACGAGAACGAGCCACCTGAAGTGCACTACTACCAGGTGACGATGGGCGCGACGACGGGGGCGATCGATTCGACCGAGCTGAACCTGAGCTGGCTCCAGGGCGGCCTGATCGGTGCCAGCCCCGATCTGCAGACGATGCTCGTCATGGAGATCACCCCGGAGGCGCCGCCGCCCAAGGTCATCGAGCTCGGCCCGGTCTTCAGGCAGCCCCGGCCGGATCAGCCCGAGGGACTGCCGGGCCTGATCGGCGAGCACCCGCTGGGGACGATCGAGTTGCAGCAGGCGGAGTTCGGCCTGGCGCTCTACGACTTGGACGGCACGAACCGGCGCGAACTGATGAGCCTACCGCCGGACAGCGGTCTGGCGAGTCTGACCTGGTCGGCCGACGGTGCGCGGTTGGCCATCGGTACCCAGACGATGCCCGGTTGGCTGGCGGCCCGCGAGCGCCCGGCGGAATACCCACCGGGCGCGACCGACCCCCACCTGGGCAGCATCAACGTCCGGGAGGCGCTGGGATTGGTGCCGCCGGAAGAGAATCCCCTGGTGACCGGCACGCGGCTCCAGGCGTTCAACGTCGCATCGGGCAACACGATCAAGTCCCTCGAAAACGAGGGCTTCCCGCAGGGCGTCCTGGCGGGACTCGGTTTCTCGCCCTCGGGCGAGAAGGCGCTCCTGGGCATCGCCACCCGCAGCGAGCTGGAGGGGCGGCAGTACCCGACCTATGCGAATCCGAACGGGGTCGAGATCTACCTGCTGGACGACTCGTTGACTCCGGTGAAACAGATCGTCGTGCCTGGCGGCGACTCGCCTATGATGGGCGCCGGCTTCCTGGACGAGGACATCGTCTACTTCGCCGTTCCGGATGAGTTGGATACGAAGCTGCTGACCTATGACCTGGCGACCGACGAGGTGACCACACTGTGGCACACCTCCGGTTCCATGTTCCAGGCTTTACCCGCGAACGGCAAGATCGTCTTCAGCTACAGCACCGTGGACCGCCCGATGGAGCTGTGGCAGATGGATGCCGCCAGCGGTGCCGCGCGGCAGCTCACTTCGCTCAGCACAGCGGTAGCGGAGGCCAGCGGCCTCAAGGCGGCCGAGGTGACGTGGACCGACTCGGACGGCGAGACGCTGCACGGCATCTACGTCCATCACGAGAGCATGCCCTTCCCGCCGCGGGCGCCGGGACCGGTCGTCGTTTGGCAGCAGGGCGGGCCGGGTGGCCAGATGGTGAACGGCTACGGCTCGTCGGTCGAGTCGCCGTACAGCATCCTACCGAACTTCGGCATCCCGGTCTTCATGGCCAACGCCGTCGGTCGAAGTGTGAAGAGCCCGGACTTCTTCAGCGCCATGGCGGACGGGCGGAACTTCGGGCAGCTGGATATCCGCCAGATCAAGGAGGGCGTGGAGCACTTGGTCGAGCGGGGGATCGCCGATCCCGAGCGCATCGGCATCACCGGCTGCTCCTACGGCGGCTACTTCACCCTCCAGAGCCTGCGTACGTACCCGGATTTCTACGCCGCCGCGAACCCGCAGTGCTCGTTGGTGGACCTGCTCGACGAGTTCATGTTCGGCTACACCCCGTTCGTGAGCTACCTCATGGGCCGGGCCGCGACCGCCGATCCGGTGGAGTACCTGAACGACTCGCCGATGTACGGGACGCGGGACATCAAGACGCCCACGCTCATCTTCCACGGCACGAACGACAAGCTGCCGGTCTGGCTGATCAACAACGTCCACGACCAGATCGACGAGAACGGGGTGCCGGTGCAGTACTTCCGCGCGGAGGGCGAGGGCCACGGCTTCTCGATGCCGCCTAGCCAGAAGTACGGGGCGCAACTCCAGATTCAGTTCTTCCGCGAGTACCTCGATGTCGAGAAGTTCGAGCCGCGGGAGATGTTCGAGGTGTTCCTACCGACCGCCGAGCGGTAGAGCGGTCACACAACTCGCAGGGGCGGCCCGACGGGTCGCCCCTGCGTCGCTTGGTGGTCGTCGTGCGCCTGGGGGGCAGCGGTTGAAACCACCGCTGTGGGGCAGGCCGCGCACGGCCCGCGGAGCGTCGGCCTGCGCCGACGCTGCCTGGGTGCGGAAGTTGACGCCGACTCCGAACCGCGTCCGCGTTGGCGAACGCCCGGCGCGGCGCCAGCCGCGCCCCTCAGGGGCGACTTCAGTCGCTGCCTCCGCTCTTCTTGGACCGCCGCCCCTTCTTCCCCCCGCCGCCCTTCCGGCGCTTCCCGCGCGCCTTCTTCGCCGCAAGGAGCACCAGGGCCCGTTCCAACTCGACGGTCAGCACATCGTCGCTCTTGCTCAGGCTGGCGTAGACGCCGTCGTGCAGCACGTAGGGTCCGTAGCGCCCCAGGCCCGCCTTCACCGGCGTGCCCGTCTCGGGATGGTCGCCTAACGGGCGCGGCAGGGCCAGGAGTGAGAGCGCTACACCCAGGTCGACGTCCTCGGGCTCGAGGCCTGGCGCGAGTGAGGCGCGGGCGGGCTTGTCCTTCCCTTTCCCGTCCTCCCCGCGTTGAACGTAGGGTCCGTAGGGGCCCGCTTTGAGGTAGACCTGGTCGCCCGTGTCGGGATCCGTCCCCAGGGCGGTCGGGCCGGCCTTGCCACGCGACAGCATGTCCGCGGCCTGCTCGGCCGTCAGCTCGGCGGGGGGTAGGTCGCCGGGTAGCCCCGCGGTGACGCGGTCCCCGTTCGACGTGCCCTCCACGAACGGGCCGTAGCGGCCGATGCGCACCATTACGTCCCCCATGTTCACCGTGCTCGCCTGGCGCGGATCGATCCGCTCGGCGGCCGCTCCCACCTGCGCCGCTAGCCCCTCCTCGCCCAGGTACAGCCGCCCCAGATAGGCCTGCCAGTCCACCTCCCCCTCGGCAATGCGGTCCAGGTCCGCCTCCATGGACGCCGTGAAGGAGAGGTCTACCAGCGACTCGAAGTCCGACTCCAACAGGCCGGTCACGGCGAAGGCGGTGAACGTGGGCACCAGCGCGCGGTCCCGCTTGAAGACGTAACCGCGGTCTTGGATCGTGCCCATGATCGTGGCGTAGGTGCTGGGGCGCCCGATTCCCGCGGCCTCCAGGGCCTTGATCAGCGCCGCCTCGGTGTAGCGCGCCGGGGGCTTGGTCTCGTGGCTCACCGTGTCCAGGGTCACCAGGTCCAGTTCCTCGCCCTCCGCCAGTTCCGGCAGCGGGGCGTCCCGGTCCTCGAGAACGGCCTCCGGATTGTCCGACCCCTCGACGTAAACGCGGAAGAAGCCGGGGAACAGCACCCGCCTGCCTTTGGCCCGGAACAGGGCGTCCTCCGCGGCGATATCGACCGTCGCCAACTCGAGCCGGGCATCGGCCATCTGCGTGGCCATCGTGCGCTTCCAGATCAGGTCGTACAGCCGGGCCTGCTGGCCGGACAGCGGGATCTCCCGGACCGGGCGCATCTCGCCACCCGTCGGGCGGATCGCTTCGTGCGCCTCCTGGGCACCGCGCGACTTCGTCTTGAAACGCCGCGGCTTGGGGCTGAGGTACTCCGCTCCGTACAGGGCGGTGATCCTCGTCCGTGCGCCCTGGACGGCTTCCTCCGCCATGGACACCGAGTCCGTGCGGTGGTAGGTGATGTGGCCGTTCTCGTACAGCTGCTGGGCCACGCGCATCGTCTGCCGCGCACTCAGGCGGAGCTTGCGCGCGGCCTCCTGCTGCAGGGTGCTCGTCGTGAACGGCGGATAGGGCCGCCGGACAGCCTTCTTCGCCTCGATCGCCGCCACCCGCCAAGGGCTTACTTGCAGTCGCTCGCGGAGCGCCTCGGCCGCCTCCTGGTCGAGGAGCACAACCTCGGCACCCACCCTGACCTGGCCCGTGTTCTCATCGAAATCCCTGCCCGTCGCCACGCGCCTGTCACCAAGGCGAACCAGCGTCGCCTCAAAGCGGTGGTCGGCACGGTCGGGCCGCTTGGCGAGTAAGGCCGCGAGGTCCCAGAAGCTGCCGATCACGAAGGCCCGGCGCTCTCGCTCCCGCTCCACCAGCATGCGCACCGCCACCGACTGGACCCGGCCCGCCGAGAGCTTGGGCGCGATCTTCTTCCATAGGAGCGGCGAGAGCGTGTAGCCCACCAGGCGGTCGAGGATGCGACGGGTCTCCTGGGCCCTCACGAGCTGCTCGTCAACGGTGCGCGTCTGTTCCAGTGCACGCTGAATGGCCTCACGCGTGATCTCGTGGAACACCATGCGCCGTATGGGCACTTTGGGCTTCAGGATCTGGATCAAGTGCCAGCCGATGCTCTCGCCCTCGCGGTCCTCGTCGGTGGCGATGATCAGCTCGTCGGCCTCCTTCAGCGCCGCCTTGAGCTCCTTGATCGTCTCGCGGCTCTTCCGCGGCACGACGTAGAGCGGCTTGAAACCGCCGTCCACATCCACGCCCAAACGGCTCCACGGCTTGTCGCGCGCGGACTTGGGGATCTCGGACGCCGAGGACGGCAGATCGCGCACGTGCCCCATGCTGGCCAGGACCACGTAGCCCGGCGGCAGGAAGCGCCGGATCGTGCGGGCTTTGGTCGGGCTTTCGACGATGACTAGCGTGCTCACGGGTCGTAAGGATAGCACAGCGGGCTGCGGCGTGTGCTCTTTCCCGGCCCGCCCCCCAGTAGGGTCGGTTCGCGAACCGCCCCTACGTGCCCCATCTTCAGGGCCTAACAACTCTTGCGTGCACCCCTGCGCCCGAGGGGGTTGATTCGCGCTGGCAAAGCGTGTATGCTCCGCAGAGAGGTTCTGGCCCTGTCCGCGACCGCTCTAGGAGGCTACTGGCCATGTCCACAGTGCGTTCACTCCCGGTCCTGGCTGCAACAGCCCTGATCGCCGTGGTGACCATCGCGCTCGTGGTCGCCCGCCCGGCGGCCAACCTCCTGGCAGTCGACCATGTCTATGCCGCAGCCGGCACCGCCGGCCTGCGCGTGATCGATGTCACCAATCCCACCGCACCGAAGGAGGTCGGCACGGCCGGAGCCCTGGCGGCCACCGTCGCCCTGGCCGTCACCGGCGACTACGCCTATGCCGCTGAAGGCGGCAGCGGCATGCTGGTCATCGACGTGTCCGACCCCACCTCGCCATTGCGCGTCGGTACCTTCACGGGCGGTGCCGACGGCGTGGCCGTGGAAGGCGACTACGCCTACGTAGTCGATCCTACGGGCTTGCGGGTCGTGGACGTGTCCGATCGCACGGTCCCGACGGAGGTCGGCTTCCTCCGGGGTGGCGCCTCGGCCGTTGCCGCGGCGGGCGACTACGCCTATGTCGCCGCCCTGTTCGGGCTGCAGGTCATCGACGTGTCGGATCCCACGAGCCCCAGCCTGGCCGGCATGCTGGTCGGGCGCGCGGTGGACGTGGCGGTGGCAGGGAACCGCGCTTACCTTGCCGATCGGCTCCAGGGCCTGCGCGTCGTTGATGTCAGCGACCCCGCCGCGCCGAGCCAGATGAGCACGCTGCCGCTCAACGGCGAGCCCCAGGCTGTCGCCGTGCTGGGAAGTCAGGCCTATGTCGGCACGACCACCTCCCCAACCGGCTCCGGCGGTGCACTATACATCGTTGATGTCTCGAACGGCGCCGCCCCCTCGCCCCTCGGCGCCTTCCCGGCTGATGTCGTGGACGTGGCCGTCTCCGACAGCACGGCCTATCTGGCTACGGCGAACGGCGCGCTCGTCGTCGTGGACGTATCCAACCCCGCACAGCCGTCCGGGGTCAGCGCCTTCGTGGACCCCGCTTACGATGTGCTCCGCGTGGCACTGGACAGCCAGGACATCACGCAGCCGACGGCGACGCCCACATCAGGGCCACCCACTGTAACGCCGACGGTGACCGCGACGGCAACGCCGACGCGCACGTCCCGCCCCTCCACGCAGACCCCGACGCCCTCGGCCAGCCCGACCCCCTTCGCCAAACCGACCCGCGACCCGTCCAAGCGGTGGTTGAGCCTGGATTCGTCCAACTCGATTCTGCCCTTCAACCGCGCTCGGTTCGTGGCTGTCGACCGTCAAGGTACCGTGTGGCTCCGGGTGCGCAATCCGCGGGGAGGGCCCGATGCGGTGATCGCCGCCCGTTCGAAGGACACGTGGCGGAGGTTTGCGAGCCTGAAGGATGCGGCCCTGCGGAACCTGGCCACCGTCCGTGACCAGGGATTCCTCGAGGACTTCTGGGCCGTCGATCGGCGGGGTAGGATCTGGATCGGGCCGGAGTACTTCGATGGCATTCGGTGGAAGACGGTTGCGACAGACGACCGCCATGTGGGCGGAACGGTGCGCCACTCCAGGCAAGTTGTCCTGGATGCCGATGATCGGGCTTGGGTCCCGTTCAGCACCAGCTCCGAGTGCCCGAATCCCGATCTCTGCCGGGCGGAGGGCCTGCGCTCATACGGTACTTCCGGCAACCTGGGGCTTGACGTGTTCTTCGAGCCGGCGCCGGAGGCGGGCCGCTACGGAGTGCCCGAGTTCTTCCTGACTGCCGCGCCGACGGGTCAGGCGTGGGCCGTTTCGCGGCGGGCGCTCTACGTGTTGCCCATCAGGAACCCCGTGCGCTACCCCTTCCTGGGGAGCCTCTTCGAGCAGCCGGCGGGGCGCAACGCCGGGTACGCCACTGCGGCTACGTTGAGACCGGACGGGCGGTTACAGGTGTTCAGCTGGGTGGAGCAACACACCCGCGACAGATTTGGTCGGCGCATCCTCGATTACCGCGTATTTGGCAACACCTGGAATGGGGACGACTGGTTGGAGCCGGAGGACCTGACGCACGCTCCCATGTTCGTGGGCGGCGTGGCGTTCGACCGGATTGTCACCGCCTCGTATGCCCCCAACGGCCAGTTGTGGGTGGCCACGTCGTCTGGCAAGGTTGGCGTGCGTGACGCAAGCGGTGCGTGGGTGGATCTCTTCGGCCCTACTGACAGTCCGCTGGCCGCGGGGCAGGTGATCAACGACCTGGCCCTCGGCCCGGATGGCACCGTTTGGGTGGCGACCGACGACGGGTTAATGGTTTACGGCAACGTGGATACACCCGCGGCGGCATGGGTGATTTTCCTACCATCCGCGGAACAACCGTAGGGGCGGGGTCACCTCGCCCCGGGGTCACCACACCGTCGCATCGACGTCCAGCCACGCGGTGTGATACCACCAGTACTACATCGCCCGGCGGGCCGTGGTGGCGCTCACTGAGTCGCCGGTGCCCACCTGCCAGGCGAGCATCATCACGTTGTTGCGATCTCCCGGGACCATCGGGTTGAAGCCGGCGCAGGTGGAGTTCTCGATGTCCGGGACGTAACCGTAGCCGTGGTGAGCGGCGCAAGGCTGCTGAGGCTGCTGGGTCCAATGGGGGCATACCCCTCG
>CAYYVH010000026.1:0-22519 GCA_964475075.1 uncultured Anaerolineales bacterium | reverse complement strand
GCCAGGACGACAGGCGGGCCGGCCAGGACGAACCGCGACAGCCAGCGGCGGCGCCTCCGGGCGCGCTCGCGTGCGGTCACGATCCGTGCCCCGTCGCGGTGTTTTGACGCATGGGCCGCATCTTACCGGCCCGTGGTTGGCCTGTCTAGTTGTGGCAGAGGGCGATACGGCCCAAGGGATTCTATCGGGTGCACGACAGAGTTATCGGGCAGATCAGCACACATCGGCACGGGCGGCACCTAACCACACGCCTGCGAGGATTACATCATCGCCTGTCGATCAGATCGAAGGTCAACCCGTATTCTCCGTCACTTACGAGCTCGGCCGTGCCACTGCCCAGCGGCGGAAACTCGTTGTTCAGCATCAAGCGGCGCATCACTGATCCCACCTCGCACACGCAACTGGATCGCCCCGCGAGCAGGACGGCTCTGGTGCTTCCCCATCTATCACCGCTGTGGGCCTTTCCAACCCTGACCGGCGGGCAACGGAGTTACCTTGCCTGGTACCGGGTCACTGCGTTCACCACGTACAGCGGCCGGCGCTTTACCTCCTCGAAGATGCGCCCAACGTACTCGCCAATGACGCCGATCGTGACCAGCTGGATGCCGGCCAAGAAGAAGACCGCCACGACCAGGGTGGCGAACCCCGGCGGGTTGAGCCCGACGGTCAGCTTCTTGATGAGGTAGAAAGTGGCCAGGACCAGCGAGAAGATCGAGGCACCGAAACCCAGAACGGTGATCACGCGCAGCGGGACGTAGCTGAATGAGACCAACCCGTCGAGCGCCAGGTAGATCAAGCGGGCGAACGTGTATTTTGATTCACCGGCATGGCGGTCCTCTCGCTCGTAGGGCAGGCTCACCTGCCTGAACCCGACCCAGCTTCGAATCCCCCGCACGAACCGGTTACGCTCCGGCATCCCGTTCAACAGTTCGACGACGCGCCGGTCCATGATGCAGAAATCGCCCGCGTCCAAAGGGATCTCGACATTCGCAACCCGCTGGAGCAGTCGATAGAAACCCGCGTATGCCATGCGCTTGAGCCAGTGCTCCTTGCGCTTCTGGCGCGTGGCATAGACTACATCGTAGCCCTCGCGCCACTTGTCGATGAAATGCGGCAGCGCTTCGGGTGGGTCCTGGAGGTCGGCATCCATGACGATGACACCACGCCCCCGGCTGTGATCGAGACCGGCACTGATGGCCACCTGATGCCCGAAGTTGCGTGCCAGCTCGACCACCACGACCCGGGGATCGTCTGTCGCACATGCGTGCATCCAGCTCGGGCTGTCGTCCCTGCTGCCGTCATCGACGAGCACGATCTCGAAGCTCGATCCCGTGCCCTCAAGTGCGCGGCAAAGCCGCTCGTAGAGCAAGGGCAGGTTCTCGGCTTCGTTGTACACGGGCACGACGACTGAGAGGTCCGGGGCGTCGCTTCCGAGCGTCGGGGCCAACGCACGGCCGAGCGGCGAGTCGAGCACACC
This sequence comes from uncultured Anaerolineales bacterium, assembly GCA_964475075.1. Lineage (GTDB taxonomy): Bacteria > Chloroflexota > Anaerolineae > Epilineales > Epilineaceae > CAYYVH01. The sequence goes on along the minus strand of CAYYVH010000026.1, from coordinate 21,042 downwards.
ATCCCCATCGGTCAGGGGCCTGGAGCCGTTGGCGTGCAGCGCAGCATCCAGCGCCTGGCAGAATCGGAGGGCGGCTACCGGATCAGTGGTCGGTACCGCCAAGCCCCCGGATACGTCACGGTCAGGCAGCACGACGGGTATCCGGATCTTCGACCGCGATCCAGCTTGGACAGTTGCCATCGTACGATCCCCCTCATACAGGCTGGCGCCAAAAGGGCCGAGTGGCGCGGGCAAGCCCAAGGGCGGACCGGGCGCCCAAGTGCCGAGCACGCCCAATACGCGGTTAATATAGTACGATGGCTTGTGAGTTGGGCCGTTAAGGTCGTGTGAAGGCGGTCACGGTCCCCGGCCCGGTTCTGTACACCCTTTCACACGTTCGCCAGAAAAGCGCGTAGGAAGTCCCGGCGGCGATCTTCCGGCATGAGTTGGTAGATCATGTACTCCTCCTCCGAGATGGCGCTCTCCTTGGGCCGCGAGATGGCCAAGATAACCTCGAACTCGGTGGACACTTCGGCTCTGTCTTCCACGTAGTGCCACCAATCCATGAGGATGGCAACGTGATGCGGGTCGACCGCGAGGATCTTCGCAGTGTATCCCTCGCCGCCCACCTGCTGGAGGAAGTGCGGAAGCGGCACGCTGCCGTTCGGATTCGGCAGCTTGCCCATGACCACGATACATGCATCTGGGTTCACGGCCGCCGCGTCGCGAGCCTCTTCGAGGACCGCGATCTGCTCCTCCGGCGCCAGGCGCTCAGTCGTGAAATGCACGTCGTAGCCCTCGAGACCGCGGCGGATATCACTCTGACGCGTACTGGCCATCTTGATCGCGCCCGACGCAACAATGACCGTCAGGGCATGCGGCTTCCGCTTGACATGCTCGACAACGAAGCTCGACAGGCTGCGGTCCGGATCCTCCAGCCGGGGCGCCGAAATCTCAATCGCCTCGGGGATAGCACCGGCGCCACCCAGGTAACGGTCGATGTGATCGGTGATCGCCTGGCGGGCATGCGCGATGTCGAGTTGCTGAAGTGCAGCCAGCGCCATCCGGCGCAGATCGGAATCGGTGAGCTCGAGGTCGTGGGCCAACTCATCGATTCCACGCATGTCCCCCAGGCGGGCCAACGCCACACAGGCACGCACATGGACGAGCGGCTCGTTGCGCTCGCGATCCACGAAACCGCGGACTACCACAGCCGCGTTCTCGTCGCCCGTAACGCCCAGGATGTCCATCATGCGCGCGCGCCGCTCGCCGACTACGCCGAGGTCCTGGGCCTCCCTCTGGATCGGAGCCGACACATCGCTGCCAAAACTGCGCAACGCCTCGAGGAAAGGCGTCTCCCCGTAGTTGAGGTACGCGTTCATAAGAGGGCGTACGGCGGTTCGCTGACCCAGCTCCGCCAATCTGGCCGCCGCCCCATGCCGCGTAGGCTTGTCGGTCGCACCGAGGAGGCGCACAAGCTTCCTGGGCGGCAGCGCCTCCAGGTCGGGGGCGGCTGCCGCCTCACGCGGGGCAGCAGGCTCGGGGGGCATGGTCTTGCGGCTGGGCCGCGGCGGCTCTTTGTCCTTCTCGCCACCGAGCAGCTTCTTCAGGAAACCCATCAGGCACCTCCTCCAGAGTCGCGTTCACGCTGTCGACGTTCATCCCGGCCGCATCGCATAGCGCCAATCCGGCCGCAGAAGCTGGCCTAATGATAGTATCATACATCATCAACCGTGGGGAGTCCGGATCGGTCGCGCGCTAACCCATAGAGCCGGCGCCGTCACACGCTGTCGAACGCCGTCAACATGCCGATCGCGTACTTCGAGTTCCGGCTGCGGGGGATGGGGAAGCGGTTGACGATCTCCCAGATCCGCTCCGCGTGGTCCTGCCCCCCCTTGACCTCGATCACGACGAGCTCGGGGATGTGCAACGGAGCGTCCAGATTGGGGCGAGCGGTCAACCGCTGGTCATAGGCCATCTGGTCGCAATCAATCGTGGCGCGGACGAGTCCGTCCGGTGTCACGTAGTACTCTCGCTGGTATCGAGTCAGCAGTGTGGGTTGGCTCATCGTCTGCAGCACCACTTCGAACAGGGGCTCGGCGTTGGTGCGGATAACCTCGAGCACGTCGGTCCAGGACTGCGCCAGGTCTAGATCGCAGCTCATCTCGTACCGTCTCTTCCGGCCCAGCAAGTTGTCCTTCTGCTTTATCTCGAGGCAGGGCCGGATGCGCGCCATCTCCGAACCGTACCAACGCAACCGTAGCTTCTCCCGCACACACAGTCCCTCCAGGTTGGCGTTGAGGCTGGAGAGATGCGGCGTGTCGAAGTACAGCGTGTTGACGCGGCGCGGCGGGTACGCCACGACGAACCCCTCGGGGTGCAGCCTGATCCAAGCACGGGCCTGCGGTAGCCACTCTGACTCGCAGGCCAGCTTCATTTCGAAGCGCAGCGCCGTGTCAATCGGCACCTATCCGCCCAACCTCGTGTCCTGCTCGACAAAGCTCAACTCCGCGTCGGGAAGGAGGGAGCGGAGCTCCTCCATCAAGGCTACGAGCACCTGCTCGTTGGGGCAACGGATCAGGTAGGTGGCCTCGAGTGTGGAGGAGCGGTGATCCATGCGCCGCAACGTGGCCGACTCGACGTGCCTCCGGAGTAGGTCACCGATCTCTGCTAGGGACGCATTACCGTTCGGGGAGCGGAGGTTCAGGTACAGGTTGCTTTCCAGTGGGCCGGAGGTCGTGAAAGACCGGAGCAACAGGTAACCGAGGATAACCAACACGGCCACGACTGTGGGCACCTGCTGATCGGCCCCGACACCGAGGCCGATGGCTATTGCGATGAACAGATAGAGCAATTCTTCCGGGTCCTTGATGGCCGTGCGGAAGCGGATGATGGAGAGCGCACCCACGAGGCCCAACGACAAGGCGAGCGAGGACTTGACGATGGAGATGACCAGCGCGGTCGTGACGGCCAACAGCGGCAAGGTCTGCGCGAATCTCGCCCGGTTGGACAGCGCGCGGCCATACTGGGAATAGAACCAGGCCAGGCCGGTCGACAGCAGCAAGCACAATAAGAGATTGATCGCCAGCGTAACGGGCGAGAGGCTCGCCGGTGTTGTCAGGCCCAACAAGTTGTCCATCGTTCATCCCCAAGATTCTCGCCCGCGATAATCGATCCGTCGACCCGGCACGCGCGGGCATTGTCTGCCACCGTAAACGTTAACACGCGGAAAGGGTATGCCTGACCGCGTGCGGCGCCCCAAGCTCGTGCGGCTTCCTCCTCGACCGGAATGCCGCGCGCCCCCGGGAGATGGCCCGGGGGCGCATTCGGCGAAGACGCTCGCCTAATGGACCACGCCCAGTTCCTTGCCCACCTTGGTGAAGGCCGCAACGGCCTTGTCCAGATGCTCACGCTCGTGGGCAGCCGAGACCTGGACGCGGATGCGGGCCTGGTCCTTGGGGACAACCGGATAAAAGAAGCCGACCACGTAGATGCCCTCTTGGAGCATCTTGTCGGCCATGACCTGGCTGAGCTTGGCGTCCCGGAGCATGATGGGCACGATGGGGTGCTCGCCGCGCACTATGTCGAAGCCCGCATCGGTCATCTCCCGGCGGAAGTACTTGGTGTTGTCCTCCAGCTTGTCTCGCAGCGCCGTCGTCCCGGACAAGATCTCGAGCGTCTTCAGCGCCGCCGTGACGATGCCCGGTGTCACCGTGTTGGAGAAGAGGTACGGCCGGCTGCGCTGGCGTAGCAGGTCGACGATCTCCTTGCGGCCGGTGGTGAACCCGCCGGAACCGCCGCCCATGGCCTTGCCGAGGGTCGAAGTGACGACGTCCACTCGCCCCATGACGCCGCAGTGCTCGGTGGCGCCGCGGCCGGTGGGCCCGAAAAACCCGGATGCATGGGCGTCGTCGCACATGGTCAAGGCACCGTACTCATCGGCCAAATCGCAGATCTTGTCCAGCTGGGCCACCACCCCATCCATCGAGAAGACGGCGTCGGTGGCGATCATGATGCGCTTGGCGCCAGCCGCCTTCGCCTCCTCCAGCTTCGCCCGCAGGTCGCCCATGTCGTTGTTGGCGTAGCGGTAGCGCATGGCCTTGCACAGGCGGATGCCGTCGATGATAGAGGCGTGGTTCAGCATGTCGCTGATGACGGCATCCTCCTTTCCCAAGAGCACCTCGAAGACACCGGCGTTGGCGTCGAAGCACGACGAGTAGAGAATGGTGGCCTCCGTGCCGAAGAACTCGGACAGCTTCCGCTCCAACTCCGTGTGTATGTCCTGCGTGCCGCAGATGAAACGCACCGAAGACATGCCAAACCCGTACTTCGACATGCCCACCTTGGCCGCCTCGATGATCTCCGGATTGTTGGCCAGGCCAAGGTAGTTGTTGGCGCAGAAGTTGACGACCTCCGCCCCCGTGTCCAACTTGATGTCGGCCTGCTGCTGGCTGACGATGACGCGCTCGCGCTTATAGAGGCCGGCATCCTCGATCTCGGAAAGCGTTTGCCGCAGCTCGTCGCGGACCTTCCCTTGCATTGGACCTTCTCCTTCTTTCCTGATATTTACTTGTTTCGACCGTGGGCCCGTCAGATAAGGCCCGCCTCGTGCTTCTCCTTGAGTGCCACCAGCATGTCCTGGGTCATGGCATCCAGGTCGTAGGCCGGCTCCCAGCCCCACTCCTCGCGCGCGAACGTGTCGTCCAGCGAGTTGGGCCAGCTGTCGGCAATGGCCTGCCGGAAGTCCGGCTTGTAGGTGCACGTGAATCCCGGGATGTACTCGCGGATGTTCTCGGCTAGCTCACCCGCCGAGAAGCTCATGGCGCCGATGTTGAAGTCGCAGTGGTGCACCAGGCTCTCGAAGGGCACCTCCATGATGTCCAGGGTGGCCTTGATGGCATCCGGCATGTACATCATGGGCAACGTCGTGTCCTCGCGCACAAAGCACTCGTAGCTGCCCTTCTTCACCGCGTCGTAGTAGATGGCGACCGCGAAGTCGGTGGTGCCTCCGCCGGGCAGGGTCTCGTGGCTGATGATCCCGGGGTAGCGCACGCCGCGGCAGTCGAGGCCGAATCGCCTCACGTAGTACTCGGCCAGGAGCTCACCAGCCACCTTGGTGACTCCGTACATCGTGGTCGGCTTCAGGAACACCTCGTTGGGCGTGTTGTCCAGCGGAATCCCGGGCCCGAAGACGGCAATCGAGCTGGGCACGAAGACGCGGGTCAACTCGCGCTCCACCGCCACATCGAGGACGTTCTTCAGCCCGTCCATGTTCACGGACCAGCACAGCCAAGGCTTCTCCTCGCCCACGGCCGAGAGGATGGCGGCCATGTGGTAGATCGTGTCGACATCGAACCTCTCCACGACCTCCTCGACTGTCTCCTTCTTGGCCACGTCGATGAACTCGAACGGGCCCGACTCCAGCAGCATCTGGCTGGGTTTCGTGTGGTGACCGGTGGCGAGAACGTTGTCCGCCCCGTGCTTCTCCCGGAGGGCCAGGGTGAGCTCCGAGCCAATCTGGCCGACGGAACCCGTGACCAGTATCCTCTTCATTTCACCTTCTGCCATAGCACTTTCTCTTCAGTTCCGGTTGGTTTTTGACAAGGGTGCCTCTCCCAAGGCGCAGTATAACAAGGCGCGGCCTGCTGAAACGTCGGTCCATGCGCCTAGCCCCCGTAGGCAATCTAGCCTATCGCGCGCCGGGATGGCGGCCTACGCCACGTAGCGCTTGATGGCTTCGTACTGGCTCTCGCCGTCCATACCAGCCTGTCTGAGCACCATGCGCGCTACGCCGCTCCCCAGATAGCGGCCGGTCCGGAAGGGATGGAGGGTCATTCCCCGCCCGCGCTCGGAGCACACCCAGCGGTACATCGTGGGCAGCGTGAAGCCGGTGATCCCCATCGCTTCATCGGCCCGCTCGGGCGGCAAGATCCGCTCTTGCTCCTCCTTGGGAAGCAAGTCGAAGAGCTCGGCACTTGCGACGTAGTATATGTTCAGGTCGACGCCTTCCCGGTCGAGACGCGGCAGCACCTCCTCCACGAAGACCAGGGTGACCCCGCTTCCCTGCAGGACGACCGTACCGTCACCGGCGCCACGCGCCGGGCGAAGCAGGTAGAGACCCTTCGCCGCCTCCACCGGCGGGGCGAGCCCCAGACTCTCCCGGTCGGGCACCGTCTCCGAGGGACGGGTGACGAAGGGCGCGATGACGGCGGGTTGCCTGGCCAGCGCGGCGCTCACCAGCGGCCACACCTCTTGCGGATCCCAAGGCGTGAGCGTGATCATCGTGCCACGCGGGAAGTTCTCCTGCAGGATCTGTAGGGGCTGCGGATCGGCGTGTGTGGGGCCGTCCTCCCCAGTCTTGATTCCCGCGTGCGCAGCCACGAGGATCACGGGCTTATACGGCCCTTCGGCAATCTCCTGCCGCGCCTGGTTGCCGATGGCATGCAGCCGCACGGGGATGTGCCCCAAGGGCGCGATGAACGCAGCGTACGAGGCCCCACCACCGATGTGGTGGCCGAAAGTGGACAGCCCCGACATGATGCCCGACATGGCGTCCTCGCAGATCCCTCCGCAGGACAGAAGCCGCGAATCGGGATTGGTGAAGGCGTTGTAGTAGCCCTCCGGGAAGTCAGCGGCAGCGAGGTTGATGCTCGTCGAGCCCACGAGATCGGCGGCAGCCACCATGAGGGTCCCATTGCCGATTTTGTTGTAATACCTGAGGACCTTGCCGAGCTCCGCGCGGAGGGTGGTAGACGAACCCGGGGCGAGCGCTAGCTCTTCCGGCACACTCGACCACTCCCGGGCGGCCGTCTCGAATACGGCGCCAACGTCCGGCGCCTCGCTTCTGGGTACCCGAGAAAGGCGGTCGAGCCGGTCGCGCGCCGCGGCCAGCTCGCCAGCCAGCAACGCGACCATCGGCTCCCGGACCTCGAGCTCCTTGCGGATGATGCCTAGCGTCTCCCAGAAGCAACCCTCAATGACCTCCGGCCCGTCACTCGACGCGCAACGCCGATCCCCCATCCCACACCCCGGAATGGCGCCCTGCTCGCCCAAGAGCGGCTCCAAGGCCTTGCGGTACTCGTCGGAACAGAGCTTGTGCCCCCCGCCGTGGGCAGCCCGACCCTCGATCCCGTATTGCCAACCCTTGATCGTGGCGTAGACGATAGCGATGGGCTGGCCGTTGCTGATGGCGGCGGCTTTACGCTGGGCCGCGACAACCTGCTGGAAGTCCTTCCCATCCGGCACGAAGATGACGTTCCAATCGTGGAGGTAGAAGAGTTCCATCGGGTCCCACTGGACGTAGTCGCCGGGCCGATCCCCCTGGCGGCAGACACGATTAGTGTCGATTGCGGCCTGGTTCCAGTCCACGTGAACCAATGCGTTGTCCAAGGAGGCCGTTCCCGCAGCGGCAAGCGCCTCAGACGCGCGACCCGGCGTGAGCCCGCCTTCACCCTCGATGATGTGGACCCGTGGCGCGTTCTCGCCGTAGTAGTCGCGAGCGCCGATAGCCAACCCGAGCGACGAGGCCATGCCGACCCCCGAGGCCCCAGTGGAAAGCCGGACGAACGGTATGGCTGGGGTGGGGTGCCCATCGAGTGGTTTGGACTGGAACGCCGTGAACAGCGGCGTTGTCGTGGCAGGATTGCGGCGAAAACCCAGCAGATCTTCGAACCGCAGCTGATAGCACAGCTCCTTCGGCAGCAACTCCGGGGCACCAACGCGCGCCACCTCGTTACGCATCGCCCACATGGCGTAGAGGCCCATCGCCTTGTGGCCGGCGGCATACGATATGATATCGGCATCCTCGCGGTCGGGATCGCTGAGGTCGTAGTCCATACCCCCGAAGAGCAGGCTGGCCACGATACGGCCCGAGGAGATCGACCCGCCCGGATGGCCCGACATCGGTACGTAGTTGAAGAGCACCGCACACAGGGACCGGTAGATGAGGTCGAAGGCCTCGAAGAGGCCAACCTGCTCCTTCGTGAGCGGCTTGCCCTCCTCTGCCATCACCTCGGTTATGTCAACGTACGTGCCACGTCTCGGTCCCAGCTCGAACCCCATGTTCGTCTCCTTGTGAGCCGCAAGATGAGGATGATTCAAGCTCAACGGAGGGCCAGGCCAGCGCAGAAGCTAGGACCGCCCCTGCCGTCAGCACAAGCGCAACAGCCGCCCGCAGGCTGGTGAGCCCCGACAGCGGGGCGCAGTCTATCACAGCGGCGCACGGTGCGTCAAAATCTCCTCGGCCCGCCGCGGACGATGGTCATCCCTCTTCGGCCAGGAGCTTCCCGTAGGCTACAGCGTCGAGCAGCGAGTCCAGCTCGGTCGCATCCGCGGGCTCCACCAGAACCATCCATCCCTCGCCGTAGGGGTCGGTGTTGACCAGCTCGGGCTCGTCGGCCAGACGAGGATTGGCCTCCACGACGGTCCCGCTGAGGGGACTGAACAGATCGCTGGCCGCCTTCACGCTCTCAACCACGCCGAAGGGCTGCAGGGCCGTCACGCTGTCCCCAGCGACAGGCAGCTCCGCGTAGACGACGTCACCCAGCTGCTCCTGGGCGTAGTCCGTGACCCCGACGCGCACATTCTCGACCTCGTGCCTTACCCACTCGTGCTCCTTGGTGTATTTCAGATCAGTCGGTATGTCCATTATCGTTGACCTCGCCTCTATTCGTTCTCACCGATTCCGCGTATATACCACACGCCACCCGCAATCGGCCCGCGACTGAAAGCTGATAGCCGATAGCCCAAACCAGATCACCCCCACAAGAAACCAGCAACTAAACATGTATCGGCACCCCATCCACGCCCAACGCCGCCTCATAGATCGCCTCGGAGAGCGTCGGATGAGCATGCACCGCCGCAACCAGCTCGTCGGCGGTCAACTCCGCCGACCGCGCCAGCACGAGCTCGTGGATGATCTCGGTGGCTTCCGGGCCCACGATCGTCGCACCCAGGATCTCGCCGTATCGGGCGTCGGAGACGATCTTCACCCAGCCGTCGTAGTGAGCAATCGCGATGGCCTTGCCGATGCCCATGAACGGAACCTTGCTCACCTTGACCTCGTAGCCGGCCTCCCTTGCCCCATCTTCCGAGAGCCCGATGGATGCCACCTGAGGCTGGCAGTACGTGCAACTGGGAATCGACGCGGCATCGATCGGTCGGGGGTCGAGACCCGCCAGGCTTTCCACAACCTGGACACCCTGGCGGCTGGCCTTGTGGGCCAGCATCGGTCCGCCGGCCACATCACCGACGGCGTAGACACCGTCCACGCTGGTCCGCAAGTCACGATCGACCGCGATGAAGCCGTGCTCCGTAGCCACCCCGAGAGCCCCCAGACCGAGCCCGCCGGTGTTAGGTGCACGCCCGATGGCCACCAAGACCCGATCGCCCTCGACCGACTCCTCCTTGCCGCCCACGGTCATCACCAATCGAACCCCATCAGCACCTGTCTCGACGCGCTCGACCCTCGTGCTCACACGTAGCTGGACGCCACTCCTGGCAAAGCTCCTGGCCACGACCTCTCCCGCCTCGGGGTCCTCCAGTGGCAACACGTGGTCCAACATCTCGATCACCGTTACCTCGGACCCGTATGCGCGGAAAACGTAGGCGAACTCCATTCCCACCGCGCCGGCGCCCATAATCAGCAGCCGCCCCGGCACTTCCTCCAGTGCAACCGCGTGCCGACTGGTGATGATCCGGTCCCCGTCCACCTCCAGGCCAGGCAGGAGCCGGGCCCGGGACCCGGTGGCGATGATCACGTGATCCGCCTCGATCCGGGCCGGTCCGTCGCGCTCGGGATTGCCCTCGATGGCCAGGGTATGGGCGTCCATAAACCGGGCGCTGCCCAGCACACGCTCGACCCCGTTCTTCCTGAACAGGCCCTCGACGCCCTTGTTCATGCGCGCTACGACGCGACGCGAGCGAAGGACCCCCTTGTTCCAGCTGATGGCGGGATCCACCACGCTGATTCCGAACTCCTCGGCCTTCCGCCCAAGGAAGCCGACCATCTCCGCGTTCCTGATGAGCGCCTTGGTGGGGATGCAGCCCCAGTTCAGGCATACCCCTCCCAGTTGGGGCTCACGCTCGACTACGACAACCCTGAACCCCAGCTGGCCAGCTCGGATTCCGGCAACGTAGCCGCCAGGCCCGGCACCGATGATGGCGATATCGTAGCGTTCAGCCAATGTCACAATCCTCGTATGATAAGAGCAAGTTCGCCTTTGTCAGCTGATGACCCTCAGGTCTGGATCCACACGGAATGTCTGCCCTGTTGCTCGTTTGACGTTGAGCACGCTGATCCGAGCAGCCAGATCGCCCGCGATCCGCCTCAGCGCCACAGCTGCCGGCGACCGCGGCTGTGAGAGCGTGATCGGCGTCCCCGTGTCGCCCGACACACGCACTTCCGGGTCGATGGGCACCTCACCGAGGTACGGCACGTTCATCTTCTCGGCAAGCTCCTTCCCACCGCCGCTGCCGAAGATATCGTAAGTCTGCCCCGTATCCGGCGCGACGAAGACACTCAAGTTCTCGATCACCCCCAACACCGGCACGTCGATCTGCTCGAGCTGGAACATGGCGATTGACTTGGCTACGTCTGCCAGCGCCACTGCTTGCGGCGTCGTCACCACCACCCCGCCGGTAAGCGGGAGGGACTGGGACAGCGTGAGCTGCACATCGCCCGTTCCCGGTGGGAGGTCGATGATCAGGTAGTCCAGATCTCCCCAGTTGACATCACTCAGGAGCTGGCGGACCGCTCCGTGCAGCATCGGCCCCCGCCACACCAGCGGCGTAACCTCATCCACGAGGAAACCGATGGACATGAGCTTCACGCCGTGGGCCTCCACGGGCTCGATCTGCTTCCCGTCGAGCGATGTCGGCCTTGCCCGGGGAACCCCCATCATCAGCGGCACGTTGGGCCCGTACACGTCCGCGTCCAGCAAGCCCACCGCCGAGCCCTGTTGGGCCAGAGCGGCGGCCAGGTTCACCGCCACGGTCGTCTTGCCGACGCCGCCCTTACCGCTGCCCACGGCGATTGCGTTCCGCACCCCGAGGTCGATCTGGTCCATCAGCCGGCTATCGCGCGGCACCTGCGCATCCCAATCGACATGCACGTTCTCCACCCCGGGAATTGCCAGCACCGCCGCGTTGGCCTCTTCCTGGATCTGACTCCTGAGTGGGCAGGCCGGCGTTGTGAGCACAATGGTGAGGGACACATCCCCACCGTCGACCACGACATCCCGCACCATACCCAGTGAAACCAGATCCCGCTTGATCTCGGGATCATTGACCTTCGACAGCGCCGCGATGACACGGTCGGCCGTGACCGGACCCGCGGATTCGTCATTTCCCTTCATTGCCCACCTCTCTCTACAATCGCGAGGCGTACAGCGCTACAATGCGCTACCCCGCCGCCGGTGGTTGCCCCAAAGCACCGGCCAGAACCTCGGCCACGTCCCGAACCTGGACCCCCTCCGCCCCCATGCTCGCAGCTGCGCTCTCCAACATGGTCAGGCAGAAGGGGCAAGCCACGCCGACGATGTCGGGGGCAGTGGCCAGCACCTCTTCCATGCGGATGACTTCGACCGCACGGGCTTGCCCCTCGTGCTCGAACCACATGCGGCCGCCGCCGCCACCACAGCACAGGCCGTCCTCACGGTTACGCGCCGGTTCGATCAGGTCCTGCCCGGCAGACAAGAGCGCCTCGCGCGGCGCGTCGAACTCGCCGTTGTAACGCCCCAGGTAGCACGAGTCGTGGAAGGCCACCCGCTGCTTCACCCCATCACCCACGCGCAGCCGGTCACGCCGGATCAACTCCCGAAAGAGTTGCGTGTGGTGAACTACTTCGTAGTGCCCACCGAACTGCGGATACTCGTTCTTCAGGGTATTAAAGCAGTGCGGACAGTGACAGACAATTCGGTCGAAGGAGACGCTGTTCAGGTTGTTCACGTTCACTTCGGTCACTGTCTGGAACAGGTACTCGTCGCCCATCCGCCGCGCGCTCTCAGCCGTGCAGCGCTCCTGCGCCAACACGGCGAAGCCGACACCCGCCTCGTGCAGCAAACGCACGACGGCGCGGGCTATTCTCTGGTTGCGCTGGTCGTAGGAAGCGGAGCAACCAACCCAGTAGAGCACCTCGTAGTGTTCGCCCGGCTCAGCCCGGGGTACGTCGAGCCCTGCGGCCCAATTGAGCCGCTCCTCCTGGGCATAGCCCCAGGGATTGCCGGAAGTACCCATGTTGCGCAGCGCAGGCCCGGACGTGCCGGGAACGCTGCCCTCGGTGAGCGTCAGATAGCGACGCATGTCCACGATGTCGTCCACGATCTCGATGTACGCCGGGCACGCCTCCACGCAAGCGACGCACGTCGTGCAAGCCCACAGTGCGGACGGATTGACCGGCCGTTCATCCCCCACGATGAGCTCCCCCTCGTCGTCGGGGGCCGGCGGACGGTCCAGCTCGTCACGCAGTGCGCCCGAAAGACCGACGATGATCTCCTTCGGGTTGAGGGGGGTGCCACTCATGTAGGCCGGGCAGACCATCTCGCAACGACCGCAGCGTGTGCAGCTGTCCACCCCCAGCCGCTGCTTCCAGTTGAACTCCCCGAGTCGGCCAACACCGAAGAACTCGGCTGACTCGATGTCGATCGGTTGCAGCGCCGCCCCCGGCGCCGTGGGTTCCAGGCTCGCCAGCACCGCGTTCGCCGCCGTGGTAATCATGTGTACGGCATTCGTGTAGGGAATCGCCGCCACGAACAGGAGCGATGCGGCCGCGTGAAGCAGCCACACTCCAAGGTGTATGCCCGGCACCGTGTTGCGCACTACGTCCGCTGGCAGTAAATAGAGGGTGTTGGCAATGCCTTGGCCCAACCACGAGTAGCGCCCCCACGGCACGGGGGCCATCGCAAGGCGCAGGCCCTCAACCAGGAACCCAGTGACGTTGATGAAGAGCAGGCTCCAGATCACGAAGTCCCACGCCCCGAGCACGTGGTGCGGCGCGACGATGTAGCGTCGCCACATGGCCAGCAGCAGGGCCACGATGAACAGGAAGCCGGCGGTGTCCAGGACGAGCTCATAGCCCTGATAGAAGGCCCCCTTGAGGAACTGCCGGTCCAAGATAATGTGCCAGACATCCCAGTCGACGGTGGCCAGCACCGTGCCGATTAACAGCAGCACGAAGCCCCAGAAGATACCGCTGTGGAAGACGCCCGGGAATGGCCGCCGGAGGGTAGCCCGCTGGCCGAGGACGTGGCGGATGAAGAGCCCCGTCCTCGCGCGCCAGTTGCCAAGGTTGCGCGAGGGCGCGTCTGGCTGGCCGGCCATCCACACCCGCCGGTGGCACCAAACGCCGGAGGCGAAGATCAGGATGGCGAGAAGACCGGCGGGGTAGACGAACCACTGTGCCCACTCGGGGATGTTGCAGAAGGTCGGCCGCATCGCCCCATCGGGCTGTCGGCAGACCTCCGGAAGCTCAGGGATCATGGCACCGCTCCAACGTGCGCGACGTAGGCAACCTGAGGTGCTCGGCGACTGGCGGCGATTCTAACATGCCGACAGTGCAGGAGGCAACAAAACGTCAGGGCGCCGAATTGTCGTCCGCGAACAACTACGGCTGGCCCTTCCGCAGGTCAGGTGGGGCAATGAAAACCCCCGGCTGCACTTCGCCGCCAGCCTCGCCCGCCGGGCCGGCTGCCTGTGACGGGGCCAGGTTTCCGGCCGCCCGGGCGCCCGACACCAGGGGCGCCGAGAGAGCCGCAGCCAGGGCGATCACGACGGCTATCGTGGCCACCGCCACGGCGCTACCAGCGGGCACTACGATCTCCCGCGTCTCAGCCGGCTCGGCCATGTACATGAGCACCACTGGGCGCAGGTAGTAGAAGGCTGATAGCACGCTGTTGAGCACAATGGCAACGGCCAGCCCGGACAGCCCGGCGTCCACGGCAGCGCGGAGGATGTACCACTTTCCCAAGAAACCTGCTGTCGGCGGCAATCCCGTCAACGACAGCAGGAAGATCGCCATGGCCAGCGCGAGGGCAGGGTGGCGCTTCGCCAGCCCGGACAGGTCGTTCAGGTTGGTGGCAGCATGGCCTTCCGGGCCCACCGGCCCCATTGCGATGAGCACGGCAAACGCCCCCAGGTTCATCAAGGCATAGATCAACAGGTAGAAAAGGGCCGCGGAAGTACCCTCCGGCGAGCCGGCCAGCACCGCCACCAGGATGTAGCCGGCCTGGGCGACTGCGCTGTAGCCCAGCATCCGCTTCAGGTCGATCTGCACCAGCGCCACGAGGTTTCCCACGAGCATCGTGGTCACCGCCAACCCACCTAGGAGCGGCACCCACACCGCCGAGGCACCGGCAAAGGCGGTCCACAGGACGCGAATCAAGGCGGCAAACGCGGCAACCTTCGTGCCGGCTGACATAAAGGCCGCGACCGGAGTCGGGGCGCCCTGGTACACATCGGGCGTCCACTGGTGAAACGGCGCCATGGCGATCTTGAAGCCCAGGCCGACGAGGAGCAGCCCGAAGCCGAGGTAGCCGAGCACGGGCAGGTGATCGCCCCTCACCGCCACCAGGCGACCCAGGGCCTGCATGTTGGTGGTACCCGTGGCCGCATAGACGAGGGCGACCCCGTAGAGCAGGAAGCCCGCGGAATAGGCGCCCAGGAAGAAGTACTTCAACGCCGCTTCCTGACTGAGTCGCTCGCCGCGGGCCATTCCGGCCAGGACGTAGAGGGCAATTGAGAAGGTCTCCAGCGCCAAGAAGAGCACGATGAGGTCATTGGCCAGCCCCAGGAGCATCATGCCGGCCACGGCGAAGAGCAGCAGCACGAAGTACTCGGCGCGCGCGATGCCCCGCTGACGAACGTAGGGTGTGCTGAGCAGCACCGTCACCAGGGCTGAGAGCACGAGCGTCGCCTCGACGAACAACGCCAAGCCGTCCCCACGGAGTAGGCCGACCGTCACGACGCCTCCGTCCGGGCCGATTGCCTGCCGCGTGAATCCGGAGAGATCCGGCCCGCCCCAAGCGTGCCACACGAGGAACCCCGCCGTGAGCAGGCCCACCAAGGCAAGGGCGACGGGCGTACGGGTGTCCTGCCCGGAGACGAACCAGTCGGCCACCAGGATGACGAGCGCGGTGGCGGTGACGGTCAGGACCGGCAACAGGATGCTGAGCTCAACCTCCAGACCCACGGTCATCGGTGCTCCGCTCTCCAAGCGCTCACGAATGCCCCACCCTCATCACACGAGCTCGATCTCCTTCTGGCGCACATTCGTCGCCTCCGTCCCTTCCCTTGGACACCGCCTTGGCCCGTGCCATTCCCTGGACGCGATTTCTGCATCCGCCGGAGGCGCACCTCACCCCCTGCTCTTCCCCAACTCGTAGGCAATGATGTTCAGGATCATCGTCTGCGTCCCGGCGCCGTACAGGAGCCACCGCATGTCGCGGAAGTAGCGTTGGATGTTCATATCCATATAAGTGCCATATGCCCCAAATATGCGGGTCGCGTCGTCGACGATCCTCAGCCCTCCCTCGGTGGCGTAGTACTTACAGACGGCGGCTTCCACATTATGGGGGAGCTTCCGGTCCATACGCCAGGCGGCGTGGTAGACGAGGAGCCTGGCGGCCTGGATGTCCACCTCCATCTTGGCCAGCTTGTGGGCGATGGCCTGGTGCCTACCGATGGGGCGACCGAAGGCCTCCCGCCGCTGGGCGTACTCGAAGGACTCCTCGTAGGCCGCCTGCGCCGTGCCCAGCCCCATCGCCGCCGTGTGAACCCTGATGTCGTTCAGGAGGCCCCGCAGCAGAACGAAGCCCTTACCCTCCTCGCCGCCGTAGAGGTGGCTGGCCGGCACGCGGACGTCGTGGAAGAACAGCTCGAAACACCCCGAGCCCCAGGCAATCAGCTTGTCCAGCCCCCGGCCCACCTCCACGCCGGGCCGGTCCTTCTCCACCAAGAACAGGTCAACGCCCCTGAATCCGCCTTCGGGATCGGTCTTGGCCGCCACGGTGAAAAAGTCGCACTGGTCGGCCCCCGTGATCCAGCATTTCTGGCCGTTGATGACGTACTGCTCGCCGTCGCGCACGGCGGTGGTCTGCATAGCCCCCAGGTCGGTGCCCCCGGTCGGCTCCGTCATGCACATCGCGCCGAATCTCTCCCCCTTGAGGGCCGGAACGAGGAATTCCCGCTTCTGGTCGTCCGTACCGAAGCGATAGAGAAAATCGGTGCCCATGAGGCACTGCATCATCGCTCTTGCCGCCGTGCTCATGTAGCAGCGGGACATCTCCTCGACGAATATGGCGAAGGTGACGTTGTCCCCGCCCTGCCCGCCGACATCCTCCGGATAGCGCAGCCCGAAGAACCCGTGCTCGGCGATCGCGTCCATGACATCGCGGGGGATGGCCTTCTGCTCCTCCATCTCCGCAATACGGGGCCTGATGTACCGGTCGGCGAATTCGCGCACCGTGCGCCGGAAGATCTCCTGTTCAGGGCTGAAGCTGAAGTCCATTCGTCGATTCCCTCCTACCACCTACTACGCCGAGTGACAGCCTGCGAGCTTGCCCCTTGCGGGCGCACGGCCGGGTGCACGTACTGCTTCCGCGTGGATCAGCCACTACCCAGCGACGGCCCGACCTCGAACCGGCAGAGCGGGTCCCCCCGGGCCAGGCACATGGTCTCCCGCGCCCGGACCGGACCACCGAAGAGCCCGTCCGCCAGCCCGCCCAACACTCCCCGTATGAGGTGGCAGACACCGCCGGTGGCCGCCTCTCCGTACGCCTCCGCGAAGGGCGAACAGCCTACCTCCACCGCCATCCGGCGCGCCTCGGGATCCAGCTCCACCAGCCTGAACTGGCCCCACCCGATCTCACCGCCCATGCGGCACATGAACTCGACCGCCTCCCTGTCGCTCAGGCCGAGGGCCTCCTTGTACTTCCGGCCCGATAGCCGGCCGCCGGTGAACCCGCCCGCGAAGATGACCTCCCCCGCCCGATCGGGCCCGACCTCGCCCTCGAGTGACCGCTGGAACGACGCCAGCGTCTCCGGCCGGATGAGCAGGTAGCGCACGTCCCGGAAGCGCAGCGCCCCTTCGTCCCCGTAATACATCAACTCCGAGAGAATCACGTTCTCCACGTCAGTCCAGCTCCGCGAGCATCTCGGGGGTCACCTCGACGCCGTAGTCCTCCTTGGCGCTCGCCGGCGTGACCTTGCCGTCGCGCACATCGGAGAGCAACGCCGCTCGGTCTCGCTCGCTGGGATCGCCGTACCCGCCGGCCCCCGGCAGGCGCAAGGACACCACGTCGCCTGCATCCAACCGATCCAGGCCCTTGGATTTGGCGGGCCGTTCGTCGGAGGTGCCGGGATTGAGCACGAACTGCCCCTTGCCACCCTCCTTGCCGCCGAAAAGGCCGAAGGGCGCGAACTTCTGCCGATCGCCATAGCGGGCCCAGGTGACGTCATCGATCAGGACACGGATGTCCCGCCGCAGCCCCAGTGCACCGCGATACGTTCCCGCACCGCCGGAATCCGCTATCAGCTCGTAGCACTCGATCCGTATGGGGTACTCCAACTCCGCCGCCTCCACGGGCGTGTTCTTGAACCGCGCCAAGTGGGAATCCTGGCCGTCGCGGCCGTCCTTCGTGGGCCGGGCACCGGCACCGCCGCCCTGGATGTCGATGTAAACGAACCGCTTGCCAGTGCGTGGATGATACCCCGAGAAGCCGCAGTTGGTGATCTGCCCGTGACAGCCCGCCATCACCCGCTTGGGAACGGCTTCGGACATGGCGAGCATCATCGCCTCGGTGATCTTCTGCGAGGTGTTCGTGCGCGCCCCCACGGCACCGGGCATCCTGGGGTTCACGATCAGGCCCTCCTCGGCCTCCACCGTGAACGGCCGGTAACAGCCCGAGTTGGGCGGTACGTGCGGGTCCAGCACCGCGATCAGGGCGTAGTACACCGCCGCGTGCACCGTGGCAATGGGGCAGTTGATGTTGCCCTTCACCTGCTTGGCGGTGCCGTCGAAGTCCACGACGACGCTGTCGCCCTGCTTGTGGATGTTCACCTGGAGCCGGATGGGGTCATCGCTGAAACCATCGTCGTCCACCCAGTCTACGCCGGAATAGGTGCCGTCGGGGATGTCCTCGAGGGCGGAGCGGATGCGGGACTCCGACACGCCGAGCAGCATGGCCAGGCACTCCTGTACAACGGCGGGGGTGTACTTGGCGTTGACCTCCTTCACGCGCCGGACGCCGACAAAGTTAGCCGCGGCCTGCGCCCGGACGTCGCCCAGCGTTTTGTCGGGCACCCGGATGTTGTTGGCCAGGATGCCGAACAGCTCGGGGTCCTCCTCCCCCTTCTTGTACAGCTTCACGAAGGGGAATCGGAGACCCTCCAGGTAGATCTCCGTCAAGCCGCCCGCCGTTCCGCCGGGCGCTGCGCCACCCATGTCGGAGTGGTGCGCGATGCTGCCCACGAAGCCGACGATTTCGCCGTCGAGCTTCACCGGCGCAAACGTGACCAGGTCCATGACGTGTTGGCCACCCATGTAGGGATCGTTGAAGATTATCACGTCGCCGTCGTGCAGGTCCTCGTCAGCGTAGTGCTCCCTGAGCGCGCGCATGCCGAGCTCGAAGCCGGTGAGGAGCATGGGCGCATGGTGCGCCTGCGCGACGGTGTTTCCGTGGCGGTCGAATACCGCGCACGTGATGTCTTTGATCTCCTTGATGATCGTGGAGCGCGCCGTCCGGACGAGGGTGTAGCCCATCTCGTCGGCGATCTGCTCGAGTCCGTAGCGGATGACCTGCATCGTGATGGGGTCGGCCTTGTGCTTCGTCATGTCACTCCCTCGTGGCCACGATGTTCCCGAACGCATCCACCGTCCCCTGCCATCCCGGCGGGATGACCGTTGTGGACGTGGTCTCCTCGACGAGGCACGGCCCAACAAACGTCTGGCCCGGCAGCAACTCGTCCCGCTCGAACACCTGCGACTCCAGCGGGCCCACCGCCGGGAAGTGAACCGGGCGCCGGGACTTGGGCCGCGGTTCGCCCACGGAGCCCGGCCCATCCTGCTGGAGCGCCAGGGGGGGCACCTTGCCGATCGCAGCCAGGCGCAGGTTGATGAACTCCACCGGCTCAGCAGGGTTGCCGTAGGCGTAGATCCGCTCGTGCCAGTCGTGGAAGTCGCCGATCACGCGGGTCAAGTCCTCCGCGGTCAGCCCGCCCGTGGTGCTCACCGGAATGGTCAACTCATACGACTGGCCTTCGTACCTCAGGTCAGCCGCCCGCTCGATGAGAACACTCTCCTCCGGCACGCGCTCCACCTCTAGTTGCCGGCGAGCCTGCTCCTCCAGCTGGGCGAACACGGCCTGCAGCCCGGCAGCCGTAGCCTCCGCCTGCGAGACGGCGACCGTCTGCACATAGTCGTGGCGCACATCCGAAGCCACGGCCCCCAGCGCCGAGAAGAGCGAGCAGTACGGGGGGACGATCACGCGTGCCATCCCCAGGTCATCGGCCAACTCGACGGCGTGCAGCGGACCCGCGCCGCCGAAAGCGAGCAGCGAGAACTCCCGCACGTCGAGCCCTTTCTGGGTGGATTTGCCGCCGATGCCACGCACCATGTTCGCGTTCACCACGCGGATGATCCCAGCCGCGGCTTCCTCGACCGAGAGGCCTAGCGGGTCGGCCACGTGACCGCGGATGACGTCGCGGGCAAGGTCCTGATGCAGCGGCATCTCGGCGCCGAGGAAGTAGTCGGGGTTCAGGCGGCCCAGCACCAGGTTCGCGTCGGTGACCGTCGGGCGCGTTCCGCCTCGCCCGTAGCAGGCGGGGCCGGGGTCGGCCCCCGCCGACTCGGGGCCCACGTTGAGCGCCCCACCCGCATCCACCCAGGCGATACTGCCACCGCCGGCCCCGATCCCTTCCACATCGATCATGGGCACCTTGACGGGATAGCCCTCGAACTCGCCCTCGGCCTTCAGGCGCGGCTGGCCGGCCACGATCAGGCTGACGTCAAAGCTCGTTCCGCCCATGTCGACGCCGATCACCCTTTCCTCGCCCGCCAGCCGGCCGAATAGCGCCGTGGCCAAGGCACCACCCGCCGGTCCTGAGTTGACCATCTGCACCGCGTGTGATTGCGCGGCCTCGGCCGTCATTGCCCCGCCGGAGGTCTGCATGATCCGCAGGTCGACGCGGCCGTGCTTGTCCTCCAGCTGCGCCAGCAGCGACCGGATGTACCGCCTGATGATCGGCAGTAGGTAGGCGTTGATCACCGTGGTCGACGTGCGCTCGTACTCCCTGAACTCCGGCGCCACCTCCGCGGAGATGGTCACCGGCACCTCGGGGAGTAGCTCCTGGCACACATCGCGGACGGCTCGCTCGTGGGCCGGGTTGCGGAAGGAGAACAGCAGGCAAACGGCAATGGACTCGACACCCGCCGCACCGAATGCCTGTGCGGCCCGCTCCACCGACTCCGGATCCAGCGGCTTGACGACCCCGCCGTCCGCTCCGAGACGCTCGTCGGCCTCGAGGCGCAGGTAGCGGGGTACGAGCGGGGGGGGCAGGTCCACGGTCATGTCATACAGCCCGCCATCGGGCCGCTCGATTCGTGCGATCTCCAACACGTCCCGGAACCCGGCCGTGGTGATCAGGCCAACCTTCGCGCCCTTGCGCTCGATGAGCGCGTTCGTGCCGATGGTCGTGCCGTGGACGACGTACTCAACCTCCCCCATGGTGGCGCCTGCTAGCTCCAGGATCTTGTCCAAGCCGGCCAGGACTCCCTGAGCCAAGTCCCCGGGCGTGGTCAGGGTCTTGGCGCAGTGGATGCGCCCCGTCCGATCGTCGATCAGGACGAGGTCCGTGAACGTGCCGCCGACATCAATGCCGAGACGCAAAACATCCTCCGATTCAGGCTTCCCCGTTTCTCGCTACTTCACGATCCAGAAAATCCGTGGATTGTCACCAAGCTGTCCCGCGTCCGGGCCAGCCAGACTGATAGCTGATCGCCGATAGCCCAAGCCAGATCACGCAACCGACTCCACCACTAACCCTCTACAGCACACCCCGCTCCGGCCTACG
>CAYYVH010000025.1:0-22603 GCA_964475075.1 uncultured Anaerolineales bacterium | reverse complement strand
TCCGGCGCGGACAACGCACACCGGTTATGGAACTGCACCCTACATTACCCATGACCCCTCGCCGCCAGGCCGCGGCTCTCGATCGCTGACGCCCGCCGCGGCAATACGTAGAACGGCACGCTGGGCACCGGCACGTCAGGCATCGGGTCACCTTGGCTATCCACGGGCGTGAAGGTGACGTAGCCATCGATCTCGAGGGTGTCAACCAGACCGGCTGCCGCGCCGGCGGCCGGCCGCAGCGTCCAGGCGCGCATGGCACCCGGGTCCAGCGTGAACAACACTTTCACCGTCGTCTCAGCGCCGCCGACCAGCGTGAGTGGCCCGTCGGGTACGTCGATGTCCAGCCCCTGCCCCCTGTCCTCCTCGAACAGGAATGCGGCTTCTACCCGGAAGGTGACCGGTTCGTGGGTCAGGTTGCGGACGGCCAGCGGCCGCACCTGGTGCTCCGGTCCGGTCAGGGAGACCGGGCCCAAGTTGATGCTCGCCAGGTCACCGGTCCGCACGAGCAGGCTCCCCGTTCCCGCGCCCCATAGGTCGACCTGCCCGGCGCCCTGGCGGACCACCGGCACGACGGTCTTGTCTGCGCCCAAACCCTGGAAGACGATCGGGCGAGCGTAGTTCATGAGCAGCGCGGCAAGGTCGTCGGCCCCCAAACCAAGGTCCTCGGCGCGGTTGCGGTGGTGTACGAGCGCCGCAGCACCCGCGATGTGGGGTCCCGCCATGGATGTGCCACCCATCGGAACGCCCTGATCACCCGTGCCCCGTGCGGCCGACACGATGCCGCTGCCCGGCGCCGTGATATCCGGCTTCAGCGCACCATTCTTGCTCGGGCCGCGCGAGCTGAAGCCCGAGATGCTGTCGGCCCTGCTCATGTCCAGCCCGAAGCGCTCGGGGTCGAGGACTGCTGTCACCACCGTACCGTCCTCGAGCAACTTTACCAACTCAAGGCCGGGTTGCCGGTCGATCATGACGGCCGGGATCTCGATCCCATCGCTGCTGCCGCCCATGCGCGTCTTGCCGCGGCTGTTGGTGAACATGAGCACGGCGATCGCCCCAGCCTCCTGGGCGTTCAGGATCTTCTGGCTGAAGTTGCAGCTTCCCCGCTCCACGAGGGCGATGAGCTCGCTCACGTCCTGGAGGACCTCGTCATCGTCGCAGCCCCGCCCGAACCAACCGAGATCGGCCTCGATCGCACCCGTCTCGCTGAGCGGCCGGGTGATGCCGCCTTCGATTCCGAAGTGCTCCGCCTGCTCGTCCTCCCACCGCACCTCCACCTCGATCCCGGCGCTCGGCGGCAGGGCGCTGGCAACGCTCAGGATCTTCGGGCTCGCCGCCGGTGCCCCGGCCACGAACGGCCGGTTGCCCGAATTCCCCGCGGAAGCTACGACCACAACGCCGGTTCCCACAGCCGCCTCGACGGCCTCGTCGAACAGGCGGCTGCCCTGTGCGTGGTCCTCGCCCAAGCTGATGTTGATGGCATCCACCTGCGGTGGCCGCACTCCGCGCGTCTCCAGGCCGGTGTTGACGCGAGCGCACCACTCGATCGCGTCGACAACGACGTCCGCCGCCTCATCCGCGCCGCCATGACCGTAGACCTTGAGGCCCACGATCTTGGCCCCGGGTGCGACGCCGTCTCCGATGTTCGGGATGGCATTTCCGGCGATTATTCCGGACACGTGCGTGCCGTGGCCGTGACCGTCCAGTGGGTCGGCGTCGGGATGTGGCGTGCTCGTGCAATCGCCGGCGGCCTCCCGTGCCGGCGTGCAGATGTGCGGCGGATCGTAGTTTCGTCCGACAAAATCCCAACCGCCGATGACCTTCCCGCTTGGAAATAGGGGCTCGCCCTCCCACGTGTCCGTGATGGTCTCCGTAGCGCCCACCGCCGAAGCAGCCGCCCACGCTTCAACCGTGCCCGGCCCCCCCAGGTGAGCGTGCGTGTAGTCCACACCCGTGTCGATGACCGCTACGACGCTGCCCTCCCCGTCGTAGCCAAGCTCAGAGGCCAATCTGGTGCCGCCGATGTGCGGGACGCTGTGTTCCAGCGTCGGCCTGAAAATGGGTGCTGGTTCGACCCACTCTACGCCTGGAACGTGCTGAAGCGCTTGCAGTTGGCCCGCTGTTGCGTGTACTAGGAGTCCGTTTGCGGCGGTTGTGTAGCGGCTGACTACACGAACCCCCAACCGCTCAGCGGCGGCGATGACCGGCTGCTGCCCCCGTCGGACATCGGCCTCAGCAGCCGCGAGCTCGACCGACAGCTCGGCGGCCCGGGCAACAACCTGATCGGCCCGCAGTGACCTACCGATCGTGTCGGTCATGGCAGCGAACTGCCGGTAGACGCTCGGTCCGGCGATCGTCACCAGCACACTCTCGCGCGGAGCGTCCGGCGGGGAACTCGCTGGCGTACCGCCAAGTGCCGTGACGCTGGCGGCAGACCAGACTGGTGTGGCGATAACAATCAGGGTGCGTAGGATCAGGCCTCGGCGGCGCATGTTTCTCGCTCCTGCTTTCGTAGGACGGTCGTCGGTGCAGACGGAGCGTTAGTGTACTACCGAGCCGCCAGGTGCGCCAGTCATCTTCGATCGTTGCGCACCGGCAAGCGTCCTGATAACATCCCCACCGCATGTTGAGGAAAGGACACGGGTCATGGCGCTCTATCTCGATTCCGCCCGGACCGTCGAAGCCCGTACGGCGGCGGAACTCGGTTTCGTTCGGGGGATAACCACGAATCCGGCGCTCCTGGCAGAAGTCGGCCGGCCCGCAGCAGAAGTCATCCTCGAGCTGTGCGACTTCGTGCCGGGCACGGTCTTTCACCAGCTGGCAGCGCCGACCCTCGAGGAGCGCGAGGCCGAGGCCCGCCGCATGGTGGCCCTGCGCCCGGACCGCGTCGGGCTGAAGATCCCCTGCACGCCCGAGAACCTGACCCTAGCGGCGCGGCTGGTCGGCGACGGATACACGGTCGGCATCACCGCTATCTTCAGCGCCGCGCAGGCGTACTTGGCCTCCGAGGCAGGCGCGTGCTTCGTTCTTCCTTATGTCAATCGCAGCACGCGCTTGCAGGGCAACGGGCCTGGGCTTGTTGAGGAGATGCGCTCGGTCATCGACGCTACCGATTCGCCACTCGAGATCATAGCGGCCAGCATCAAGACGCCGGCCGAAGCGGTGGAGACGGTCCTGGCCGGCGCACACCACCTCACGTTGCCGTTGTCGGTGATCCAAGCGATGGGCACGCACGCACTGTCCGAGCAAGCCATCGAAGCGTTCAGTCAAGTGAGTTAGGAGGTGGGATCATGACAAGCTCGCTCGGAATCCAATCGGAGGGCTCCAACAGGGCGGTCTGTCTCGGGGTGGCGCTGTCACTCGCGCTCATACCGAGCCTTGCCGCACGATCAGTCGGTGCCGCTGCACCGACGATCCACTCCGTGACGAACCTCACCGACTTTGGGCCGGGCTCATTGCGCCAGGCCATTTTGAACGCCAACGCAACCGCTGGTAGCAATCGCATCGAGTTCGACATTCCTATTCATCTATGCGATCCGGTCTGCGTCATCCGGCCGAATGTCGCCCTTCCTCCACTAACCGGAGGCGACATCGTGATCGCCGGCTTCAGCCAGGCAGGCGCCCAACCGCCCACGCAGTCGGCAACCGCGAACATTCGCGTCGAGATCGATGGCAGCAACGTCGAGAATCAGAACGGATTGACCATTGCGTCCGAGAGCAATCGCGTCGAAGGGCTGTCGATACACAGCTTCGGTTGGAACGGTGTCGCGATCGTCGGGCCGGATGCGCGTCGCAACAACATTGCCGGCAATCACATCGGGCTGGACGCGAACGGCGTAGGACTCGCGAGCCGACGGCCCAACAGCTTCGACGGCGTCTTCGTCGGTCTGGGCGCCAGCATGAACACGGTCGGGGGGCGCCTGTTCACCGAGCGCAACATCATCTCGGGCAACAGCTGGGACGGCGTCGGCGTACACGGCGCGGAAACCCAGGACAACCGGGTCTCCGGCAACATCATCGGCCTGGACGCGACCGGGAACACGGCCCTACCCAACACTCTGGATGGCGTCCGCATCTACGGCGGCGCCAGAGATACCGTCGTGGGCATCGACGACGACGCCGGCCAGCGCAACATCATCGCCGGCAACGGCCGGGACGGGATCCGCATGGCCGGCGCGGAGACCCGCGGGCTTAAGGCCGCCGGAAACTTCATCGGTGCGAGCATCACCGGCTTCGAGATGGTCCCCAACGCGGGCGACGGTATCCACGTCCTGGACGGCGCCCAAGACGCAGGCATCGGCGCGGCGGACAGGCCGACGCTGGGCTTGATCACCGGCAACGGGGGGCACGGCGTGCATGTCGAGAACACCGATGGCGGCGTCGAGATCAGGCGCCAGTTCATTGGCGTGGGTCCGACCGGCGCCACGGCCATGCCCAACGCGGACGGCATCCGGATCGTCAACAGCTCCGGCGTGATTGTCGGTGGTGACGAGCTTGAACACCTAAATGTGATCTCGGGCAATCGCGGCGTCGGCGTGCGGCTCACTGGCGCCGCGACCACCCTGTGCTGGGTAAAGGGCAACCGGATCGGCACTACCTCGACCGGCGCGGCCGGGCTCGGCAATGGCGGAGATGGCGTCCTGATCGAGGCCGGCGCAAACGACAACCTCGTCGGGAAGTACTTCGGCAGCGGCATCATCATCTCCAGCAACGGCAACCTCATCTCCGGCAACACAGGCAGTGGCATCCAGATCGACGGAGAAGGGACGGACGAGAACCACATCTACGGTAACCGCATCGGCAGCAACGCGGCGGGCGACGCGGCCGTGAGCAACGCCGAGGTCGGCGTCTACGTGCGCGGTGGTGCCCAATCCACCTACATCGGCGGTCTTGCGTCCGGTCAGGGAAACTGGATCGTCGGCGGCTCTTTCGGCATCGTGCTGCAAAACGCCGGACCGGGCACCTTTATCTACGGCAACCGCGTGGGGGTAGGGGCAGACCCGTCGCAGGCCGGATTGGGCAATGTCCTCGGCGGGATCAAGATCGAGGACGGCACGACCGACTCGCACGTCGCCGGCAACCTGATCTCGCGAAACGGTGGCGCCGGATTGCTGGCCTGGGGCGAGGCCACCCTCGGCAACCTGTTCCGCTCCAACGAAATCTACCGCAATGACGGCATGGGGATCCGTCTGGACAATGGTGCCCATGGACGGATAGATCGACCTCGGCTCGTGTCCTACGATCCGGCCTCGCTACGGGTCGTCGGCGATGCCTGTGCCGGCTGTGAGGTCGAGGTCTACTCCGACAAGGAGGACGAGGGTGCGCAGCCCTTGATCGTAACGGTCGCGTCCGCCATGGGCCGATTCGAGGTGACCTTGCCCGAGGCACCGGCGTATGCCAACCTGACCGCCATCGCGACCGATCCCGATCTTGGCTCGTCGGGCTTCTCGCTCCCCTTGCCAGCCGCGGTACCAACGCCCACCCCGACCGCCACTTGGCGACCGACGCCGACCGCGAGCGCAACGCCCACTGCCTCGGCTACGCCGAGTGCCACCGCGACAGCTACCCCGTCGGCCACGGCGACCGCAAGACCGAGCCCGACGTGGACGCCCGGAGCCACCGCCACGCCGAGCAGCACACCCACGGTCACGGCGACGGCGACTCCGTCGGCAAGCGAAACACCCCGGGCCACCGCCAGCCCCAGCCGCACGCCAAGCCGGACTCCGGAACATACGCCGCCGTCAGCGACACCTGTGGACGCCTTCGAGATCTGGCTGCCCTGCCTTTGGAAGGCCTATCCATCCGAGTAGCGGGAGTGTTCGAAACGGCACTGACCCTCCTCCTGCTGGGCCTCACAACCGTCCTTCCGGCGGCGCTTTATGGGCCGGCGAGTGGCACCGAGTTCGCAATGGGAGGGAGCGTTCTGCGTACTCGCGTATCGACAGGGGCAGGCCGAGCCGCCCGCGCTTGGCCTTGCTGCCGATCTCCCAGATCGAGATCGAGCTGACCAGGATTCGATCGGCGGAGCCGATTGCCGCCGCCGCATCGTCCGACAGCTTGTCCGGATCGAGGGTCCAGTAGATCAGCGCGGACGTGTCAAGGACGACCATCTACGCCTCAGGCCACTCGTCGCCGGTGGGCGTGTCAAGGTCCTCGTGGTAGACGACCTGACCCCGAAGCGGGCCAAAGATATCCTCGGCGCTCCGGTGCCGGGTGATCGGTTGTATCCGTAGGACTGGGCGCCCACGGTCGGTGACGACGATCTCCTCGCCACTCTCCTCGATCTCCCGAAAGACCCGCAGCATGTGCGCCTTCAGTTTAGCCTTCGATATCGTGGTCATTGTGCCCGCCTAGTGACTATGGTCACGATCCCGGTCATACTTCTACACGGCAGACTGAGTCTGTCAACCCACCCACACGTTGGGTGACCTCTCAGTGCTGCAATCACGCACGTTTCTGTCGGCATACCCAGCGAGCCAGCCGCGGTCGCATTCACACGCACAGGAACGAGGCGACCAACTGCTGGACGGCCGAGTACCCTGTTTCCGACAGGTCGAACCAGTGGATTGCCGGATCGTCTGCGCGGAACCAGGTCGCCTGCTGCCGCACGAACCGGCGCGTGTTCCGTCGGATCAGGCGCACAACCTCCTCCACATCGATCTCCCCAGCCAAGTACGCTTGCCACTCCGCGTATCCCACGCCGCTCATGGCTGGAAGATCGAACCCGCAGCCGGCTTCCACAAGATGACGGACCTCGTGCTCGAGGCCACCGGCGACCATGGCGTCGATACGGCGATCGATCCGTGCGTAAAGCTCGCTCCGCGGGCGTGTCAGGCCGACGACGAGCACCTCGTAGGGCGCTGCCGCGCGACCCTGGATTGCGGAAATGGGCTCGCCGATGTGCTCGTAGACTTCGAGTGCCCTCACAACCCGCCGCACGTTGGGGGGATCGATGCGCGCGGCGGCGACTGGATCCACGTCGGCCAAGCGGGCGTGCAGCTCTGCCACCCCGCGCTCCGCCGCCAGCCGTTCGAGCGAGGCCCGGAGCTCGGGATCAGGCGGCACGGCCGGGATCACCCATCCTTCCAGGACGGCCCGCACATACAGACCGGTCCCTCCGGCGACGATCGGAAGCCGAGCGCGTCCCAGGATGTCAGCGATGGCTTCGAATGCCAACGCCTGCACCTCGGCCAGGGACAGCGGCGCGTCCGGCTCGGCGATGTCAATCAGATGGTGCCGTGCCCGAGCACGCTCATCCTGGGACGGCTTGGCCGTACCGGCATCCAACCGCCGGTACATCTGGCGGGAATCGAGGGACACGATCTCGCCCTCGAACTCCTCGGCCACCCGCACCGCCACGCCCGTCTTCCCGACGGCCGTGGGTCCGACGATGGCGACCACCTTCGTCTTCTCGTTCACCGCGTCACCGCGTTCGGGTAATGGGCGAGACGCCGCGCACCGCCGCTGGAATCCAGATCCACCGCCACCACGTCAATACGCCATGGACCGTCCCAACCTGTGAACTGGGTGTAGCTGGCACCCAGGGCCAGTAGCTTGGCCTGCTTCTTCGGACCAATGCTCTCCTCGGGCGTGCCGAATCGCGTTCCGTGCCGGGCGCGAACCTCGACCACGACGAGCCAGTCGCCATCCTGCGCCACGATATCGATCTCGCCAAGAGCGCAGCGCCAGTTCGTTTCTCGCACGAGCCAGCCCCACTCCGCCAGCTGCCGCCGCGCCAACTCCTCACCGCGCCGTCCGGTCGCAAGCCGCCCATGCGTCACCGGCCACCACCGTCGATTCTGCGCGGCGCATCCGGCCAATCCGCTGCACCGGCGCGCCCCATTCCCGTCGGGGAAATGCCCAACGGCAGCGCGAGCTGTCTCGCGGCCGGCTGCCGGCCTGGAACACACCGCAGCAAGGCCCAGGACAAACGGTGGTGAACCGTCCGCCCGCACCTTACGATCGCATCGCGGTGCGCCGCCGTGGAGTAACCTTTGTGCCGGTCGAATCCGTATTCCGGAAGGCCCGCGCTCAACGCAATCATCTCGGCATCGCGGCTCACCTTTGCCACGATGGACGCCGCCGCGATAGACAGCACGTGCCGGTCGCCGCGTGTTATAGCACGCTGCGGCAGGTGGCAAATGGGCAGTGGGAAGCCATCCAGCAGCAAGTACTCCGGTGTGATGGGCATCGCGGCCAGGGCCCGGACCATCGCCAGCTGCGTGGCCCGCACGATGCCGACCACATCCACGGCAAGCGGGCTCGCGGCGCCAACGCCAACAGCCGTGGCGTGTTCGATGATCGCCGGGTACAGCCGACAGCGAGCGGCCGCGTTCAGTTGCTTGGAATCGCGGACCCCGTCCAGCCGTTCCAGGAGCACGGGCCCAACCCGCGGCAGGACAACCGCCGCGGCCACCACGGGACCGGCCAGGGCACCGCGTCCGACTTCGTCCAGCCCTGCCACGAGCCGGACGCCGCTGCGCCACAGCTCGCGCTCGGCTGCCAGATTCGGCCGGGCTACCCTCCCTGTGTGTTGCGCAGCCGCCATCACGTCTCATCCAGAATAGAAGAAAGGAGAAGGGTCGTGGAGCGCTCCCTTCTCCTCATTCTCTCCTTGCCAGCTCGCCGATAACGATCGGCTGCGCCGGCGCCGACCACGGTTATTCCTGATCCTGCTCCGCATCTCCTGGTTCGAGGTCCTCGGGCGTAGCCTCGAGTTCCTTGAATCGGCGCTTCTCGCGCAAGCGTGCTCGTTTCCCCGTTCGTTCGCGCAAGTAGTAGAGCTTCGCTCGACGAACGTGCGCGTGACGCAAGACTTCGATCCTGTCCAATCGCGGTGAGTGAAACGGGAACGTGCGCTCGACGCCAATCCCATGCGCTGCCGTGCGGCGCACGGTGAAGTTCGCGTCGGCCAGGCCTGACCGGATGCGAATGACCACGCCCTGGAACGGCTGCAGGCGCTCGCGCTTGCCCTCGACGATGCGGAAGTGCACGCGTACGGTGTCCCCAGCCCGGAGCTTGTCGATGGGCACCTCATCCGGGCGGTCTCGAATCTGCTCGTGTTCGAGCGATTTTACTAGGTCCGACATGTCTACAATCCTGACTTGCTCTCAGTTTTCACAAGCCATAGAGTATAACACGTAGGCTTCGGTCCTCCAAAAAGCCCCCACGCGCTCAAGGCGGACCCTCCGGCCGGATGCAGCGGCGGCCGAACGCCGTCTTCGATCACTTGACGAGCCCCAACCACATCCGTTCTTCCTCAGTCAGATCAAGGTCGCCAAGTCTGTCCGGGCGGCGCTCGTACGTGCGACGCAGCGCCTCACGGCGGCGCCAGCGTGCGATATCCTCGTGATGGCCCGAAAGGAGGATCTCGGGCACCTCCCAGCCACGGAAGTCAGCCGGACGAGTGTAGTGCGGATGTTCGAGCAACCCACGTGCGAACGAATCGCTCGCCGCCGCCCCCTCCAGGCCCAGCACACCGGGTCTCAGGCGAGCCACGGCATCAGCCACGAGCATGGCCGGTAACTCGCCGCCGGTTACCACGAAGTCCCCGACGGAGATCTCGTGCGTTGCCAAGTGCTGCCGCACCCGCTCGTCGAACCCCTCGTAATGGCCGCAAACGATAACGACGCGGTCACTGCTCGCCAGCTCCTGGGCTAGTTCGTGGCAGAAAAGTGCCCCCTGCGGTGTCATGAGCACGACCGGGTGCGGAAGCTGACCGGACGAGGCGGGTGTGAGCGGCTCCACGCCCAGCAGATCCTCAACAGCGCGGAAGATCGGCTCGGCTTTGAGGACCATGCCACCACCGCCACCATAAGCGTAATCATCCGTCGTGAGGTGGCGGTCGGTCGCCCAATCGCGCAGGTTGTGCACTGCCACATCGACGAGGCCGGCCGCGCGCGCCCGGGCGATCATGCTCTCGTCGAACGGACCGCTGAACATGTCCGGGAAAAGCGTCAGGATATCGATGCGCAGAGGATTCCGGCCAGCCTGGCCGGGCTCGGCATTGCCTTGCGCCACCGGGTCGCTATACTCACCAATCATGTCCCCCCCCTCCGATGACAGCGCCGCCCTACTCGCCAGCGTGCTGGTTGCAGTCGCAGTGGCAGGCGCGTCAGGATTGTACCAGACGCCCGGTTCGAACCCCATTCTGACGCCGCTTGCCAGAGTGTCACCTACGCCGGGGGTTGACGCTGCCGGGGCACCGGTCGTCCGGCGTGCGGCCGTGACAACGCCGGCCGCCCGACTCCCTGTCGTAACGCCAACAGATCGCGCGCCAGAGCCAACACCGACGCTCGTGCCGCGGATGGGCCGGGTCGAGCCCCCGCCGCCCTTCTTCCGCTTCCGAAGGCCGTTCGATCCACCACTCGACGCACGGCCTAGCAAGTACTACCCGTACGGAACGACGGCCGGCGGCCAGTACCTCTTGCACCACGGCTCGGACCTCGGCAATCCTCTCGGCTCGCCGGTGCAGGCCGTGGGATCCGGCCGCGTGATCTACGCCGGCTCCGACGCCGCGCTCGCCTGGGGCCCGACGGCGGACTTCTACGGCAACCTCGTGCTCATCCAACACACCGAACAACTCGGCGGCGAACCGCTTTACAGTCTGTACGGTCACCTGAGTCAGGTCAACACAGCGGCCGACGCACGAGTTGCCGCCGGGGACGTGATCGGCGAGGTCGGCGCAACCGGCGTCGCTCTCGGGCCACACCTGCACTTGGAGTTCCGGTCCGGTCGCCCGGACTACGATGCGACTCGGAATCCCGAGCTGTTCCTCGAACCCTTGCCCGGCCATGGTGCTATAGTCGGTCGCGTGCTCGACCGGAGGATGCGGAGCCAACCCGACATCGACGTAGTGCTCTTCTCCGTTGGTTCCGACGGCACGCGTACTTGGGTCCAGCAGACTAGGACGTACCCGGGCGAGAACGTCAACTCGACCCTCTTGTGGCGCGAGAACTTCGTATTCAGTGACACGCCGGTCGGGGAGTACGCCATTGAGGCGACCATCGGCAGCCGGCGGGTGAATACCAGGGCCACCGTTCCCGACCGAGCTGTCGTCCGCGTTGAGCTGCGACCCTTGCCATAAGCGAGCGGGGCTCGTGGCCCGCACCCTGGGCTGGAGGGCCACCGGTCAGGTAGGAGATACGAGCATGAACCTGAAAAGGCTCCTGGGCGCCGTCGCGCTGGCCCTTCTCGCCGTGTTCTACTTGAGTGCTGAAGAAGGGATCGAGATCCCTCCCGAGTTCGGACGCGAGATGGGCGAGTTTGTGGAACCCGACCGGGTAACGGACCCGGCGGGCCAGCGAGAGCCTCCCGCCACGCCCAGCAAGACCGGTGAGCTGCAGTCTGTGCTGCTGGGCACCGGGGACCTGGCCCCCACGGAAGCCGAGTTGTTCGAATTGATCAACGCCGAGCGGATGACGGCGGGTCTGCCGCCGTACACGGTGGACGGCCGACTTGTCGCGGCGGCCAGGGCACACAGCACCGACATGGCTGAGCACGACTTCTGCGAGCATGAAGGGAGTGACGGTTCGAGTGCCGCGGAGCGGATCGAGCGGCACGGATACGCGGCCCGTTGGTCCGGCGAGAACATCGCCTGCGGTGACGATTCACCCGGGGAGGCAGTGGACCGGTGGATGGGCTCGAACCCGCACCGCGACAACATCCTCCACGAACAGTACACCCACATCGGCGTTGGCGTCGCCCCGGGCGGGCCGTGGGGTCCGATGTGGACGCTCAACTTCGGGGCGGGAGGAGGTTGATGATGGGTAGCGGAGGTCGATGGGCTGCTCGGGCTCGGGCTTGGGCTTATGTTTGGGCGTGTACTGGGTGATCGTGCAGGAAAGGGTCACTCCTCGATCGCAATCGCCTGCACCAGGTGCGTGAGCCAGACGACGGTGCGGGCCAAGGCTTGCCGGGAGGTGAACTCCTTCTCGCTCTCCGGTGCGAAGTAGCCCGTGCCCAGGTTGGCAACCGGGATACCGCGCTCCAGCAGGGGGTCAACCCCCGTGCCGCCGCGGACCGGACGCCGCTGCACCCCGTAACCTTCGGCTTCAGCGGCCGTCTCTGCCCACGCGACCAACTCGGGGAACGGCTCCAGGGCCGGGCCCAAATTGGCGTACTGCTGCTTAACCTCAACGGGCAGGGAACCGCCGGGATCCGCGTCACACACGCCGCGGATGTGATCGGCGCGCGCTTCAAGCTCATCTGGGTCGAACGCGCGCAGGCGGTAGCTGACCGTCAGCTCCTTCTTGTCACCTCGCCTCACCATGTAGGGGTTGCTGTACCCCTCGTAACCCTCGCTCACCTCGGACAACAGCGGCGTCGGTCCAGGGGCATCCAGGAACGCTTGGAGATGTTTCGCCAGCCGGCCCGCCTCATTCGTCAGCTTCGTGCCGACGGGCACTGACCGGCGCCTGACCACCGTCAATCTTGCCCCGCGGGCCCGGTGCGGTGCGATCTCCCCCTCGAGTGCTGCTATCACGTCCGCCTCGGCCGCGTCGAGGGCTTCCTCACCGGACCCGAACAGCCTGAAGGCGACTTCGGCATCCACCTCACGGGCCGGGTCGCTCTGGAAGTCCACCGGCACCACATCCTCGCGCTCGCCAAGTGCCTTCATCGCGCCGGCGAAGATCATAGTGGCGTTGCGATACCCTTCTGCCTTGGCGGTGGCCCCGTACGACTTCACGCCGGTGATACGCAGCACCGTGCGGCGCGCGGCGGCGGCGGACGGCGTCTCCAGCGCGTCGCCGGGCAGATGCACCCGGGCTCGGGCGGCGCTGAAGTTCTCGACGTTCACCTCGAAGGGCGCGATCCCATCGACGGTATAGCCGTACCGCACACCGTGTTGGGCCAGCGTGTCGGCTAGTCCTTCCACCGCCGCCATGCGCCCGATCTCCTCATCAGGCCGGAAAACGAGCCGCAACTCGCCGTGGGTGATTTCGGGATTCGTCAGGAGCACGCGGGTCAGGATCATGAGCTCGGCTATTCCCAGCTTGTCATCGAGGCCGATCGGCGCAGTGCCCGGTCCGTGCACCAGATCCTCGCGCAGGAACGGTTCGGTGTCCGCGTAGTCGTCCACCGTGACCGCCAACTCCTCATTCCCCGGGTAGAAAACTTCCGTCCCCTGCCAAGCCGGCGTTTCGGACAGCCGGCGCACCGCTTGTGTACCCTTGGCCGTGTCCAGGTGCGCGATCAGGGCGATAATCGGGGCGCTCAGGTCTTCTGGGTTCGGGGGAAGGCGCACAATGAGGTTGGCGTAGTCGTCCGTCTCCACCTTCAGCATAAGCCTGTCGAAGAAGGCTGCCAGGTACTTCGACAGCTCACGCTGTCCATCGGTGCTGGGTATCGTCGGGCTGTCCTCGTCGCTTTGGGAATCCTTGGCGACGAGGTTGGTCAGGAGCTCCACCCCCCACTCGGCCAAGATGTCGAGGTCCTGCACCGGCGGCAGGGTCTGTCCCTTCAGCAGGCCAAAAGCTGGGCTCATCGGTTGCCTCCCCGTGGACGGATAGTCGTGGCGCGCGCATTATACACCAGAGGGCAACTGGCGCGCCCGCCGGTGACGGATGTCAATGAGGGCGCTACGGCCGATAGGGCCAGAACCCGGATGGCGGGCAGGGAATCTGGTAGGCAATCTCCGAATAGATGCGGGACAGATCCTCCGCGTCCGGCGTCTGATAGAACATCCCGGGCGCACTGGCGACCGCGCGCAACAGGTCGGGGTTGATCCGGTCCACAGGGTCCGGCGCGTCCGGCCGCCCCACGCCGATCGTGTACACGCGGAATCCCAGATCTTTGGCTCGGCGGGCAACGGCCAGCACCGTGTCTTCCTGAGAGCCGGACGGTGTCGGCACTGGCACCCTGTTGGGCAAGCCATCGGTGAGCAGGATGAGCACCGGCCGGTTGTCGGGAATCCGGGCCGGATCCTGTAGGGCCTCGATACCCCGCTCGAGCGCCAAGTCGAGCCGAGTACCCTCGTCCATCAGACTCGGCAGGGTTGTGATCGCATTGCGCAAGGCACCGCGCTCGGCCGTCAATGACTGCCATACCCACGCGGTGTCGTTGAACCCGACGATCGCCACCTGGTCATGGCCACCTCTCTCATTGGGCACGAAGTCCATCTCATCGACGAAGGCCAGCGACGCTTCCTGGACAGCCTCAAGCTTCATCCGGTCGGCGCTCGTCAAGCGGCGCATGCTCGTCGAGACATCCAACACCAGGGCCACGTCGGCGTGGACCTGGCGCTCCTCGCAGGACTCATTCGGGATGAGCGGGAGGTAGATCGGCTCGAGTTCGCGCGTCGGCGTGGTGGTCGGTGTCGGGGACGGAGTCACGGTGGGGCTGGGCGTGGGCGTCGGGGAAACCTCCGGTGTCGGGCTGGGTGTGGGTGTGGGTCCGCACAGCACCTCGATATCGCCCAAGCCCCGCGAGGGAACATACTCGTTGTCCAGTGGCACGCTAACCCAAACGGGCACCGGGGTCCCACTTGTCGGCACTGGGCCGGGGGCCAGCGTGGGCGTCGGAAGCGTCGGCCGCCGTGGGAAGATGGGTCCAACGCGGCACACCATCTCCTGACGTACCCGGTTACCATCGGCATCGTACCAGAGCGCGTCTTCAACCACGTTCAGCAAGCCGGTCGGACCGACGGGCACGAGCACGGCGCGGTTCATGAGCAACGTGTCGAAGGCCCAGATCCGCGCCAGCGCACCCATACCAGCCCGATCGGATCCCCCGGGGCCGCTCACATCGTCTCCCAGGCCCAGGTAATGGTCGACCAGCGGTGTGTCCCAATCAGGGCCGTTGGACCGCGCCAACAGCAGATCACCGATACCCGCGCCGGGTTTTCGCGGTACGCCGACGGTGATCTGAAAAGCCAGCGACATATCGGTGTGCCGGTCCCTCAGGCCGATGACCATGTCGCCGTTGTTCATGAACTCGATGTCACCCACCATCGGCTGCGGGTAGAGCGCCAGCTGGGCGTTCCTGTTGGAAAGGTCGTTGTAGCCACCGTGCCACGGTAGCCACGCCAACGGCACTGTCTGCATCGGGTTGTTGAGCACTCCGGGTATGCGCGCCTCGCCGCGGTAGTAGTCCAGCGGGAAGTCCACCACGAGCCGCATGTCGGAGCCGTCGGGCGCCGACTCGTAGACGAAGGCTGTCAGCTCCGCCCGGTTCCCCGTGAACTCGGCGGAGCGCACGACACCGTGGTACAGCCTTCCTTGGTAGAACTTGAGGCCAAAAGGCCGGCCGTCTTCCTCGGCCCACGGCTCCTGTACGGCTCCGTAGTCGAAGCTCCCCAGGAGCGTGCCGGTCACGACGTCGTAACGGTAGATCCGGCGATCGTTGAGATTCATCACGAACAGCGTACGCTCGTCGGCGCTCAGATCCAGGTCGCCCAGACCGATCTTCCCCGCCCAGTCCCGCGCCTCGAAGTCAGGCTCACGCGGTCCAGGGGCGGCATGGGCATCCGGCCCGGGGTCGGGCACGTCCGCGAACTGCGTGACCGCCCCGTTCCCGATGTCGATCCGGTAGATGGCTCCGGGCCCGCCCGGGCCGTGCATCACCAACCGCTTGTGGAAGGCCGATGCGTAGAGCGCACCTTCAGAGCCACTGAAGGCAAGGCCCCAAACTGAGCCCACGGCACTGTACAAGGCAGCCGTGTAGATTGTCGGGTTTATGCCTGGCGGAGCATCCCTGAAGGTGACGATTGTCGGTGCGTCGAAACCCAACTGCCCGAAGTTGATCGACAGTGGATAGCAGACGGTAGCCGCGTACGGATTCTCGTCGAGGCATTTCTCGGCGATGACCGTCGGAAAGTTGAGGGGCGGCCCGGTGGGCTCGGGCGCGGGCGTCAGGGCCACAGCTGTCGCGGTCTGGTTCGCCCCGGCAGTGGCGGTGGCCACCGCACTCGTCGCCGTCGGCGCCGCCGTGGGGTCCGGCTCGTCAGTCCTCGGGCAGAGCGACTCGACATCGCCCACGCCGTTCGAACCGTTCACATCCGCAGCGCTGGCGATCCGGCGCACCGTCTCGCGCCGGAAGATACCGCCCGATGAGTTCCAATACCAGAAAGCCCCGACTCCGTTGGCGAAGATCGGCGCCCGGGCCGAGGCAACAACGAGGTCGAAGCCCGGAAATGCCGCCAGCCCGCCCCACGCCGACTCGTCGTAGACGGCCTGGTCGTAGTAGTACTCCGAGCCGAGAACGACCGACCATCGATCGCCGGTACCGCTGGTTGCCAACAGGATGTCACCGACACCCGGGTGAATGAAGTTGCCGCGGTCGAGGATCGGGAACATGTCTGACATGCGGTCCCGCATGCCGATCACCATGTGACCATCGGCGGTGAACTCGATATCGCTGATTATCGGCTGGGCCCGGTTCTGGTAGGGCATGCCCGCGCCAAACGCCACGAAGTCATCCCACCCGCTCCAGCGCATCGGCCGGGCATAGTTCAGCGGGAAACGCGCCACCTCTGTCATCTCGGACCCGTCCGGCCGCGACCGATAGACGTAGCCCTGGAGCGAGCCCGGCTCGGTGAACTGCATGGAGTTCACCACGCCGTGGTACAGCCACCCCTCGTCGTAGGCCAAGCCCATTATTCTCCCGTTGCGCGCCCACTCCTCGCCCGCCGCACCGTGGCGGTAGGAGTCGATCTCCGTGCCGTCAGGTAGGCTGACCCGGTGGATGCGCCCCCCCGTGAGGTTCGTTACGAAGAGCGTGTTCCCGGACCCGTCGATCTCGATATCACCCAGGCTCGCCAGACCGACCCACCTGGCCGCCGGCTCATCCTCGTCGGCTCGATAGTCATGCTGGTCCCGCCCGGCGGGCAGGTTGACCAGCTGCCGGACCTGGCCCGTGGCGACGTCGATCTCATACACCTGCCCCGGGCCACCGGGGCCAAAGGCCGTCGAGCGCTTGTGGTAGGCGGCGGCGTACAGGCGCTCCCGCGGCGCGTCGAAAGCCAAACCGTACACAGCGCCGACCTGCGCCTGCGTCGCAAGCGTGATGTGGAGGTTCGGGTCATTGGTCATCGTGTCGTTGAACGCGATGACAGCCGGCTCGTCCGGTGCCCGCACACTCGTGACGTGGGCGAAGTTCGTGGTCGCGAAGTAGGGGTTGAACGTGGAGCACCCGGCCTTGATGCGGTCGATCGGCTCCTCTTGGGCCGGGGAGGCGCTCCGGACGGGCACGCGCAGCGCACCCAGGGCGAGCCCAGCCAGGACCACCACCCACAGGATCGATGCCTTGGATCGCATGGCGCACCCCTTTGCAGTTTTCGCGAACGCCGGCGCAACCTTGAACTTCAATAAGAAGAGAAAAGCGGCCGCAACACTGACAATGAGAATTCTAATCGCCCCTGCATCGTGCGGTCAACCTCAACCCGTGCAGCGAGATCAGGCCAAGGCGGAGCCAAACTGCAGTTCGTCAGAGTCGGCTAGGTCTTCTGAGGGCCGAGAGCACGGGTTCCCAGATTCGTACGACCGCCAGAATGCCACCGAGGAGCACCAGCCAGGTCACAGCGCTGATGGCCGCGCCAAGGCGCCAGCTTGGCGGCTCGAACCGCATCGCGACCTCATGCGTGCCGGCCCGCAAGTACAATGCGCGAAACGCGAAGTCGGCGCGGCGAATGGGTGTCTCTGCGCCGTCCACCGTCGCCCGCCAGTCTGGATGGTAGATATCTGCAAGCAGCAGATACGCCGGTCGGTCAGTCTCGACGGTCGCGCGGATCTCGTTCAGCCGGTAGCTCTTCAGCGCCACGCTGCCCGTGCCCCGATCACCGGACAGCGGCTCTCCGTCGTGAAGGACTAAGGTCCGGGTCGGGTCGAAGTCCTCGTCGTGCAGCGCCTCGTAGGCAGCACTGTCGTCGGCTTCTAGCCTCGTCTCGTAAAGCAGCGCCAGCCTCGGCAGCGCGCGGCTGTTCAGGTAGACGTCAATCGTGGGGTCCGTCGTGAACACGGGCACGATGAAGTCCCTGTCGCTCGGCGGCTCCGTCTTTGGGGCGACGATATACCTCACGCCCAGCAGGTTGTACGGCGTCGAGCCGCGATACCGGAGACCGTCCATGTAGTAGGAGTAGATCCCAAGTTGAAGCGGATTGTAGGCACCCCCGATCGAATACAGGCCGTAGACCTGCGCGGTGCTGGGCTGCCAAAGCCCGGCCGCCGCGCCGGCTACGTCGATCCGGTACAGTTCGGGATCGTTCCGGAGGAAAGAGATCGCATCTTCGTGGTGATAGCCCTGCACCGGATCGGTGCGGTCGATCTCGATGCCGTACCCCAGTCCGACCACGTCCACAACCAAGACGAATATGGCGAGCGCGGCAAAAGAGCCGCGTGACAGGTGCCGTTGCCGCAGCGCGATCACCAGCAGGCCGAGCGACGCCAGCACCGCGAAGACAGCAACAGCCATGGCCATCTGTCCCGATCTCTCGGGA
Organism: uncultured Anaerolineales bacterium; assembly: GCA_964475075.1. Classification (GTDB taxonomy): domain Bacteria; phylum Chloroflexota; class Anaerolineae; order Epilineales; family Epilineaceae; genus CAYYVH01. Next base: position 4,173 of record CAYYVH010000025.1, on the reverse strand, counting down.
TGATCCAGCCCGTACTGCCGGGCCAGCCAGATGCCCAGAGTGACCAGGAGCACGGCGGCAGCCGCGAGCTTGGTGAGCAGCCATCGCGGCGCGGACCGCTCGGTTCGCAAGAGGTGATCCAGACCCAACGCCGCCAGGAACGCCAGGCTGAAATCCATCAGCAGGACGAACCGGGCGGGGGCCTGAAACGGTAGGGCGAGGGGGGCAAGCACCCAGCGATGGACCGGCGTGTGCGGTCCCATCGCCAACAGCAGCGCCAGTGCCCCAGCGCCGGCGAAGAACAGCGTGCGTCGCGGACGAACCTTCGCCAGCGCCACGGCGGCCAGCAGCCATGGGAGCACGCCGGCATAGCCGGCCTCAACGCGATCCCAGTCGGCCCAGAAACTGCGCGCGCCGCGCCCGAAAAACCCTGGGGCGAACATCCCGATGAGCCCCGCCGGTGGCAGGGAATACTTCGTTGCCTGTTCGTTGGTGAAGCCAGCGCGCACGGTGTGCTCTTGGAGCGCGTATGCCGGGACCAAACTGACTGCCGACGCGCCCGCTGCGACGACCGCCACCAGCGCCAGCAGGACCGCGGGCCGCCAGGACCGATCTAACGCCGTACGGTACAGCGCATACAGGCCGAGGAAGACACCGATCAGGAAGGTCATCTGGCCATGCCCGGCCAACGTGCAGACGCCCACGACCACGCCGCCGGTAACCGCCCAGAACCACTGCTCACGGTGCGGTCCCGCGGTCACCGCGCGGTGGAGGCACAGCAGCGCGAGCGGCAGCCATGCGGCTACGGCGACTAGGTTCAGGTTGCCGATGTGAGTGATGAAGACGTCCGAAAACATGAAACAGAGGGCGCCGAACAGCGCAGCAGGCCTGTTGATCGGTTCCCGGCGCTCCCACAGGCGGAGGCAGACGTACAAGCCGGCTCCTGCCCACCAAATGTGGAGCATTACGAGTAGCTCGACCGCCGCGTACGACAGTGAGGGCCGGAACATGAACAAGAGCAGGTTGATGGGGTAAAAGAGACCGGACTGGTTATCGGCAAGGAAAGGAGCCCCGGCGTACTGGTAGGGATTCCAGAGTGGGATCTCGCCCGCGCTCAGGCTCTGAGACGCGAAGCGATACATGGGATAGATGAACGACGCAAGGTCACCGCCCCCCTGCGGCAGCCACGCGCCGCCGAAGATGACGGGCGAGAAGAACGCCACCGTCGCCAGGCCGAGCAGCAGTAGAGCGGCGACATCTGGGGCCCATCCGACCGAAAACCGGTCCGGGGCGAACCGACCGGCGACTCCGGCAGGTCGTTCGATCACCGTCGCTACTCGACCACCAACTCGACGAGCCGGACCGCATCGTCCGGCCAGCGCGTGCCGCCGGCGCGGTAGGCGGGCACGCGGTTCCCGTTCGTGGGGTCATACAGTCCGACCAACAGCAAAAGCTGCTGACCCGACCTCACCGATTCGGGCAACTCCCACCACAAGTCACCGGCGAGCACCTCGCCGGTCTGCCACATGGACGTGGGGTAGTAGCCGTTCAGCGCAGGGGGTGAGTCGTACTGCCCGAGCAGCTGGCCCTCAGCGCCCACCAGGTGCACGAACAGTGCCAGATCTGCTTCCGGTTCGCCCTCGACGAGCCAGGCTAGCGGAATCGCCTCCAGTGGCATGCCTTTGGTCTTGGCCATGGCCGACGGGTGTGGAATGGACCGGTGAACAAGCGCCCGGGCGCCTTGCTCCCGCTCGTCGCCCACGTCGGCCACACGAGCCTCCTCCGCCGGAAGGAGAAGGAACAACTTGAGCCCGTTGTCGAACACTGCGGCGGGTGCGACCCCGCCCAGCGACGCACGCAAACCCGAGGCCATCCGGGCTCGCCCAGCACCACGCGGCTCGATCACGATACGCGACGAGGCATCAGCGACGGCGATCCGTCGGCTGGGATCGACGGCCGGCCAAGCATGTCCTGCCTGCTGGTCGTAGACGTGAACCGACAATCGGGCGGCTATCGGTTTTCGTAGGTCGCCGGGCGTCGCGGCGAAGATACCGGCCGCCGTCGTTGGTTCGCCCGAACCCGGCAGCGGCAATCGGGACAAGGACACCGGCGGAGATTCAAGGCTGGGTGAGCGTACGACCTGCTGGTCCACGTAAACGTGATTGCCCGGTTCCAGGAGGGCTGGCGGCGCATTGCCGTGACCCGGATAACTCAGGTGCACATTGCTCGGTACTACATCCGTCTCGCCGAGGTGGGTTCCGACCTCCTGGTCGAAGCGCACGGCCACGAACCCGTCACGCACGATGGGTGCGAGCACCCGCCAGTATAGCGTTATCGGGACCCACGTCTCCTCCAGCGCCCGCTTAGGATGATCGATGGCCACGAGCTGGAGCCGCTCGTCGAAGAGCACGTCCACTCGAGTCGCGGATTCCGGAATGGACGACTCAGCGATCCGGGCAGGCATGGCGAACGCCGGCCGGATCACGCCCGCCAATGCGAACACAGCCAGGCCGAGCCCTACGGCCGCGAATCCGAGCGCGACGGTCCGATCCGCGACGCGATACGGAACGATCGCGCGCCACCCAAGCACGAGCACTGTCGCCAGCACCGAGATCGCCGGGAACAGGAGCCGTCCATGCCCGCCCTTCGCGATCATCATCCACCGCAGGAGGCTGGCGAATACGATGCCGCCCCACAGCAGCAGCCAGGCCACGCGTCGCCAGCGGACCCACGCCGCGCGCCCGTGCCAGGCGATTGCCGCGCCAACCAATCCCGCGAGGCTGGACGCGGTGATCAGCCGATATGCGACCGATGGCATCATGATCGTGAACCAGCCGAATATACCCCACGTGGACAGCCAAAGCCCGTAGAGCTCACCCGGTAGTCCACGCACCCACCGTTCAAGGCGGAAGCCACGCCGCATGCCCTCGGTGAGCATGTAGTTGAGGCCCGTGAGCGAGCCATAGAGCTGAAGGTTGCGGAGGTACCACCATGCGGACAGGACAGCAGCTGAGATGATAACTGGCGTGACTACACGAAGGAGAGGTCGCCGGTCGCGCCTCGAGGCGGCGATTCCGGTGAGCGTGAGCACCGTGAACCCCAGGAGCGCCAACCCGGTGAGCTTGGCCAGCGGTGCGACGCCCGCGGTGAGAGCGAGGGCGACGATCGTCCGCCGGTCGTCGTGACCATCCATGATGCGCAGCAGTAGCGCCAGCGTCGCCGCCGCCAGCAGGATCATGGCGTTGTCGTTGGAAAACGTCGCACTCAGATGGAGAACCTGCGGGTTGAACGCCACTACACTCGCGACGCCTACCGACAACCACTCGCGGTCGATGAAAATGCGCCGTGCGATCGACCAGATACACACGACCGTCAATACGCCCATCAGGGTTGAGATGCCGCGCGCCAGATGAACCGCGAGCGCGTAGCCGCGCCAGGGCCAGCCCTCCGTCGCCGCCGGATGGATGAAGCGGTTCTCGTTGCCCAAGAGCAACGGCTGGCCCATCGTGTTCTGGTGGTTGTACCATAGATCACCCGAGTCAAGATCAGCACCCGTGAGCGCAAGCAACGGTGCGACAAGAAGATAGTACAGCGGCGGCTGGCTGCCCTCCTGCTCCCATGGACCGCGCGACTCGGGATCCATCGCTTGAACCGGCAGCTGGCCGGTCCGAGCAATGTGCTGCGCAACGAAGTAATGCGTGTGCTCGTCCGCCCCCTCGAACACGGGCACGACCACGTTGAAGCCAGTCGCGAGCACCACGAAGAGCGCGAGAACCACCCACAGTGGTCGGTGCACAGCCTGCTGAGTCATCAGATCACGACAAGGTGCACTGGCTCAGACCTCTCACCCCTGTGGATTCGTCTCACCGCATTGTGCCGCCTGCTCGAGCGCCCGACACACGAAAACCGATCGGCCGGTGTGTCCCACCATGTCCAGATCCCCCTCGGCATCGCACACCGTGACATCGCCGAAACCGGCCTGCTCCAGGGCCGGAAGCACCTGATCCAGAGTGTAGCACCGTTGAAACAGCACTACATTACTCCGCCGCCACTGGTCTTCACGCCTGAAGACCGTTATGTCAAATCGGCCCATACAGTCCTCCGGCTCGTAGCTCGTCCGGACGATGCAGGCGTGGTCGTCTTCCCCAAACCCGAAAGAGCCCACCCACCGCTGCCCAAAACCTGCCTCCATGT
>CAYYVH010000024.1:0-22727 GCA_964475075.1 uncultured Anaerolineales bacterium | reverse complement strand
GTGGTGGCGTGGTCGCGGGCGGGATGTGCGTCGCGGGGGGGTGGGGAGAGGGGAGATGGGAGCTGGGAGATGGGAGCTGGGAGCTGGGGGTGGGGGGTTGGGAGATGGGAGCTGGGAGATGGGAGATCAATCGAGGCTGGGTGGGGCAGCGGCGTCAAGTTGCAGTTGGGCCTTACGGGCGGGTCGATGACCGTACGACGGCGTTCGATGCGCAGCCAGCGGCTGGTCTTCACGCTCTATGGGGATTTTCTGCGCTACCGGGTCGAGGAGGCTTGGACGGGGAGCCTGATCCAGCTTCTTGGACCACTGGGGCTCAGCAGCCAGGCGGTCCGTTCGACCCTTTCCCGAATGTCGCGCAAGGGGTGGCTGGTCGGGCGGCGTTCGGGCCGGTTCAGCTTCTACGCCCCTACCGCCAAGACGGTCCGGTTGCTGGACGAGGGTGTGCAGCGCCTGTTCGCGCCCCAACCGCGGGAGTGGGACGGGAGGTGGCACATCCTCACCTACTCCGTGCCCGAAACGCGTCGTCAGCTCCGTGATCGGCTGCGGGAGAGGCTCGCCGTACGCGGCTTCGGGCGTCTTGGGAGCAGCACCTGGATCTCGCCTTACGAGCCCGGTCCCGAAGTGACGGAGTGGCTGGCATCTGCCGGAGCGGCCGCCTACGTGCACCTCTTCCGCGCCGAGCACACCGGGTTCTCCGAAGCGCGCCGGCTTGCGGCTCACGCCTGGGATCTGGGGGGTCTCAACCGTGCCTACCGCGATTTCTTGGATCGTCACGAGGCCGAATACGGGCGCCTGCGTGAAGCGAACAGCCGGCGGGGTGGGATGGAGCCCGTCGAGGGGTTCGTGCGGCGGTTCGAGCTGACATTGAGCTACCTGTCCTTCCCCTACGTGGATCCCGGGCTCGACCCTGAACTCTTGCCGGAAGACTGGCTGGGTGACCGTGCAGCCGAGTTGTTCCGGGAGTATCATTCTCTCCTGACGGAGAAGGCCGGCGAGTTCGTGGACATGGTTCTGGCGGAGGCGCCGTCGGCGCCGGCCCAGTGATCATTGAGGCCCTATCATGGCTGAACGTGTTTTCTTGAGCGGCAACGAGGCGATCGCCCGTGGTGCCTGGGAGGCCGGGGTGGTATTCGCCACTGGCTACCCCGGTACCCCGAGCACGGAGATCCTGGAAAACGTGGCCACCCACGAGGGCATCGATACCCACTGGGCGGCCAACGAGAAGGTGGCGTTCGATGAGGGCATGGGGTTCGCCATCGCCGGGCGCCGGGCGCTGGTCACCATGAAGCACGTCGGGCTGAACGTCGCGGCGGACCCCTTCATGGTCTTCCCCTATGCCGGGACGAACGGCGGGTTCGTTGTCGTCTCGGCCGACGATCCGGGAATGCACTCCTCGCAGAATGAGCAGGACAACCGCAACCTGGCCCGGATGGCCGGGGTGCCCGTGATCGAACCGGGCGTCCCACAGGAAGCCAAGGATTTTCTTATCGCCGCATTCGAGCTGAGCGAGGCCTTCGGCACGCCCGTCATGTTCCGCACCACCACGCGCACGGCCCACTGCAAGGGCGTGGTCGAGCTGGGCGAGCGACGGGAAGCAGACCCCGTCGAGTTCGTCCCCGACGCCACGCGGTTCTCCGTTCCCATCTATCGCCACCGCCTCCGGCCCCAGCTGGAGGAGCGGCTGGGGCGGCTCCGCGAGTATGCCGAGGGATCGCCGTTCAACAAGGTCACCGAGCGCGGTCGCAAGCTCGGCGTTGTCTCCAACGGCATCTCACGGGCATACGCCCGGGAGGTCCTGCCGGACGCCGATCACTTCGAGCTCGGTCTGACCTATCCCCTGCCACATGACCGGCTCACGGCGTTCTGCGAGAGCCACGATACAGTCTACGTCATTGAGGAGGGCGACCCCTTCATCGAGGACCAGCTGAAGGCCTGGGGTGCGACGAACGTGACGGGGAAGGAGTTACTCGGCGTGGGGGGCGAGTACGGCCCGGACAGGTTACGGCGGGAGCTACTGGGGGAGGTGCTGCCGATGGGCCTCGGCGCCGAGGTCGCCATCCCGCCCAGGCCGCCGATGTTCTGTGTCGGCTGCGGCCACCGGACGGTCTTCGATGTCCTGGCACAGCTGAAGCTCACGGTGGCTGGAGATATCGGCTGCTACACCATGGGTGCCCTGCCGCCCTATCAAGCCGAGCACACGACGTTCTGCATGGGGGCCAGCATCGGCAATGCCATCGGCCTGTGGCGTGCGGGCATCGAGCGCAGCGTCGCCGTGATCGGGGACTCGACCTTCATTCACAGCGGGATCCCCAGCCTCATCGACGCTGTCTACCACCACACGCCGATTACGGTTATCATCCTCGACAACTCGACGACGGGGATGACCGGTCAGCAGCCGCATCCCGGCTCAGGGCAGGACATCACCGGCCAGGAGGCGCCGGCACTCGATCTCGAGGCCTTGGCGCGGGCCGTTGGCGTGGGCTACGTGCAGGCGGTGGACACCTGGGACCGTTCAGGCATCCGGCGCACGATCCTGTCCGCCCTGTCCCATCCCGGCCCGGCCGTCGCTATCTGTCGTGGGTCCTGCCAGATGCTGCCGGAGATGCGCGGCCGCGACATGCGGCCGCTGCAGGTGATCTCGGAGCTGTGTACCGAGTGCGATGCATGCTACCGTATTCACTGCCCCGCAATAGCCCCGGGGCCGGCGGCCATCCCGGTCATTGACCGGCGCGCGTGTGTGGCATGCGACGTGTGTCAGCAACTGTGTGCTTTCGACGCCATCCAGCCCCTCGCCGCCGAGGAGGCTATCGGGTCATCATCCGGGGAGGTGAAGTAGTAGGCCATGGCGACGGATTCGACGACGAGCGTCCTGTTGTGTGGCGTCGGCGGCCAGGGGGTCCTCCTGGTGAGCGAGCTCGTGGCGCTGGCGGCCATCGAGGCCGGCCACGACGCCAAGCAGACTGAGGTGCACGGCGTGTCCCAGCGCGGCGGCAGCGTGCACAGCCATGTGCGCTTCGGCCCCCGGGTACACTCCCCGCTCATCCCTGCCGGTGCGGCCGATGTAGTGATTGGCATGGAGAAGCTGGAGGCGCTGCGGTTCGCCCACTTTCTCCGCGACGGAGGCATCATGCTGGTCAACGACTTCGAGGTCGCGCCTGTCTCTGGCGGGCCTCAGGCAGTGGAGGCGTACCCGCACGAGGCGCTGAGGTTCCTGAAACAAAAGGGCCTGAACGTAGTCGCCGTGACCGCAACCGACCTAGCCGCAACCGAGCTGGGTGAGACCCGTGCGGCAAACGTGCTCATGCTGGGTCTCCTTTCGACGCAGCTGTCGCTCCCGCCGGACGCCTGGGCCCGAGCATTGGCCGGGCGCATCCCTGAACGCTTCCGCGCCCTGAACGAACGAGCCTTCGAGTTGGGCGCGAGCCTGGCGGCCGATGGTGTGCCGACCAATCATTCGCTTGACGATTCCTCGCCCTCGAAAATGGGCATGTCCGATTAGGAGGAATACTCTTATGGAAGGTCAACGACCCGAAGCCCTGATCTTCGACTGGAACACCTACGGGACCGCACCTGATTACCCACCGCAGGTGATGATCACGGACGAGACGCTGCGCGACGGGCTTCAGTCGCCGTCCATCCAGCAGCCCGACATCCAGGAGAAGGTCTACATCCTGTATCTCATGGACGAGCTGGGCATCGACGCCGCCGATCTCGGGCTGCCCGGGGCGGGGGAGCGCTTCAAGCACGATGTGACGATTCTGGCGCGCGAGATCGCCCAGCAGGGGCTGGGCATCCAGCCACAGTCAGCGGCCAGAACCCTGGAGTCGGACATCCGACCCATCGCCGAAGCGTCGCAGGCGGCGGGAATAGCCATCGAGGCGTGTGTCTTTCTGGGCTCCAGCCCCATCCGCCAGTTCGCCGAAGGCTGGGAGGTCGACCAGCTGCTGGCGCTCACCGAATCGGCCGTGACCTTCGCCGTGGAGAACGACCTGCCGGTGATGTTCGTCACTGAGGACACGACCCGGTCGGACCCCGAGACGCTGCGGCGTCTGTACACCACTGCCATCGAGTGCGGTGCCCGCTCACTGTGCGTCGCCGACACCGTTGGACACGCTACTCCGGAAGGCACCTACAACGTCGTATCCTTGATCAAGCGTATCGTCGACGAGAGCGGGGCGCCGGTCTGGGTGGACTTCCACGGACACCGGGACCGGGGGATGGACATCCCGAACACCTTAGCGGCGATCCGGGCGGGAGCGGACCGGGTCCACGCATGTGCCCTGGGTATCGGCGAGCGTTCCGGCAACACGCCCATGGAGGTGCTCCTGGTCAATCTGGGACTGCTCGGCATCAGCGACCGGGACCTGACGGTCCTGCCCGAATACTGCCAGGTGGTGTCGGAAGCGTGCGGCGTGCCCGTCCCCTTCAACTATCCCGTAGTGGGGGCTGATGCGTTCCGCACCTCCACCGGCGTCCACGCCGCGGCCGTTGCGAAAGCCAAAGCACGCGAAGACGTCTGGCTGGCGGACCGGGTCTACTGCGGCGTGCCGGCGAGCATGGTCGGTCGGGAGCAGGGGATCGAGATCGGTCCCATGAGCGGTGAACACAACGTCCGGTCCTGGTTGGCCCATCGCGGCATCGAGCTCGACGACGTGTACATCGAGAAGATCCTCGATGCGGCCAAGCACTCGCGAAAGCTGCTGCCTGAGGAGGAGCTCATGCGCATGATCCGGATCATGCGCCGGCGCACGGGCGTCACCGACGCGGGCGAAGCCGGTGACGACGTGTTCTCCTTCAGCTGGGAGGAGTAGGGCGGGGGTTGCCCCCATCTGTAACGAGCCTAAGGCCGTTCTTCGGGGAGGAGTCGACATGGGCCATACGATTGCCGAAAAGATCCTGGCTGCACACTGCGACCGGCAGTCTGTCCGCCCGGGCGAGTTCATTACAGCCCGGATAGACCTAGTGATCGCCAGCGAGCTCTCCGGTATCGTGGCCATTCGCGAGTTCGAGCGCCTGGAGGGTGCCCGCGTATTCGACCCCGGTAAGGTCGTGTTCGTCTTCGACCACTTCACCCCGAACAAGGATATAGCGTCGGCGGAGATCGTGCGGGAATGCCGTGAGTTCGCCCTGCGCCATGAGGTTCCGTTTTATGATGTGGGGCGAATGGGCATCCAGCACGTGTTGCTACCGGAAGAGGGCTACGTCTCGCCCGGTGATCTGGTTGCCGGCGCTGACTCACACACGTGTACGCTGGGCGCCCTGGGCGCGTTCGGCACGGGGATCGGCTCCACGGACGCCGCCGCGGCCATGGCCCTGGGCGAGATCTGGCTGAAGGTGCCGGAGTCGGTCAAGATCGTGTTCCAGGGAGGCGTTCGACCGTGGGTGGGCGGCAAGGATCTCATCATCCACGCCATCGGCCGGCTTGGCGTGGACGGCGCGCGGTACCAGGCCCTGGAGTTTACGGGGGAGGTCGTGGATGGCCTCGACATGGCCGATCGCTTCGCGATGGCGAACATGGCCGTCGAGGCGGGTGCGAAGACCGGCATCATCGCGCCCGACGCCACGACAATGGCGTTCGTGGAGCGGGCCGGAGGCCGGGCGGACCGTGCCCTCGCCAGCGACCCCGATGCGTCCTACGCCGCCGTGTTCGAGTGGGACGTCAGCGACCTCGAGCCCCAGGTCGCGGTGCCGTACCTGCCCGCCAACGCGCGGAACGTCTCAGACCTGAGCGACGTAGTCATCGATCAGGTTGTCATCGGCATGTGTACCAACGGCAACCTGGCGGACCTGCGGATGGCGGCCCGAGTGCTCGCGGGACGCAAGGTGCATCCGCAGGTGCGGACCATCATCATTCCGGGTAGCCAGGGTGTCTACCGTGCCGCCCTCCGCGAGGGCCTGATCGAGGCTTTCATCGATGCCAATTGCGCGGTGAGCACGCCAACCTGCGGTCCTTGTCTGGGCGGCCACATGGGCGTGCTCGCCGCTGGCGAGCGTTGCGTCTCCACGAGCAACCGCAACTTCCGGGGGCGAATGGGCCATGTGGACAGTGAGGTGTACCTGGCTGGCCCGGCAGTGGCTGCCGCCGCGGCCATCGCGGGCCATATCGTCTCTCCGGAGGCAGTGCTATGAGAACGATCCCGCCGCCGTCTGATGCGACACTGACCCGAATCCGGGGCCGGGCGTGGCTGTTCGGTGATCACGTCGACACCGATGCCATTATTCCGGCCCGCCACTGCAATACGGCCGACCCGGCCGAGTTGGCTCTGCATTGCATGGAGGACGCCGACCCGGGATTCGCCTCGAACGTGCAGCCGGGCGACATTATCGTGGGCGGTGTGAACTTCGGCTGCGGCAGCTCGCGGGAAGTGGCGCCCATTGCCATCAAGGCCGCCGGTGTCGGCGCTGTCGTCGCCGCCTCGTTCGCGCGCATCTTCTTCCGCAACGCGATCAACATCGGTCTGCCCATCTTCGAGTGCCCTGGCGCGGCCGCGGGGGCCACCACGGGCGACATGGTGGAGATCGATCCGGTCAGTGGGGTGATCTGTAACGAGACTCGTGACGAGACCTGTCAGGCCGAGCCCTTTCCGGAGTTCCTGCTCGCCATAATCCAGTTGGGCGGTCTGCACGGTTACGTGCGGGCACGGCTGGCAGCGAGGGCTCAGGAATGATCGACCTAGAACTCACACACGAACAGCGCGCCATTCGCGACCTGGCCCACCGGTTCGCCGAGGAGGAGATGCGCCCGGTGGCCGCGGAATACGACGAGAAGGAAGAGTTGCCATGGGAGGTTCTCGAGAAGGCGGCTGAGATCGGCCTGACGAGCTTCGCCTTTCCGGAGGAGTGCGGCGGTGCCGGCATCACCGACCTTGTGACCCGCTGCCTCGTCGACGAGGAGCTCTTCTGGGGTTGCGCCGGCATGGCCAGCGCATTGGGCGGCACGATGTTGGCGGCCACGCCGATCCTGCTAGCCGGCAGCCCGGACCAGCAGGAGCGCTTCCTGCCCCGGCTGTGTGATCCGGAGACAGTCCGGCTGGGCTGCTTCGCCCTGACCGAGCCGGACGCCGGCTCGGACGCGGCCGGTATGAAGACCAACGTGCGCCGCGATGGGTCGGATTACGTGCTGAACGGCACGAAGTGTTTCATCACGAACGGGGGGATTGCGGACACGAACGTCGTGTTCGCCACCTTGGACCCCGGCGCTGGCCTGAGGGGAATCACGGCCTTCGTCGTGCCGAGCGAGCTCAACGGCGTGGTTGCGGGTCGCAAGGAGAAGAAGCTCGGGATTCGGGCCTCACACACGGCGATGATCCACTTCGAGGACGTCGTCGTCCCGGCGGCAAACCGTCTGGGGGACGAGGGCGAGGGCTTCACCATCGCCATGCGCACCCTTGACCACACGCGCACGCACGTGGCTTCCGGGGCGGTGGGCGTGGCCCGTGCCGCGTTCGAGTACGCGAGTGACTACGCCGAGGCACGCCAGCAGTTCGGGCGACCCATCGGCCGGTTCCAGGCCATCAGCTTCATGCTAGCCGACATGGCGACCGGAATCGACGCCGCCCGGCTCCTGACCTGGCGCGCGGCGTGGCTGGCCGATTCAGGGCAGCGGAATACGAAAGCCTCGGCGATGGCGAAGGCCTTCGCCGGGGACATGGCCATGCAGGTCACTACGGATGCCGTCCAGATCCTTGGTGGCTACGGCTACTCGCGGGAATACCCGGTCGAGAAATGGATGCGCGATGCCAAGATCATGCAGATCTACGAGGGCACCGCGCAGATCCAGCGTCTCGTCATTGCCCGGCATTTGGCCGATTAGACGGGGCATCACATCCAGAATCAAGGAGACAAGCTTGACAACTTATCGGATCGGCTCGATCCCCGGCGATGGCATCGGCCCGGAAGTGGTCGCTGAGGGGCTGAAGGTCCTGAAAGCCTGCGGGAGCATCGACGGCTTCGATTGCGACATCGTCCACTATCCCTACAGCGGAGCGCACTACTTGGCGACGGGCGAGCTCCTGCCTGATTCGGCCCTGGATGAGTGGCGCGCCCTGGACGCCGTGCTCCTGGGGGCCATCGGGCACCCCGACCTCGAGCCGGGTTTCGTGGAACGCGCGGTCATCCTGGGTCTGCGTTTCGGGTTGGACCTCTTCATTAACCTGCGCCCGGTGAAGCTCCTGGCGGAGAACCTGTGCCCGCTGAAGGGCAAGGCCCCCGCGGACATCGACTTCGTGGTCGTGCGCGAGAACACCGAGGGCTTCTACGGCCAGATCGGCGGCAACCTCCACCAGGACACTTCGAATGAGGTCGCCGTCGTGACCGGGATCTTCACGCGCGAGGGCACGGAGAGGGTGATCCGCTACGCCTTCGAGTTGGCGCGGGAGAGGGCGCGGCGGCGGAGCGAGGGCGCCCGTACGCCGCGGGTGACGGTGGTGGACAAGGCTAACGCCCTCCGCCCCCAGTCAATCTGGGCACGCACGTACGACGAGGTAGCCAGCGAATATCCCGACATCGACAAGGATCACGCCTACGTGGATGCCTGCTGCATGTGGATGATCAAGAACCCCGACTGGTTCGACGTCATCGTCACCACGAACATGTTCGGGGACATCGTCACGGACCTCGGTGCCATGCTTCAGGGCGGCCTGGGCCTGGCGGCGTCTGGCAACATCCACCCCGGCCGCACTTCGATGTTCGAGCCGGTGCACGGCTCGGCCCCGAAATACACCGGCCAGAACGTTGCCAACCCCCTGGCCACCATGTCCGCCGTGGCCATGATGTTGGAGTTCCTGGGTCAGGAGCGTTCGGCGGGGCGGATCGAGTCGGCCATCCGGGACAGCCTGGTGACCGGCCGTATCCCTTCGGTTGACGCCCGGAGCGGGCTCTCGACGACGGAGATCGGCGACATGATAACGGCGGAAATCCTGGCGGCGGCCGAGTAGTGGGGAGTCCTGGTCTGTTCAGAAGTCGCTTGACTGACCTGGCTTGGGCTATCGGCTATCGGCTATCAGCTATCAGCCCGGCTGCGCTTGGTGACAGTCGTAGGGCTAGCGGAAGGTTTCGCTGATTGGGCGACGGGGCAGCCTCGGTCGCGGCCGTCGTGCTGGCGGCGGGGGCAAGCCGCCGCTTCGGGCGACCCAAGCAACTCCTGCCCTGGGGGCCTCGCCCTTTGGTGCGCCATGCGGTCGACGTGGCCCTTGGTGCGGCTGTCGAACCGGTGATTGTCGTCGTGGGCAGCCATGGCGAGCGGGTTGCCGGCGCCCTGTCCGGGGCACCGGTGACGGTGATCGATAGCCCCCACTGGGAGCGCGGGCAAGGGGCCTCTATGGCGTCGGCCGTGGCGGCTCTACCGGACGGGGTCCAGGCGGCGGTGTTCCTGCTGGCAGACCAGCCGAACGTCACCTCAGGGCTCATCGACCGCTGCGTCGAGTCGTGGCGGCAGAGCGGGGCGCCGGCGGTCGTGTGCCACGATGGGGCTGCTGCGAGCCCGCCGGCCGTCTTCGACCGGTCACTGTTTCTGGAGCTCGGCGAGCTCGGCGAGCTCAACCGTCTCGCCGCCGATCAGGGTGGGCGTTCTGTCGTGCGGCGGCACCTTCCGCACGTCCGATACGTGGACGTCTCGTCCTGGGAGACAGCCGACATCGACACGCCGGTGGACTACTTGAGGCTGGTCTTGAGGCTGGTCGGCCGCTGTGCGGTGGGCCGCCTTGCGGCGCTTGCCGGGGCCGAGAGAATCTGGTAGGCGGAGGGATGGACCTCCTGCTTGCAGCGCTCGATCGCTGGCGCCAGGCTGGAGCGTGGGGAGCCGTGGCCACCGTGGTGGCCACCTGGCGGTCCGCACCCCAGCCGGTCGGCTCGAGATTGCTGGTCGGTTCCGAGGGCGAATTGGCCGGCTCCGTCAGCGGCGGTTGCGTGGAGGCGGACGTCGCCGTGGTCGCACGACAGGTGATGCAGCGTCAGAGGCCGCGCCTGCTGCGCTACGGTGTGACCGAGGAGGTCGCCTGGTCCGTGGGTCTGACGTGCGGCGGCGAGATCGCCGTCTGGGTCGAGCCGGCGGAGGCTTGGCTCCCTGTTTCCGCCCACCTCGAGGACGAGGTGGACGCGCGCCGCGCGGTGTGCGTGGCAACCGCCTTGCGGCCTGAGCGCCCGACGAAGGTGGTGCTGGCGGAGGGCGGCCGCCTCGAGCCGGAGCCGGTTGACGCAACTTCGCGCGCTGTGTTGGAGGGGGCGATGCGAACTGCGCTCTCGACGCGTAAGTCGGGCCTGGTTGAAATGCCCGGGACGGGGGGCGCTCAGGTGTTCCTCGACGTGATCGCACCGCCGCCACGCCTGCTCATTATCGGCGCCGTGCACGTCGCCCAGGCGCTCGTGCCCATCGCGCGGGTGATGGGCTTCGACGGCTGGGTGATCGACCCGCGGGCGGACCTGGCCACGACGGAGCGGTTCCCGGACGCCGTCCGGCTGATCCACGAATGGCCCGATCGGGCCCTGAAAACCCTGGAGCCCGACGCGGACAGCTACGTGGTCGTGCTCAGCCACGACCCGAAGCTCGACGAGCCTGCCCTGGCCGCCGCCGTGACGAGTGGGGCGGGGTACGTAGGCGCCCTGGGCAGCCGGCGGACCCAGGATGAGCGAAAGCGGGCCCTACGCGCGCGGGGCATCTCCGAAGCGGCCATCGCCCGGATTCGTGGCCCTGTTGGCCTGCCGATCGGCGCCCAGGGCGCTGAAGAGATAGCCCTCAGCATCATGGCGGAGATCGTGGCAGTCCGCCGCGGCCACCGGTAATTGGCCGGCCCCTGGCCGCGTCCCTGCCCGAGCGGCACTTGCCTGGGACCGGCGGTCCGGCTACCCTGACCTAGTGACTAAACGCAAGTTCGGGGACGTACTTGCGGCCCTCAGCAAGGCGATGCTGGCGGTCTCGGCCCAACGTGAGGTGGATGCCATACTGCAGGCCGCGGCCGAGGGCGCCCGAAACCTCGTCGGGGCACGTTATGCCGCCGTCGGAGTGCCGGACGGGCGCGGCCAGCGACTCGAGCGGTTCCTGGTCTCGGGCGTGACGTCCGAGCAGGTTCGGTCAATAGGCCGGCGCCCGCAGGGCCACGGAATCCTGGGGTTGGTGAGGCGTACCGGCCAGTCGTTGCGCCTGGACAATATCGGCGCTGATCACCGTGCCGTGGGCTTCCCACCGCACCACCCTCCCATGAAGAGCTTCCTCGGCGTGTCCATTCGCAAGGGCGATGAGGTGCTGGGCGAACTCTATCTCACTGAGAAGGCCGGAGCGCCGGCCTTCACGGCGGAGGACCAGGAGTTGGCCGAGGCCCTGGCGCAGCACGCGGCGCAGGCCATCGTCAATTCTCGCTTGACTCAACACCTGGTAGCGTCGGAGGAGCAATACCGACTGCTGACCGAGGGTGCGCCCGAGATAGTGTTTGCCCTCGACAGGGTGGGGCGGTTCACGTACGTCAACGACCGCATTCGTGCCGTCACAGGGCTCGATCGCCTGCTCTTCCAGGGCCGGCTCCTGCGCGACATGGTGAGTCCCGACGACAGGACCGTCGTCGATGTTCATCTGCGCGCCATGCGGAGTGGCGCTCCCCGCACCGCGTTCGCGGTAAGCGCGCCCGACGCGAGCGGAGCGGTGCGCCATTTCGAGATCAGCTTGGTTCCGGGCCGCGGCTCGGAGGTGGACTTCCAGGGAATTGCGCGGGATGTGACCGAGCAGCGGACCCTTACCCGCCAGTTCTCGGAGCGGACGAGTGAGATGCTCACCACCCGGGAGGAGCGTCAGCAGCTCCGGGAGTTCGTGTCTCTGGTCATGCAGGCCCAAGAGGACGAGCGGGCCCGCATTGCCGGTGACCTTCACGACACGACGGTGCAGACCCTGACCGCCATCGGCCGACGGCTTCACAGCCTGGCCGTAAACGGCTCTCGCGATCCCGATGCGCTGCAGGAGGATCTCACCGAGCTGGCAGAGGCGGCCATGGCTGAGGCGGAGGAGGTGCGCCGGCTGAGCCGGAACTTGCGCCCGTCAGTGCTGGACCATCTCGGGCTGGCGGCTGGGCTCGAGCACCTCGCCACCGAGCTGCGAGCCACGGGAATCGAGGTGGGATTGGATGTCGAGGGCGAGGCCGGCCAGCTTGACGCCCAGCAGCGGACCGCCCTCTTCCGCATTGCCCAGGAGGCGCTTCGGAACGTCCGGCGGCACAGCGGCGCCCACTTGGTTGGCGTGCGGCTGAGGGTGGGTGAGTCAGAGGTCAGCCTGACGATTGAGGACAACGGTTGCGGTTTTCAGCCCGATCAGCAGTTCGGGGCGCACACGTCGGGCACCGCTAGGCTCGGGCTGGCCGGAATGCGCGAGCGGGCTGTGATGTTGGGCGGCCGCCTATCGATCGACAGTGCGCCCGGGGCCGGGACCCAGGTGAGGGCCCGACTGCCGTTGGATCGCTAGGGTCGCGCGCTGGCCCCCGTGTTGGGCGCGGCGGCCAGAACCGCCGCCACGAGCGCGTCCTCGCTCACGGATTTGGCGAGGTACGCTGCCGCCCCGGCCTCGTCGGCGGCCGCCTCGTACAACGCGTCGCTGTAAGCGGAGATCAGCACAACCGCGGCATTGCTCTCGGACCGGATTCGGCGGGCCGCCTGCAGGCCGTCCAGACCCGGCATCCGGATGTCCAGCAGGACCACGTCGGGGTCCAGGGCTCTTGCCAGCGCAACTGCCTCGTCGCCGTCGGCGGCCTGACCGACGACCCGCAGCAGGGGGTGCCCATCGACCGCTCGCGCGAGCTCGCGTCGCGTCAGGGCATGGTCGTCAGCGATCACGACTCGCACGACGAACTCGTGCTCCGGTTGGCCTGTCATTACCTGTCTGTCGCTCTCCCATCCCGCACAGGCGACCTTGCGGCGGATCATGCCCGGCGATCGGGAATCCCGGGCTCCTGACTGGTATTGTCCGCCAGATTCCCGTATCCTGCTGCGCCGGCACCGTAGGTGCCGCACGGGCGAGGGTAACGGCGGTTTCCGGTGAGATTCTACGCCCGCAGGCGCCGGTCGGCATCGGTCAGCCGGCCAGGCCCGCGTAGGCAGAATGGCGTATGCACATTGCGCGTTTTGCCGCGGCTGTGTGCCACCTTTAGTGGACCTTGGGGTAGGCGTGGGCGGTATGGGGGTGTGAAACGGTGCAACACGTAGGAGATCCTCAATGACGAGTGAAGGCGGCACTAGCGGCCGTGTGGTGTTCATCGGCACGGGCGTAATGGGCAGTAGGATGGCCTTGAACCTCATGGCTTCCGGCTTCCGACTGAAGGTGCACAGCCGCACTGCGGCCAAGGCACGGGCGGTGCTGGACGCCGGCGCGCGCTGGGCGCCATCCGTGGCCGAGGCCGTATCGGATGCCGACTTCGTGCTATCCATCGTCGGCTTCCCCGCTGACGTGCGCCAGGTCTATTTGGATGAGCAGGGGGTGATCGCCCGCGCCAAGGCCGGGTCCATCGCCATCGATCTGACGACCAGCGAGCCCTCGCTGGCGCAGGAGATCCATGCGGCCGCCAGGGCACGCGGCATCGCCGCGCTGGATGCACCGGTGTCCGGTGGTGACGTCGGGGCACGGGACGGCACGCTGTCCATCATGGTCGGAGGTGATCGGGAGGCCTTCGAGCGTGCGCGCCCCCTGCTCGAGGCCATGGGCAGCACCGTCATCTATCAAGGGCCGGCCGGGAGCGGACAGCACACCAAGATGTGCAACCAGATCGCCATTGCCTCGAACATGATCGGAGTCATGGAAGCGTTGCTCTACGCTCGTAGGTCGGGTCTCGATCCGGAGACGGTGCTCGCGTCCATCGGCGCGGGGGCCGCAGGCAGCTGGAGCCTCGCCAACCTGTATCCGCGAGTGGTGCGGGGTGACTTCGAGCCGGGGTTTTTCGTGGAGCACTTCCTGAAGGACATCGAGATTGCCCTGGCTGAGGCCGAGCGGATGGGGCTGACTCTTCCTGGGCTGGCCCTGGCACGCTCGCTGTACGAGCGTGTTGTCGCCCTCGGGGGTGCGAAAATGGGCACCCAGGCGCTGTACCAGGCGCTCGATGAAGGACACACGACCGAATGAAACAGCAGAGCGCCCGGGCAGGATGGGCACACAACGGATCGGCGGGGCTTACGGATGGGTCAGATGAAGACTGAGGAGAGGGGGCGTGGGTCTCTTCGCTGGCTGGTGCTGCTCGCGGTGCTCGTGGCGGGGGCCCTCGCGTTGGGCCAGCTGTTCGGTGGGGGCGGCGGGGGCCGGCCCGGTGTTTCCGGTGACCGCGTGGCGTCGTATCTCCTGGATCCGAGGGATCTAGCTGCGGCTGAGGGCGCCCCAGAGACTATCTTTCAGCGGACCAACCCGCCGCTGGATCCGGCACAGGTGGAGCGGACGGCTTCGAGCCTGACGCTCGGCCGCGTGCCACTGCCCGACGACCGCGGCGTCAGCACCTTCCGGCGGGCGGACACCGGCGAGGAGATCACCCAGGTCGTCCTGCTCTACGACGATCCCGCCGCGGCCGAGGACCTGGACGAGTTGGGTGCCGCGCTGGTGGCGGGGGCGTTCGGCCTGGAGTCCCAGGCTATCGCGCTTCCCGGCGCCGAGGGTGCCAGGTCATGGACGGCCGAAGACTACCGCGCCGTCTCCTTCCGACGTGGGGGCGCGGTGGTCTTCGTGGGTACCACGGGGACGGGCGACGTGATGCAGCTCGCGACCCACATCCTCGCCCGGATCCAAGCGCAGCCCCCGCCTAGCGCCACTTCCCCGGCCGGCGACCCGTGATCACCCGGCGCACCGGCCCGCTTTGACCTGTACGAGCAGTCTTTTTCCGCCTATCCGTTGTCCCAAATCGGCTGTTCGGCTATACTCCTATGCCGCCGCGGCAAGCGCCCGGATGCGCGGGTGGCGCGAACCCCGATTGGGGTTGCCGTTTTGGTGTGTAGGAGGCTTGTACACTCATGAAGCCATACACGGCCGATAGAATCCGCAACATCGCCCTGTTGGGCAATAGCGGCGCCGGCAAGACGTCCCTCGCCGAGGCTGCTCTCTATGTCAGCAAGGTAACCACCCGGATGGGGAAGACCGAAGAGGGCAATACTGCGTCGGACTTCGACGCCGAGGAAATACGGCGCGGGATCTCCATCGACACCAGTGTTATCCCCATCGAGTGGAACGGCCACAAGCTCAACCTGCTCGACACTCCCGGCTACGCCGATTTCGTCGGCGATGTCATCGCCGCGCTGCACGCCGTGGAAGCCGCGGTCGTCGTCGTCGACGCCTTTTCCGGCGTTGAGGTCGGCACTGAGATTGCCTGGCAGTATCTCGAAGAGCTCGGCCTGCCCCGGGTCGTCGTGATCAACAGCATGAACCGCGAGCACGCCAACTGGACCAAGGTCTTGGCTGAACTCGAGTCCAGCTTCAGCG
Source organism: uncultured Anaerolineales bacterium (assembly GCA_964475075.1). Lineage (GTDB taxonomy): Bacteria > Chloroflexota > Anaerolineae > Epilineales > Epilineaceae > CAYYVH01. The sequence goes on along the minus strand of CAYYVH010000024.1, from coordinate 7,300 downwards.
GCCGCTTCGTTCCCCTGCAGTTGCCGGTGGGCCATGCACTGGAGTTCAAAGGCGTCTGCCGCCTCGTGGATGGTGATGTGAGCCTCGGACCAGATGGCGAGCGGGGGGCGGTGCCCGATGACCTGGCGGCAGAGGTGGAGAGCCGGCGCGAGGCGGTTATCGAGGCCGCCGCCGAGTCCGACGACGAGCTCATAATGAAGTTCCTGGAGGGGGAAGAGCTTTCGCCCGACGAGGTGCGGACCGGGCTCATGGCTGTCGTGAAAACCGGCTCGTGTGTCCCCGTGTTCTTCACTGCTGCCACGGAGGCCCTCGGCGTCCACGCCCTCCTCGACGCGCTCATCGCCGTGCTGCCCTCGCCGGCTGAGGCGGCGCCCCGGGTAGCGACGAACCAGGCCACGGGCGAGGAGGTCGAGTTGGCGGCCGATCCGGCCGGCCCGCTGGTCGCACAGGTGTTCAAGACAGTGGCTGACCCTTACGTGGGCAAGCTCCAGTACGTACGCGTGTTCTCCGGCACGCTCGACGCCGACTCGCGCGTGCAGAACGTCAACCATCATGAGGAAGAGCGGATCGGTCCGGTCTACGTTGTGAGCGGCAAGGAGCAGACCACGGTTGGCCGCGTTCCCGTGGGCGACGTCGGTGCCTTGGCCAAGCTGCAGCATACCCAAACAGCCGATACGCTGGGCGACAAGGACGTGCCGCTGGCGATGCCGGTCGTTACCTATCCGCAGCCTCTCTTTTCGGTGGCCCTGACGCCTGCCAGTCAGGCCGACAGCACGAAGTTGGGCGCCTCTTTGCAGAAAGTGATCGAGGAGGACCCCAGCCTCCACTCGGAATACGAGGCCGCGACCCGCCAGCTCGTTCTCTCGGGAATGGGCGACGCACACGTGGACGTGGCCGTGCGTCGCCTCGCGGACAAGTTCGGCGTGGCGGTGACGACAGCGGTGCCCAAGGTGCCCTACCGCGAGACGATCACCCGCTCGGCCTCGGCGCAGTACCGCCATAAAAAGCAGACCGGTGGCGCAGGCCAGTTTGCCGAGGTCCACCTGCGGGTGGAGCCGCGGGAGCGCGGCGAGGGGTTCGAGTACGGGAGCAAGGTTTTCGGCGGCGCTATCTCGTCGCAGTTCGTCCCGTCTATCGAAAAGGGAATCATCCCGGTGCTGAGCGAAGGCGTCATCGCTGGCTATCCAGTGGTCGACATCAAGGCCGTTGTCTTCGACGGCAAGGAGCACCCGGTGGATTCCAAGGACATCGCCTTCCAGATTGCCGGGCGCGAGGTCTTCAAGCTAGCCGTCAGCCAGGCCGGCCCGGTGCTGCTCGAGCCCATATACACCGTGCGTGTGGTGGTGCCGTATAGCCAGATGGGCGATGTGCTCGGCGATCTGAACACCCGCCGCGGCATGGTTCAGGGCACGGAGCAGCAGGGGGGCAAGACCATCGTGACGGCCCAGGTGCCGCTGGCGGAGATGCAGCGCTACTCGACCGATCTGCGGTCCATGACTCAAGGCCGGGGATACTATACGTCCGAGTTCTCGCACTTTGCCGTCGTGCCGCACCAGATCACCGATGACATCGTTGCACGGGCGCAGAAGGAGAAGGAAGAGGAGCAGGGATAGGCCTGCGACTCAGGTCAGAGGCCGGTCCCTCTTCATGGTGAGCCAGGAGCTAGCGCTCCGTTACAGCGAGCAAGGGGTCCGGTGATGAACGCGTATAGCTTCCCGGGTCGAGGGAAGGTTGCCATCCTGCGCACGCGCCCGGAGACGGTTGTCGAGGACTACGGGCGCCTGATGCGCATGGTCGGCTACGGCGAGTCGCTCCCCAGGGATCACGATACGATCCTGAAGGTCAACATTTCCTGGCAGACGTGGTACCCGGCTTGCTCTTCCGCCCCGTGGCAGTTGGATGGGGTTATCAACACCCTGCTTGCGGATGGCTACGCGCCGGAGAGCCTCCTGGCGGCCCATAACCGGACGGTGGTGGTGGATGCCTACGTGGGTGAGGTGAACAACGGCCAACGCCAGATCGTGGTGGACGAGCACGGCCTCGCCAACGTGCACCTCTACGAACCGCAGGTGGAGTGGGTGTACTACGAACCGCGGGCGGAGATGCTGGTGTTGGACAAGATCTTTCCCGACGGCATCAAGATCCCCAAGCTCTTCTTCGACCGCAACATCATCCAGCTGCCGACGGTCAAGACCCACGTCTTCACTACCATCACCGGCGCCATGAAGAACGCTTTCGGTGGCCTTCTCTCCGAGCGCCGGCACTGGACCCACGGCGTCATCCACGAGACGGTGGTGGACCTCTTGGCCATTCAGCGCGAGATCCACTCCGGGCTTTTCGCGGTTATGGACGGCACCTTCGCCGGTGACGGTCCCGGGCCGCGGGCGATGCGCTGGCACGAGAAAGACGTGATCCTGGCAGCGAGCGATCAGGTGGCCATCGATGCCGTGAGCGCCCGGTTGCAGGGCTTCGATCCCTTGTCTCTGCAGTTCATTCGCCTGGCCGACGAGCGAGGTCTCGGAGTGGGCGACCCGCGGCAGATCGAGGTGCTGGGCGACGCCGAGCTCCTGGAGCAGCCGTGGGGCTTCGTGCGTGAGGACACCTTCGCCAGCCGCGGCCAACACATGATCTACCACGGGCCGTTGAAGCCTCTCGAGCGCCTGCTGCTGCGCACACCGCTGGTGCCGTGGTCCTACGCCGCGAGCCGGCTTTATCATGACGTCTACTGGTACCCCTTCGTTGGTCGCCAGCGCGTGGACGCGGCGCTCGAGACGAAATGGGGACGCCTCTTTCGGGAATACGTGGGGGGCGAGGTGGTGCGGGAGGAGGTGCCGTGGGCCAGGGCGGCCGCGGTGGGTCTCGTGGCGGCGGCCGGCGCGGGGCTCCTGGCCCTCGGACGGGCACGACGTAGGAAGGACGCGGCAGAGGAGTAGCGCCCCGGGCAGGAGGTGCGGCGTGATGTACAACTACTACCCCGGTTGCTGTTTGGAGCGCGACGCCGTCGCCTGCCACAGGTCCGTGACGGCCGTGGTGGCCCGGCTGGGGATCGAGCTCGCCGAGCTCGAGGACTGGAGTTGCTGCGGCGCAACCGAGTACTTACCCTTGGACGAGTTGACGGCGCATGCACTCGTGGGTCGCAACCTGGCGCTGGCGGCCAGGCGGACCGAACAGAGCAACCAGCTCGTGACGCCTTGCAGCGCCTGCTTCAGCAACCTGGCCAGGACCGACCAGCTCATGTGGGAGTCGCCGCGGCTGGCTTCCGACGTGAACGCGGCGCTGGACGCAGGAGGTCTGCGCTACGATCCAGGCAGTGTCCAAGTGCGCCATCTGCTCGATGTGATAGCCGGCGACGTTGGCCTCGATGCCGTCGCCCGGAAGGTGACCAGGCCGCTTACCGGCATGCGGGTCGCTCCCTACTACGGGTGCCTGAATGGGGGCCCCGGTTGTGGTGGCCAAGACGACGACTACGAGCCCCCCACGTCGCTCGAGGAGTTGACGCGCGTGTTGGGTGCCGAAGTCGTGGACTTCGCCCGGAAGACGGACTGCTGTGGCGGCCACATGGACCAGATCGGCCGGGATGGGGCCCTGGAGCGGATCTGGCGGTTGCACCGGGCCGCCGCCGAATCCGGCGCCGATGCCATCGTCACCGTCTGCCCGATGTGCCGGCTCAACCTGGTAGAATACCAGGACAATGTTAACCAGGAGTACGGGACGGAGTACGGGGTGAGCGTGCTCTACTTCACCCAGCTCATGGGCCTGGCCTTCGGCCTTCCGGATGAGCTGCCCGTGCCCGTGTTGCCCTCGGTGCCCTGAGGTGGCACGGTTGCCGTAGAGACCCATGGATGCTCTGTCGGATCTGCTCGCACGCCACATCGCAGTGGTGTACTTTGTCTACGGCCTGGCCTTCTTTTCGATGGGGCTGGCCGTGGCATTGGAGTTGGGTCGGGCCAGTGGGCTGCGCTTTGCCGGGGCAATGTGGCTTCTCTCGGGCTTCGGGTTGATCCACGGGAGCCACGAGTGGCTCGAGATGGCCTTGATCATCTCTGGCCGGCCACCATCGACTTCGATCGAGGTGCTGCGTGTAGCGTTGCTGGCCGTTTCGTTCCTCAGCCTGGCTGCCTTCGGGTTGTGGCTGCTGCGGCCGCTGCACAGGCCCGTCACGGACGTGTTGGCCGGTGCCGGGCTCATGGTGCTCGTGTTTCTCCTGGGTGTGGCGGCGATCCGGCTGTTCATGGCGCCTCCTCTCTCCGAATGGCTCACTGCCGCCGACGTCTGGTGCCGCTACAGCCTGGGCATCCCTGGGGCGTTGCTGGCGGCCTTGGCGCTGCTAGTCCAACGCCGCCCCTTCCGGGAACTTGGCCTGCCGCGCTTCCAGCGAGACGTGACGGGCGCGGCGTTGGCCCTGGCCGCGTACGGTGTCGTTGGCCAGCTTTTCGGGCCGGCGAGCATCCTCTTTCCCTCCACCGTCATCAACGGCCTGGTCTTTTTTCGCATCTTCGGGGTTCCGGTGCAGTTGTTCCGAGCGGCCATGGCCGCTGTAGTGGCTGTCACGATGGTGCGGGCGCTGCACATCTTCGACCTGCAGCGACAGCGGGAGCTGGAATCGGCCAGGGCGGCGGAGCAGCATGTCAGAGAGGAGACGGAGCGGTTGCACCGCGAGCTGCAGCGACGTGAGGCTCTGCGCGGCCAGTTGCTCCACCGGGCGATAACGGCCCAGGAAGAGGAGCGACGGCGAATCGCCCGCGAGCTGCACGATGAGACCGGTCAGGTCCTCACCGCCCTGGCCGTGGGGCTGGGCGGCATCGAGGAGGCGCTTACCGCGGATCCGGCCCTAGCCAAGGCAGAGGTCGGCCAACTCAAAGAGCTGAGCATGAGGGCCCTCACGGAGCTGCGGCAGTTGGTGGCCGATTTGCGGCCCACCCTCCTGGATGACCTAGGCCTGGTGCCGGCGCTGCGCTGGTACGCCAAACACTACCGGGACAGCTTGCCCACGGAGGTGTCCGTAGAGGTCGGCGGCGAGCGGCGCCGCCTACCGTCGGACATCGAGATCGTCCTGTTCCGTATTGCGCAGGAGGCTCTGAGCAATGTGGCGCGGCACGCCGTGGCCGAGCATGCGACCATCCGCCTGGACTATGCGCCCGATTGGGTGCTCTTGACGGCGGAGGACGATGGCAAGGGCTTCGAACCCGAGCAGGTGCTCGGGCCCGAGGCGACCCGGCGGGGTTGGGGCCTGGTGGGCATTCACGAGCGAGTGACGCTGGCCGGTGGAAGCTTCGATCTGCAGTCACAGCCCGGGGTGGGCACCACCTTGACCGTACGGATCCCCCTAATCGGAGAGGACGTCTGCGATGTCGAAGATCAAGCTATTGCTCGTTGATGATCACGCAATTGTGCGTGCGGGGTTGCGGATGTTGCTGCAGGCCCAGACGGACATGGAGATCGTCGGCGAGGCGGAGACCGGAACGGAAGCGCTGGCTCAGGCAGCGGCGCTTGAGCCGGACGTGGTGATCATGGATATCACCATGCCCGACATGGATGGCTTTGAGGCCACCCGGCAGCTCACCGAGGCGCTGCCCCAGACGGCGGTGCTGGCCCTGACCATCCACGAGGCGGAAGAGTACTTCTTCGAGATGCTTACGGCCGGGGCATCGGGATACGTGCCCAAGCGGGCCGCCCCGGTGGATCTCGTGGCCGCCATCCGCGCCGTGAATGAGGGTGATGTGTTCCTCTACCCGTCAGTGGCCAGAGTCCTGGTGCAGAGCTACTTGGGCGGTGCCATGGCTCACCGGGATCGAGCCAGGTACGACGGCCTCACTGATCGGGAACGCGAGGTGCTCACCCTCATCGCGGATGGCTGCCTCAACCAGGAGATCGCCGATCGTCTGGGCATCAGTGCGAAGACGGTGGCGCGGCACCGCGAGAACATCATGCGCAAGCTCAAGCTGCACAGCCGAACGGATCTGGTCAAATACGCCATTCGGAAAGGGTTGATCGAGTTGGAAATGGATGGTGATTAGGCGCCGCGCTCGATCGGACCTCGCTTGACGACACACCGGGCAGCACCGCCTCCACGGGTCGCAGCCGGGCGGATTCCAGCTGCATCCTGACCCGTCCCTAGAAAGAGCCCGCATCTACCGCCCCACGCCACGCGCGGGGTAACTCCCCATGCATGGGTGCTAACACCCAGGCCACTGTCACAGCTCCCCACGCGGTTTGGCCGATCATGATCTAGCCAAAGAGCGGACGGCAGACTGGCGTAAGCGCCGATGCTGCCGCACGGCAGGGCGGTATCATCTCATCAAGTACACAATCACGTTGCCGAAATAATGGGAGTCATTCGGGTGCCAGTGAAGCTTGCGCTGCGCATGCGCTGTTGATCGAGAGCACGAGGAGGTGGTCGGATGGAAGTAGTCTCGGGTGCAACCCCTTTCAGCGAGGAGTTCTTCGCCAGCTTGCTCGAGGTGCCGGACGGTGAGCGGTTCCGCGCTTGCCTGCAGTGCGGTACGTGCAGCGGCATATGCCCCTTCGGCTTCGTCATGGACATGCCCCCCGGCGTGATGATCGGTGCCCTGCGTGCGGGGCAATTCGATGTCGTGATGAAGACCGACACGGTCTGGATGTGCGTGTCATGCTATGCCTGTACGGAGGGCTGTCCGGCGAAGATACCTCTGACCGCCGGTCTCATGACCCGCGCGAAGGAAGAGCTGCTCTTGGCCGGGAACGTCCCGACTGAACTTCAGGATGCGCTGGAGTGCTCCCAGCGCTACGGCAATCCGCTGGGCGAATCACCGCGCAAGCGCGCGGAGTGGGCCAAGGGTATCGAGCCAGGTGTTGCGATCTTGGGGCAGGCCAAGCGGCGGGTGGACGTCTTGTGGTTCGTCGGCGACTACGCCTCGTACCACCCCCGGGTTCGGCAGGTAAGCCGGGCGCTGGCCAGGGTCTACGGCGCGCTGGGGGTCGACGTTGGAATCCTGGGTCCCGAGGAGGTGAGCGACGGCGACTCGCAGCGACTGGCGGGCGAGCGTGGCCTGTTCGAGATGCTGGCCGAGAAGAACGGGCGGGTGTTCGGCAAGTACGAGTTCAACGAGATCGTCACCGCCGACCCCCATGCCTTCAACTCCCTCCAGAACGAGTACCCGGCGCTGGGCATCTCCTACCCGGTCCGCCACTACACCCAGTTCCTGGCGGAGCGGCTCCACGATCTCCAGGCGCTACTGGAGCAAGGCGGCTAAGCCCACAGCGCCCTCCACGATTCCCGCGACCGTGGGCGCGCCCACCGCGGGAGCGGAGAGCTTCCACC
>CAYYVH010000023.1:0-22972 GCA_964475075.1 uncultured Anaerolineales bacterium | reverse complement strand
GCACAAGGGCGCGTGCCAACGCGAGCAGGGGGCGCGGCGGGAGCCCGCCCAGGAGCTTGGAGGCGAACCCCGCCCGCCGCGGCACCGGCGCAGCAAGCAGGAGATCGAGGTCAGCCGAGAGGTAGAGCGCGGCCAGCGCCACCGTGAAGCTGACGAGTATGCTCAGCATCAATCCGCCGCTGAGCGTCGTGGCGATGATAACGTCTGCGGTCTCCGGTATCCCTACGATCTCCACGATGCCCCGGGTCAAGACGTAACTCACAGCCAGGGCAACGAGGGTCAGGAAGGCCAGCGCAGCAGCCACGAGCAGGTACGTGAAGCGACGCCAGCGGGCTCCACGCCTGAGGCCGTTGTAGGTCACCCGCCATCGGGCACCGATGAGCCACAGGGTGCTTGACAGCAGGCCTGGTGGGCCGTATGCTGCCACGTCCCGCGCCGGAGCCGCGGTTCGTGCGGGCGCATCCAGGCTCAGCGCAGAACCTCGGCGATCTCGGCATAGGCCGGGCCGCCCGTCAGCGCAAGGAAGATATCCTCCAGGGTACCCGACTGGTCGGCCTGCTGATGGAGCTCGCTCACCGTCCCCAGGGCGATCAACCGGCCGTCATCGATGATGCCGACACGGCCGCACATGCGCTCGGCAACCTCGAGGATGTGCGTCGAGAGGAAGATCGTCACGCCACGCTGCGCCAGCTGCCGGAAGATGTCGCGCATCAACCGTGCGCTGCGCGGATCCAACCCTACGGTGGGCTCGTCCAAGAAGAGCACCTCGGGGTCGTGGACCAAAGCCGCGGCCAGTACCGTCTTCTGACGCATGCCGTGGGAGTAGCCCTGTATTAGATCGTCCGCCCGGTCAGCCAGGTCGAACAGGGGCAGGAGCTCGTTCACGCGGCTCGTCGCGCGCTCGGGCGCAACGTTGTACAGGCCGGCCACGAAGTGAATGAACTCCCGTCCGGTCAGCTTCTCGTACAGATAGGGTGTATCCGGAACATAGGCCATCAGCGCCCTGGCGCGGAGTGGTTCCTCGGCCAGGTCCAGACCGGCGATACGGATCGTCCCTGCGTCAGGCCGCAGGAGCCCCACGAGCAGGCGGATGGTGGTCGTCTTTCCGGCCCCGTTGGGCCCGAGGAAGCCGAAGATCTCACCGCGTTGCACCCGCAGGCCGAGCTCGTCCACCGCTCTCACCTCGCCGAAGCACTTGGTGAGGTCGGTGGTGTCGATCATCCACTGGTCACCGACCGAACCAGTGGCGCCAGTCGCGGTTTTCCCAGACGACGAGGAGTGGTGCGGCGTTGAAGATGGAAGAGTATGTACCACTGATGATTCCCACGATTAGCCAGAATATGAAGCGTTCGAGTTGCCCCTGACTGTAGATGTAGACCGCCACGAGCGTGAAGATGGCCGTCAGCTGAGTGTTGATAGAACGGTCCAGTGTCTGGATTATCGAGTGGTTTACGACACGCTCATAAGCTAGTCCGCGCATGCGGCCAACGTTCTCCCGAATTCGGTCGAAGACCACGATCGAGTCGTGAACCGAGAAGCCAATTACGGTCAACAACGCCGTCAGGAACAGGGCATCCACCTCCCAGCCGTACAGCTTACCCATAATGGAGGCCAGCCCGACGACGACCCCCACATCGTGCAGCATGGCGATGATGGCACAAGTACCGTAGCGGAGCGGATGGGGCACGCTGTAGAACGCCAGTGACAGATAGAGCAGGATGCCCAACGCCGCCATCGCCACCGCGGTGGTGGCATTGCGCGTGACGAGAGCGCCCACGGAGGGACCGACGGACTCGAAGCGCAACTCCTCGAAGTCCCCCGCCTCAGGGAAACGCTCCCTCAGGGCCGCCGAGAGCTCATCCTTCTGCTCCAGTGTGATGTTCGTTGACCGCATCTGGTGACGCACGCGATCTGTGCCGGAATCACGCGCCTCAACGATCTTCACCTCCTCGATGCCATTGGCCTCGTACACCTGCCGCAGTCCCTCCTCGCTCACCGCATCGGGATTTTCGAAGGCGATTTCGAAGAGTGCGCCGCCCGCGAAGTCGATCGAACGCGGTAGGCCGAAGAGCTTTAGGGATGTCAACCCGGGCACGAGCACCAGGGCCGATAGCAGGAAGTACCAGTAGCGCCGGCGGACGATGTTGAACACCGATGAGTCCTCCTTGGGGACAGGACTTGCAGACCGCCGATTCTACCACAGGCCTCTTGGCCCCACAAGCAAGGCGCGTGCCAAGAGAGGCGTCTACGAACTCAGGGCGCTCCACAATGACCGCAGCCCCACCGCGTCACCGGAAAGAAGCAGGTTAGCCCGGAACAACCTGGCGGCCAACCACAACACCAGCACGGCGCCGGCCACGAAGATCAGGAAGCCGAGCAGGATCTCACCCGGTGGCACGCCACCGCTCAGGACTCGCATCGTCATGACGAGCGGCGCCGTGGGAGGCAGGAGGCTGAGCAGTCGCGCCAGCCATCCATCGGGTTCCCTGAGGAGGGTCTGCAGGATCACGAAGGGCATCCAGGCCGGGGCCAGGACCACGAACGCGAGCGGACCGCTCTCCTGAAATGACGGCACCAACGCGCCGATCGAGGCCATCAGGCTGGCGTAGAACAGGAAACCGAGCAGGAAGTAGGTCAACGCCAACAGCGCCACCCTCCAGCCGAGGTTCAGCGCGGCCAGCCCGAGAATCGCGCGGGCGTCGGAGTGCCACACGAAAAGCCCGGATAGTGACCAAACCGCCAGCTGGAGCAGACCGAGAAGGCCGAGGCCGAGCACCTTCCCGGTCAGTAACTGGAACGGCGGCAGTGAGGTGAGGAGGATCTCCACGACCCGGTTTTCCTTTTCGGTCGTCACGCTTTGCAGCAGGAAAGACGACAACATGAAGATAGTCGAATACAGGAAGGCGGCAATGATCACCGGCACGAGCATGCGACGGGGCCCCAGTTCGAGCAGTCCGCTGCGGACTGCTTCAGGCCCGGCGTCCCGCTCGACGACAACCCGCCTCATCGGCTGGGCCAGATCGGCCAACAACGACTCGCTGCCTTCCGGCCACAGGTTGTGACGGAGCAGATGCTCGAGTGCACGACCGTCGTCAGCGGCGAAGGTCATGCCCGGGGCAATGCGGACCACCCTGCGGTCGGCGGGGTAATCCGAGCTAAGCACGTAAACCACATCCACCTCGCGCCCCCGCAGCGCCTGCCGTGCCGCGGCCTCGTCCGGATAGGCACGGAAGGTGCCCTCGGCACCGTCTGCGGGCAGGCTCGCAACGAACCCGCCCCGGTCCACGTAACCTATGCGTCCGGAATACCCCTCCCGGGCGAGCTGCCCCGGCTCGCTCGAACCCAGCTGACCCACCAGGTCAGCGCCCCCCAAGCCAACGACGAGGCTCGCGCTCAGCCCGAGAAGCGGCACCAGTGCGGTGCTGAGCACGAAAGAGCGCCGACGCAGGTGCATCAAGAATTCGTGCCGCGCGACCAGGAGAGTTACCACGGCGCTTCCTTACGATCTCAGGGCGTCGAGCAAGCCCTTCGGGCTCAGCCGCTGCCCGTGCAGCAGCATCGAGGCCCGGAACACTCGCCCGACGACGCCGGTTGCGAGCCACGCCGTAGCGCCAAGGAGTAGCAGCCCCAGGGCAACGTCCCGCGGGGGGGCGGCCGAGAGCAGCAACCGCATCGGCATCGCCACCGGCGCGAACAGCGGGAAGACGGATAGCGTCACCGCCACCCGACTGCCCGGAGCGACGAGAATGAACGCCACCAGCATGAATGGCACCATCAGGATCATGCTCACGAAACCGGCCACCTGCTGGGCCTCGCGCGGCTGACCGACTGCTGCCCCAATGCCGACCATCACCGTGGCGTACAGTAGGTAACCCAACAGGAAGAACGGCACGCTCAAGCCGAGGGCGGACCACGGAACAGACCGCAGGACCCCCCCCACCGACACGGTGCCCAGGGCCAGCACCAAGGTGACCACGGTGGCGACCCACGCCGCCGTCTGGGTCAGGCTCAGCCCCCCGAGCCCAAGCACCTTCCCGGCGATCAGCGCCCGCGGCGTGACCGAGGTGACCAGGATCTCCATGACTCGGTTTTCCTTCTCCTCGGTGACCGCCGATACAAGGAAGCTGGTGCCGAAGAGCACGGCCAGGGCGAAGAGAAGCGGCAACAGGAACGCCAGCGCGAACTGCAATGCCAGGTGCGTCCCGCTCGCCGGGCCCAGCTGGCCGGCGTCCAGAACCATGTAGTGGATGTCCATCGGCTCGCGGAGGGGCGCCCTCCGCTCCGGTGGCGCCTCCGCCAGAACCGCCCCCAGCGCGCGGCTTTCCAGCGCGGAGCGTATCGCATCCGGCGGCGAGGTCACACCGCGCACGGTGGCATGACCGCGGTCCTCGAGCACAACATACCCATGGATCTCGCCCCGCTCCAGCAGCGCCGCAGCCGCTTCCTCGTCCGGCAGCATTAACTGCGCCCCGGGGAGGGAATCAGCACCCACCAGGGCCCAATCAGCACTGTCTTTGGCTCTCATGCGGTGCGCCGCCACCACAGACACGGCGACCAGGGCCGCCACGAACAGCGGCAACCCGAACGTCATGACGAGAAAATGGCGCGTGAGCAGGTGGCGCCGGTACTCGAACCACGCCACCGTAAGTGCGTGCTTCAACTGTAACCGCCCGCAACGGCGATGAAGATCTCCTCGAGTGACGGGGTGCGGACCTCGAAGTGCCGCACTCGCAGACCCTCGTGCGCCATCAGCTCCCGGAGAAGCTCGTCCGCTCTAACCCGCTTGTTCATTACAAGCTCCTGCAGCCCATCGCGGGGTCGGACGGCTTCCACACCGGGCACCGCAGTCAGATCCCCGTCTGCGTCGACCAGCACCGAGTCGCCACCGAACAGATTGCGGATCTCCGTTACCGTGCCGTAGAGGACCTTGCGGCCGGTCTGGAGCATGATGATCCGGTCGCAGAGCTCCTCGACCCGGTTGATCTGGTGCGTGCTCATCACGATCGTGCTGCCCTGCGCCCGCAGCTCCAGGAGCAGGTCACGCAGAGCACGCGTATTGATCGGATCCAGCCCCGAGAAGGGCTCGTCCACGATCAGCAACTCAGGCCGGTGCAACACGGTGGCCAAGAACTGCACCTTCTGCTGCATTCCGCGGCTGAGGAGCTTGACGGGCTTGCCGGCCACCTCCAGCAGCCCAACGTGGTCAAGGTAGTCCAGGGCGCGCCGTCGTGCCTCGGATCTAGGCACGCCCTTTAGGGAGGCCAGATAGACCAACCCCTCCAAGACGGTGACGTCCCGGTATAGTCCCCGTTCCTCCGGCAGGTATCCGATGCGGCTCTTGAGCGCCAGGGACCACCGCTGCCCGAGGACGGTGATCCGGCCGGCGGTGGGCCGAACGAGGCCGAGCACCATGCGGACCATCGTCGTCTTGCCGGCCCCGTTGGGGCCCAGCAGGCCGAACAACTCACCCTCGGGCACGGCAAACGACAGGTTATCGACCGCGACCTTCGTGCCGAAGGTCTTGGTGCCGCCCTCAACTTCGATGGCGTTCACAGGCAACGGCCGGCGTTGAACCGGGACAGGATCGAGTCTACTCGCGTCCCGAAAGAATCCGCACCAACCCCTGCAGGATGTCCGAGTTGGTGAGAATGCCCACCACCCGTCCGTCCTCAACTACTGGCAGCGCACCGATGCGATGCTCGAACATCAGGTTGGCCGCCTCGGCGATGGTGGCCTCCGGGTCGATGTTCACGACGTCGGTTACCATGATCTCGTCCACGGCCACGCGGGCCATCAACTCACGAACCTCATACGGCTCCAGCGAGCTGAACCGCGACGGCCACGCCTCCATGACATTCCCCCGGGTCACGACCCCCGCCAGGCGCCCGTCACTCTCGACGACGAGCAGCCGGCGGATCTCGTCACGGTGCATCCGCATGCGCACGGTGGACAGGTTGGCCCCACGATACACCGTGATCGGGTCAGTCGTCATCCACTCTTTCACTCGCGTGGTCGTCATCAGCCCTCACTTCCCGTTGCGGCGATCCATCACGGCCCGTGTGCCCGGTTTCACCAAACACGCCCGAATCACTAGAACCCGAAGAGAGCGCGCAGGCGTGGGCTCTCCATGGCCTGCGCACCTTCCGCCTCCCGCAGCACCAATCGGTTGGCCACCCGGAGAAAAGTCCGGGTCACGGTGATCGCCGTGAACAGCGACGTCACGATACCCAATGCCAGCGTCACGGCAAAGCCCTTTACGATACTGGCACCGAACTGGTTGCCGAACCAGAAGAGAATCGCGCACGTAATCAGGGTCGAGAAGTTACTGTCCCGAATGCTCGGCCACGCCCGGGTGAACCCCGCGTCCATGGCCACACGGATGCGGCGGCCAGCCCGCAACTCCTCCTTCATTCGCTCGAAAATTAGGATATTCGCATCGACGGCTATACCGATGGACAAGATGAACCCCGCGATGCCGGCCAGGGTGAGCGTCACCGGAATGAGCCGGAAGAGCGAGAGCACGGTGAGCGCATACAGCATGAGAGCCAGGTCGGCCAGCAGGCCCGGCATGCGGTAGTATACGAGCATGAACACCACCACCACGATCAGACCCACCACGCCGCCCTTGATCGCCGAGTCCACGGCCTCGCGGCCCAGGGTCGGGCCGATGTGCGTCTGGCCCACCACCTTTAGCTGCACCGGCAGCGCACCTGAACGGAGTTGGGCCACCAACGCTTCCGCCTCGGGCTGGCCGAAATCGCCGCTGATCTGCCCATTGTCGGCAATGGGGTCCCTGACAACGGGCGCCGAGATGATCTTCTTATCGAGGGCGATGGCCATGACCTCCCCGATGTGATCCTCGGTGTACTCCCGCATGCGGCGCCCGCCCTCCGACGCCAGGCTGAAGTTGACGGTGATCTCGCCGAGATAGTACCCCACGACGGCGTCGCTCAAGTAGTCACCGGTCAACACCGTCGGGTAGACCGTCACCGTCCCGCCACCACCCTCACTCTCAGCGGTCGCTTCACCAGGCTCACCAGTTGCTTGGCCGGCTTCAGCCTCCCCCGTCGGCGCGGTCGCTTCCTCGCCCTCGGTGGGTTCATCCGCGGGAGCGGCCTCCTCCGCCTCACCCTCGTCGGTCGGCTCGTCGGTCGGCTGGTCAGTCTCTCCTTCGGGCTCGCCCGTGTCGGCCGACCCGTCTTCCGTCGGCTCCGCCTCGGCGGCGGGGCCCTCGTACGGCTGCTGCTTCTCCTCCTCGAGATCGGCGAAGAGCAAGCCGTCAACGCCCCAGCTGGTGCGCACCGTCTCGCCGACTGCCGGCGGCTGACTGCCCGCATATATGAACTCCAGCAGGGCCGTCTGCTTGATCGTCCGCACGGCCATGTCCTTTTCGGCCACGCCCGGCAGCTCCACTACTATTTTGTCCGTGCCCTGCGTTTGGACTAGCGGTTCGATCACGCCCAACGTGTCGACGCGGTTCTGGATCGTCTGGGCCGCCAGCTCGAGCTCGGTCTGGCCCACCCCGGCATCTTGTGCCTTCAGGAGCACCTGGAGCCCGCCCTGGAGGTCCAAGCCCTCCCGGAGACGGAGCGACCGCTGAATCGGCTCACCCTGCCAGGTAAGGTGTCGTGTTACGCCCTCCGGGTGCTGGTAACCGGGGCGAAACAGATCCATGTTGATGTAGACCACAAGCACGGCCAACAAGAGAATAAAGACCACGATCAAAGGGGTGCGGTCATCCATCCAGTCCCGACCTCCTCGTAGGGCAAGAGTGGCACTCGCCAACTCGGGTGACGCGGCATTATAGCCCGGGATGGGCGGCGGGGCAAAGACCCGCCACCGGTCGGGGCGCTCGAGAACTCGCGTCCACCGGCCGATCGTGGCATCCTTATGGCCGCAGACACTGTCAGTCTTTTCACCTATCCAAGCCAAGGGAATTTGGCTGGAAGAGAGGAGTACGTGCCGTGGAGCGGGAGACCGGAACGTTCCGCGTGAAGGCGGGGATGGCCGCCATGCTCAAGGGCGGCGTCATTATGGACGTCACGAGTGCCGAACAGGCTCGCATCGCCGAGGAAGCCGGTGCCGTGTCCGTCATGGCGCTCGAGCGTGTACCCGCCGATATCCGAGCCGAGGGCGGGGTTGCGCGGATGGCCGATCCGGAGAAGATCCTGGAGATCATGGAGGCCGTGACGATACCGGTCATGGCCAAGGCCCGGATCGGGCATTTTGTCGAGGCCCAGGTGCTGGAAGCCCTCGGAGTGGACTATGTCGACGAGAGTGAGGTCCTCACCCCGGCCGACGAGTCCCACCACATCGACAAGCACGCCTTCAAGGTGCCATTCGTGTGCGGCTGCCGCAACTTGGGCGAGGCCTTGCGGCGCCTTGCTGAGGGCGCGGCGATGATCCGCACCAAGGGCGAGGCCGGCACGGGCGACATCGTGGAGGCCGTGCGCCATGCGCGTGCCGTTCTGGGCGAGATCCGGCGCTTGACCACGCTGCGCCCGGAGGAGCTCATGGGTGCCGCCAAGGCGCTGGACGCCCCCTACGAGCTCGTACGCGAGATCGCCGAGACCGGGAAGCTGCCGGTGGTGAACTTCGCCGCTGGGGGCGTGGCCACGCCCGCCGACGCGGCCCTCATGATGCAGCTGGGTGTGGACGGGGTCTTCGTCGGTTCCGGCATCTTCAAGAGCGAAGAACCCGAGCGGATGGCCCGCGCCATCGTCCGCGCCGTCAACCGCTTTGACGACCCCGCCGCCGTCGCCGAGGTGAGCCGTGGGCTGGGCGTGCCGATGCGAGGCCGGTCGGTGGTGGAGATTCCCGAGATCGAGCGTCTGGCCACGCGCGGGTGGTGATGCGCATCGGTATCCTGGCCATCCAGGGGGATATCGGCGAGCACGAACGGGCTCTTCGCGAGGCAGGTGCTGAGCCGGTCAGGATGCGCGTGCAGGCAGACATCGATAGCATCGACGGGCTCGTCCTCCCGGGCGGCGAGTCAACCACGATAGGTATGCTAGCCGGCGAGTGTGGCCTGACCGAGGCAATCCGCGGTTTCATCGCCTCCGGCCGACCGGCATGGGGCACGTGCGGCGGGCTGATCCTGATGGCGGACCGCGCCGGGACCGTGCAGCCGCTCATCGGCGGGCTCGACGTGCGGGTGGAGCGAAACGCCTTCGGCCGCCAGGTGGATTCCTTCGAGGCGGACCTGCCGATCGCCCATCTCGACGGGGGACCGTTCAGAGCAGTGTTCATCCGTGCCCCGGCCGTGACCGAGGTCGGGCCAGGGGTGGATGTTCTGGCCCGGCTGGAGGATGGCACGGTCGTCGCCGTGCAGCAGGGCAGACTGCTGGGCACGTCGTTCCATCCCGAGCTAGCCGACGACCTGCGGCTCCACCGCTACTTCCTGTCGCTGGGGAACAAACCGTGCCGGCCATCACCGTCCGCGGACTGAGCAAGAGCTTTACCGTGAAGCGCAAGGCAGCCGGCCTTGCTGGTAGCCTCCGCGCCCTACTGCGACCCACGACCGAGACCGTGGATGCGGTGCAGGGACTCTCGTTCGAGATGGAGGGCGGCGAGCTCTTGGGTCTGATCGGGCCGAACGGCGCGGGCAAGTCGACGACCATCAAGATCCTGACCGGGATCCTCTACCCTACATCAGGCGATGCCGACGTCCTCGGCTACGTGCCTTGGCGGGAACGGCGCCAGCTGGCCTACCACATCGGCACGGTCTTCGGGCAGCGACCACAGCTCTGGTATCACCTGCCGGCAATCGACACGTTCTACCTGTTCGGGAAAATCTACGAATTGGCGGAGGACGATATTCGCCGGCGAATCTCCCTGTTGGCCGAGGCGTTCGACATCGAGCACCTCCTGGAGACACCGGTGCGCAAGCTGTCTCTCGGTCAGCGCATGCGGTGCGAGGTCGCCGCCTCCCTCCTACACCGCCCGCGCCTTCTGCTCCTGGACGAGCCGTCCATCGGGCTCGACGTGGTGGCGAAGCAGCGGATGCGGGACACGGTGCGCCGCATGAATGAGCTGGAGAACGTGGGCCTCGTACTGACGTCGCACGACGCGGGCGATCTCGAGGCACTCTGCAAGCGCGTGATCATCATCAACCACGGGAAGATCGTCTACCAGGATACCGTGAAGGCGCTCAAGCGCCGCTATTTGGCGGTGAAGCAGATCGACGTGCGGTACGCCGCGGCCGTGCCCCCCGAGTTCAGCATTCCGGGTACCGAGGTCCTGAAGATCGGCAAGGGCCGCTACGGTGTGAAGCTGCGGTTCGACACCCGCGTTGCACCGGTGGCGGACGTCATCGGCCGCTTGGCGGCAGCGGGTGCCGTGGTGGACGTGAACATCCGTGACCCGTCGCTCGAGGAGGTCATCCGCACTATCTACGAGGAAGTGGGGGACGCCCAATCCGCAGGGAAGGGGGAGGGGGCGGGCCAATGACGCCCGACGATCGCTTCTCCGTCCCCATCGACAACGCAGCGTCCGGGCAGACCTCGTCGGGAAGGGACCGGCATCGATCGCCGGGCGTCGCCATCAGCGTCAGCAAGTACCGTGCCATCTTCCGCACTCAGCTGCAGCACAGCCTGGCGTATCCGGGCGAGGTGGCCGCCCGCAGCCTGATGATCGTCATCTTCCTATGGGTGTTCGTGCAGCTGTGGCGCACGACGTACGATACGATGGGCAAGGAGGTGATCAACGGGCTCTCGCTGTCGGACACGCTGTGGTACCTGATGCTGGCCGAGGTGATCGTGCTCTCCAAGCCGCGCTTGTCGCCGGCGATCGCGGAGGCTGTGCGTGACGGGTCCATCGCGTACCTGCTCAACAAGCCCTACCACTTCCTGCTCTACCAGGCCAGCGTCGGTCTTGGTGAGAGCGTCTTGCCCCTGGTGTTCAACGCCTTGGCGGGCGGCGCCTTGATCTGGCTCCTGGCCGGTCCGCCACCTGACCCGCGGTGGTGGCCGCTGGTGCTGGTGGCGGTCGTGGCCGCGTGGTTGATCGACTTCTGCATCACGGCCATGATCGGTCTGGCCGCGTTCGTGGCCGAGGAGGTGTCCGCGTTCGAGTGGATCTACGGCAAGCTGATCTTCATCCTCGGCGGACTCCTGATCCCCCTCGAGTTCCTGCCTGATTGGCTCCGCGCGACTGCCCAAGCCCTACCCTTCGCCTACGTGGTCTACGGCCCGGCGCGGTTGTTCGTGGATCCCAGTCCGGCCTCCTTTGGCGCGCTGCTCACCGCGCAACTCGCCTGGCTGGTAGTCTTGGGGACCGCGCTGGCGGTCCTCTACCGGCGCAGCATCGCCTGGCTGACGATCAACGGGGGTTAGCGATGGTGCGACGCGAGCTGACGTTCCTCCTAGCGGTGTGGAAGGCAAACCTCCTGGCGGCGATGGAGTACCGGGCTGCCTTTCTGACTCAGGTCCTCGGGATGTTCCTGAACAACGCAGTCTACTTCGTGTTCTGGGTCATCTTTTTCGAGAAGTTCAAGGAAGTGCGCGGCTGGGTGCTCGACGACATGCTGCTGCTCTTCGGGGTGGTGGCCTGTGGGTTCGGGCTGGGCGTCTACCTTTTCGGCAACGCGGTGATGCTCTCGACGGTGGTCGCCGGTGGCCGGCTGGACTACTATCTCGCCCTGCCACGGCCGGTGCTGCTCCACGTCCTGACCAGCCGGAGCATCCACAGCGGTCTGGGGGACGTGACCTACGGTCTGATGAGCTTCGCTCTGGCTGGCCGGTTCACGCCCGACGCCCTGGCTCGATTCGCCCTGGCCGTCTTGCTGTCGACGACGATCTTCGTCTCGTTTATGGTCCTGGTCCACAGCACTGCGTTCTGGCTCGGCAACGCGGCGATGCTGGGGCGTCAAGCCATGAACGCCATGGTGACGTTCGCCATCTATCCCATAACGCTGTTCGATGGATCGGCCAAATTTCTGCTTTTCACCGTGCTGCCGGCCGCCTTCATGGGTGCGGTACCAGCCGAGTTCGTCCGCACCTTTTCGTGGCCGGGCCTGCTCCAGCTGCTGCTGGCAGCGGCGCTCCTCATGGCTGTGGCAGTATCTGCCTTCCACCGTGGCCTGCGGCAGTACGAGAGCGGTAGCGCGCTGCAGGTGCAGGTGTAGGCGCGATGCAACGCATTCGGGAGGCGGCCGAGTTCATCCGCGGCCGGCAGGCTCTGCGCCCGACGATCGGGCTGATTCTGGGCACCGGGCTCAGCCCGTTGGCGGACGAGGTCGCCGATGCGGTGATCGTTCCCTACGAGCACATCCCCCACCTCCAGGCCTCGGGCGTCGCGGGTCACGCCGGGAGGCTGGTGTTGGGGCGGCTGGCGCGACAGGCGGTGGTGGTCATGCAGGGCCGCGTCCACTACTACGAGGGATACGAGATGGCGGAGGTCACCCTGCCGGTACGGGTGATGCAGGCGCTCGGCGTCGGAACGCTGATCGTCACCAATGCCGCCGGGGGCCTGAACCCGGATTTCACGCCGGGGGACCTCATGCTGATCACCGACCACATCAACCTGGTCGGCATGACAGGTCACAGTCCCCTCCTCGGGCCCAACATCGACGAGCTCGGCCCGCGGTTCCCCGGTATGTCGCATGCCTACAGCCCGGTGCTGTGTGAGACAGCAAGGAGGGTGGCCGGCGAAAAGGGGCTAGCCCTGTGCGAGGGCGTCTACGCCTGCGTCGCCGGGCCGAGTTACGAGACGCCGGCCGAGGTGAGGTTCCTGCGATCGATCGGCGCGGATGCGGTCGGTATGTCCACTGCGTCCGAGGTCGTGGTCGCCCGGCATGGGGGGCTGCCAGTGTTGGGTGTGAGCGGCATCACGAACGTCGCCGCTTCCGAGCCGAGCATGGGCCGCGACACCACGCACGAGGAGGTCCTGGAAGCGGGCAAGGTGATCGGCCCGAAGATGATGACGCTGTTGATGGGTGTGTTAGCGGAGTTAGGATAAACCATGGTCAGACTGACGGGGATCTACACGAAGGTGGGGGACAAGGGGACAACGAGGCTCGGCGACGGCAGCACGGTGCCCAAGACGCACCCGCGCGTTCAGGCCTACGGCGCGGTCGATGAAGCCAACGCGGCAATCGGCGTTGTCGTCGCGATCGTCACGGCACACGGATCGGGCATGGAGATGGCCGCTGTGCGCGAGGAGCTGGGGCTTATCCAGAACGACCTGTTTGACGTCGGTGCCGACCTGAGCACGCCGGTCAAGCCGGAGGAGCAGGCCGGTGCCGTGCTCCGTGTCGTAAGCGAACAGACGGAGCGTCTCGAGAAGCTGATCGACGACTACAACGCCGACCTGGAGCCGCTGGACTCGTTCGTCCTGCCCGGTGGCACGCCGCCCTCGGCACACCTGCACGTCGCGCGCACGGTCGTCCGTCGGGCGGAGCGGCGGGTGGCGGCGCTGCTGCGTGCGGAGCCCGAGACGACCAACCCGGAGACCTTGGTCTACGTCAACCGGCTCAGCGATCTGTTGTTCGTACTGGCGCGGGTGCTCAACGACGGCGGCAGGCGGGATGTGCTGTGGATGCCCGGCGCAAACCGGGGGGACGATCGCGGGGCATAGGGATAGGACGCATGCCCACGTGCACTTGGGAGCCCTTGTCCGCCCCCCTGCGCCCCGCACGAACCCGCGCTCCCCAACGCTCTGGCGAGTCACCTCGTGCCGGGCACCCACAGCTCGTCGTTGATCACCAGGTCGGCCGTTCCGTCGCAGGGCGTTGGGTCGCGGTTCACGATGGCCAGCCGTGCGCCCGAGCACTTGGCCAACGGGACCAGGTCCGCCACCGGCACGACCGTGAGGGAACTGCCGAACACCATCATCAGCTCGGCGCTGCACGTCTCGTGCTCGCTCTCCACAAATGCCATCGGTAGGCTCTCACCGAAGAGCACGACGGCTGGTTTGAGCAGGCCCTCGCAGCGGTCGCAGTAGGCCAGACCGTCCCGCCGTATCTTCTCGAAGACCTTCTCGATGGGGCATCAGATCCGCGAGTCTGCTCACCAACAAGCCACGAGCCTTGTCATCCATGGCCCGGACAGAATACCCCCGGGCACCACGGAGCGCCAGCTGACCGATGACGGCGTGCGAACACAAGCACCAACGGGGCGCACTCCGCCCGGATCGCGCCTCGCTTTAAAAGACGCGGGGACCGCGCCGCCCCAGTCGCGATCCCCTGCCTCTTCACAAGAGGGAACACCCACTTGCAGCACCATGATGCGACCGGCGGGTGAGCACCAAATGAGAAGAGGGTGAAGGACCCCTGAGCGTGGGGCAACGCGTTGGCTTTCAGTCGCCGATGGTCTGTGTCCGGCCGCACTGTGGGGCGACCCGGCGGGTCGCCCTACGCTACGTGCGTGCCCCCTGTTGACCGCCCCTGACCTCTGGTGACGTCGCGTGCAGCCGCCGCGCCAGCTCGATGGCCTCGTCTGCGTCGCGCACTTCCCCCGCCGCCTGTGCCTCCCGGATCGCTGCCAGCAGCCGCCCTACCTCAGGCCCCGGCGCTAACCCCAGCGCCGGCATGAGCTCGGACCCGGAAACCAGCGGCGTCGGCGCCACCTGCTTCTCGCGCTCGTCGAACCAGGCCGTGAACAGGCGCCGGACCACCTCGCCGAACGCCGCCTCGCGCGCTGGGTCCATACGCGCCTTGGCCGCACTGTCGGCTAGCGCCAGGAGCACGACGTCCACGCCCGCCTCACCAGTGTCCCGGAAGTAGCGATACACGGCCCGATTCCGGAGCGATGTGCCCCCGATCCGGCTCAAGGCAAAGGGCCGCAGATGATGCCGGACGACCGTTCCCAGGTAGGCGGCCTCCGTCCCGCCCAGGCGCAATCGCTCGGCCACCAGACGTGCCAGCTCGGCGCTCCTCGCCTCGTGACGGATGAACCGCACTCGACCGGTATCCGCCACCGTACGGACGGCGGGCTTGCCGACGTCGTGTAGCAGGCACCCCAGGCGCAGCCACACCGACCGCCGGTACGCACCCATTGACACCTCGGCCAGATGAGCCGCCAAGCGCCCCCGGAAGGGCTCCAGAGCATCGCGCCATGCGTCGGGCAACAGCTGGCCGTCCTCCACAGCCGACAGGTAGCACTCGATGCGTTCCAACGCACCGACGACAGCCACGGTATGGCCGTAGACATCCGCCACATGCGGAGCGGACTGTGTCACCCCCTGGCAGGCCACCATCTCCGGCAGCACATGGCGGAGCAGGCCAAGCTCGTCCAGCCCCTCGACCTGCCTCGCCGCACCCTCGGAGCCCAGCAGCTTGAGCAGCTCCTCCCGCACGCGCTCGGCGGCCGGCAACCGGATGCGCTCCGCCCGCTCGGAGATGGCCTGCTGCGTGGCGGCTTCGATCTTGAAGCCCAGCTCGGCCGCCAGGCGCACCGCGCGCAGCAAGCGCAATGGATCGGCCTCGAACACATCGGGGGCGGTCATGCGGATGATCCGGTCCTGCAGGTCACGCAACCCACCCGTAGGGTCGAGGATGTCATCCGGCGCAGGTGGGAAGGGAGTAGCCAATGGAACCGCCATGGCGTTGACGGTGAAATCACGGGCGCGCAGGTCCGCATCGAGATCGGGACCGGTCATGCGCGCCAGGTCAAGGATGGCCTGCGGGCGCCCCTCGGCCGGCCACACCACCCGGGCGATATCTCGCGCTCGACCGAGACCCACAAAGGAGCCGGCGGCCGCATCGGCGATGGCCCGGCCGTGGTGCCACGCGCTCGACCCGACAACCAGGTCCGTGTCCATGGTGGGCCGGCCTAGTAGCGCATCACGCACCCGGCCGCCAACCACGTACGCCACCCCGTCCTTGTCCGCGAAGTACGCCTGCGCGACCAGCAGCGGATCTCTGTGTACCGACCGTACAGCTCCCAACTCCCAGCTCCCAGCTCCCAGCTCCCAACTCCCAACTCCCCGGAGCCGAATCGTGCGCCAATGCCATGAACACTACCTTGGCCTACAGCTTGCCCGCCACCAGTTCGGCGATCTCGTCGGGATGCCCCGCCACATCGACGCCGGCGGCCTGGAATGCCTTGATCTTCTCGTCGGCCGTCCCCGTCCCCCCGGCGATGATGGCGCCGGCATGGCCCATGCGCTTGCCGGGTGGGGCGGTGCGGCCGGCGACGAAGCCCACGACCGGTTTCGTGACGCGCTGGGTGATGAACTGCGCCGCCTTCTCCTCGTCCGTACCCCCGATCTCGCCGATCAGCACGATCAGCTCGGTGTCCGAGTCCTGCTCGAACAGCTCCAGCACGTCGACGAACTTCGTGCCCTGCACTGGGTCCCCACCGATACCGAGAGCCGTGGTCTGACCGATCCCGCGCTCGGTCAGCGCGAACAGCACCTCGTAGGTCAGCGTACCGCTGCGGCTGACCACGCCGACGGGACCCTTCGTCACGATGTTCCCGGGGATGATCCCCAGCTTCGCCTCACCCGGCGTGATCAGCCCCGGGCTGTTCGGCCCGATCAGCCTGACACCCCTTTGGGCCAGATAGTTCGCGACGCGGGTCATATCGCGGACGGGGACCCCCTCGGATATCGTCACCAGGAGTCCGATCCCGGCGTCCGCCGCCTCGATCATGGCTCCTTCGGCGAAACGGGACGGCACGAACAGGACGCTGGCGTTCGCCCCGCTCTCGGCCACCGCCTCGGCCACCGAGTTGAACACCGGCACGTCGAGCACACGCTCGCCGCCCTTGCCGGGCGTAACCCCGGCCACCACCTGAGTGCCGTAGTCGATCATGTGACGGGTGTGGAAGGTCCCCTCCCGGCCGGTGATGCCCTGCACCAGGAGTCGTGTGTTCCGGTCAGCGAGAATGCTCATCGTGCCCCCCCTCCGCCCGCAGCTTCGACCGCCAGCTTCGCCGCCTCGAAGAGCGTCGTCGCTGTCTGCATCCTTGCGTCGGCGAGGATCCGGCGGCCCTCGGCCGCGTTGGTGCCCTCGATGCGCACGACGAACGGGACATCGGTGTCGATCTTGGACAGGGCGGCCACGATGCCGCGGGCAACCTCGTCGCCCCGGGTGATGCCACCGAAGATATTGATCAGCACGCTCTTCACGTTCGGGTCCCCGAGCAGAATGCGCATGGCGGTCTCGACCTGGTCGGCCTGAGCGCCACCGCCGATGTCGAGGAAGTTGGCCGGCTCGCCCCCGTTGTGCTTGATCACGTCCATCGTGGCCATCGCCAACCCCGCCCCGTTCACCAGGCAGCCGATCGAGCCGGCCAGATCCACGTAGCTCAAACCTGCTTCGCGCGCCCGGCGCTCCACCTCGGGCTCCTCGCCCAGGTCCCGCATTGCCGCCAGCTCAGACTGACGGAAGAGGGCGTTGTCGTCGAGGTTGATCTTCCCATCCACGGCCAGCAGCTCGCCGCCGCCGGTGAACACGAGGGGGTTGATCTCCACCAGCGTGGCATCCAGCTCGTCGTAGGCCTCGTACAGTTGCGCGACGATCACGCCGAACGGCTTGACCAGCGCCGCCGCGAGGCCAAGCCCTTCGGCCAGCTGCCGCGCTTGCCCGGGCGCCAGGCCCGTCAGCACTTCAACGGCCTGCTTGAGAATGGCCTCCGGTTTCTCCTCAGCGGTCTGTTCGATGTCCACGCCCCCTTCGCCGGAGGCCATGATCACTGGCTGGCGATTGGCCCGATCCAGCACCACCCCGAGGTAGATCTCCTCGGCGATGTCGGCCGCGGGCTCGACGAGGACGAGCCGGACCTTGTGGCCCTTTATGTCCATGCCGAGGATGGAGCGGGCGTGGGCCTCCGCCTCGTCCGGCGTGGCCGCCAGCTTGACGCCGCCCGCCTTGCCTCGACCGCCGGTGTGCACCTGGGCCTTGACCACCACGGGGCCACCCAGCCGCTCGGCGACCTGCCGCACCTCGGCCGGGGTGGTGGCCACGTCGCCCTCTGGCACGGGGATGCCGAAGCGGCGGAAGAGCTGCTTGGCCTGGTATTCGTGAATGTTCATCCATCTCTCCGTGTACGAATGAGTGGAGGCCAGCCGGGATTATAGACGCATAGGCAGGCCGTGTCAGAAAAAGTGTGTTTCAGAGGTCGGATGGGTGTTGTGACTTGGGCTATCGGCTATCAGACCGTTTGATCAGAGAACGGTCACGTTCGGTGGCAGCCGCAGGGCCGGCCGACGGTCCGGCCGGCCCTCGTGGCCGGGCGTCATTCCGCCGTGGGAGAGGGGACCACCGTGGGGGAGGGAGCACCCTGGTCGCCGGCTTCCGCTGCTTCCCCAGCCTCGCCCTCAACCGGAGCGGCTTCCTCTACGCCTACCTCGGCTTCGCCCGCCTCCGCGGATTCACCCATTCCCTCGTCGCTCTCACCCACGGGAGCGCCTTCCACCTCGGCACCTGGCTCAGCCTGTCCGGCCTCCCGCAAAGCCGCTGGGTCCAGCCCGGCGGCCTTCAGGACCACGTCCGGAGCCGCGTAGCGCGTGACGATGCCGGAGTTGGAGCTGGCCACGTAGATCCGCCCGGCGTCGTCCACCGCTACGCCGATCGGCTGATCGAGCCCCTTCTCGTCCTGGAGCAGGTCGAGGGCGGCCAACTCGTTCCCCTCGTTGTCATAGATCCACACCCGCGATCCGGCCGGATCGGAAACCACTACCGTGCTGCCGGGACCCACCGCAATGTACGCCTTGTGGGCCGCCTCCTTGCTTGACCAACCGTCCACGACCCAATCCGTGATGAAGCCCAGATCCCGATCCAAGCGTTGGATGCGGAGGTTCCACAGGTCGGCTACGAAGAGATCGCCGGTCGCTGGGTCGAAGGCGAGAGCCGTGGGCTCGTCGAACTTCCCGGGATCGATTCCGCCACCTCCGAAACCCCGTACGGGCGTCCCGTCGGGATCGAATATGGCGATCCGTTTGTTGCCGGTGTCCGTCACGTACACGTTGCCGTCGGGGCCGACGGCAACGTCACGCGGGCCGTAAAAAGCCTCCGGGGAGTCCGTGGGTGCAGCCGGTTGCCCAAACACGCCCCACTCTCCCACCTGGTGCCCTTCCACGTATTTCAGGATCCGGTGGTTCCATGTGTCCGCAACGTACACTTCCCCGTCCGGTCCCAACCCGATTCCCCAGGCGCTGGGGTCGGCTTCCGGGTCGCCGCCGATAGAAAGCTCTCCGTCGGCGAGAACCCCGCTGGCCGATCCGTCCGGATCGAAGATCACGACCCGGGCCTGTTGATGATCCACCACGTAGAGCGTCCCGTCCGCGGCGACCGCGATGTCCTTGGGGGCTATCAACGGCCTGCCGTCGGGGCCCCGGTCGTACACCTGCTCGATAGCCAGCTCGGGCGTGGGCGGGCCCTCGGTCTTGGTGTCCACGGCCGCCAACGTGTCGGGCCGGGCCTGCACAAGCGGCCACAGCCTCTCGATCAGGTCCTTCTTGACGTACAGACGCATGTTGGCGTGGTGGAACCAGTCGGAGAGTGACTTGTCCTCCGGTTGATCAGCCAGCGGATCCACCGTATAACGTCGGAAGAAGAGAATGCGCAGCCAGTTGCGCCGCGCGTTCGCGTTCGTCAGGGCGTTGCGCACGTCCTCCAAGGTGAGGTATTTGTAGCCCTCGTTGGGCCACCACATACGGCGATATTCGATCGAGACGTAGCGATCACGCAGGTAAGGCTCGAATTTGCTGTAATTCGGCGAGCCGACCAGGACGGCGTCCTCGTTCATTGTCCCGCTCGGGCTCTCCCCCACGTAGTGGGCGTCCTCCCAGTCCGTGTGGCGGAAATACCACGTGAACGGCCAGCTCACCTCGTTGTCGTAGGCCACCGACAGCTTCTCATCGACGCCGACACGGTCCTGCATGTCCCGCAGCATGTTGTAGACGAGCTTGTCGTCCGGTGTGCCGTGGGCGTACACGATGTACTCGTTGGCCAACTCGTCGTTCACGAAGTTGGCCTGCAGCGAGTAGTGGACATCTGCCACGAGCAGCACGCCCGCCAGCGTCAGGGCAATGGCCAGACCGACCTGCCGCCGGGACATCTCCCCGGCCACGCGCACCATGGCCCACAACAACAGCGCCACCACGGGCAACCCCAGGAGCCAGCCGGTGGTGCGACTCAGCTCCTCGACGGTGTCGCCCCGGAACGGCTGTCTGGTCAACCAGGCGACGACGGTGACGGCCGTCAACAAGAACAGGCCCCCGATCTGCCAGCCCCGGGCGCGCATTTCGTTCCAGTCGACCGCCGCGAGCGTGTCGGCCACCAACCTCGCGGCCAGGAACGTCAGCGGCACGGCCAGGTGGACGATGAGCCACGGCATCTTCTCGCCGGCCCAGGAGTAGATCCAGAAGTTGCCTGTGGCCCAGGTGATCGTGAGCGGCACGAAGCAGCGCGCCGCCGGCGATGGGTTGGCGAGACTGCCCGAGTCGTTGCCCCTCCCCACGCGGAGCCCCGACCTCCGGGTGTAGACCCAGATCCCGACGAGTGACAGGAACAGCGGAAGGAACTCGTACATCGGGGTGAAGATGCCGTAGTAGTACCACGGCTGGTCACCGCGCACCACCTCGTGTTGCTCCAGCCAATAGGCGATCGAGTCGATCAACCCGCTGATCTTATCCGGCTCGGTGAAGAACGTCGTGTAAAGCAAAGTGTAGATCACCGCCGCCACGGCCACCGCAACGCCCAGGGAACTCGCCGGCACCCGGCCGACGGCCCGGGCCAGGCTCCGTGTCTCGTAATCCTCCAGGAGCCAACCGAGGAGTCCGTAGATCAGCAAGACAACGCCGCCGACCAGCAGTATGAGCGCCACCTGATCCAGGTTGACCAGCTGCGGGGCTGCTATGGGCGGCAGCTCAGGCACTGCCTCTTGCCACAGTTCGGCGCCGTGAACGGCCGGCACGGTAAGGGCATTCGTGGCCCGGAGCACCCACCCGAACAGGGCCATCAAGGCGCCGAAGACTACCAGCACGGCGTTCGTGCGGCGGCCGGCCACCGACACCACTCGGCCCAGAACAAGCGCAGCCACGGCGTAGGCGGACACGATCCCACCGAGCCAAAGCACGAGCCGCGCCGGCCCGACAAACGAACTGGCCGGATCGAGCAACCGCCCCAGCATGAAGCCGAAGACAGCCACCACCGGCCCGGAGATCAGCGGGAGCAGTGCCTCAGCCGGGTCGGCATAGCGCGCGAAGAAGCGCTCGGCCGTCAGGTCGGCGAGCACGTTCTCGCCAGGTGGCACGCTCTTCTCCGGCTGGGAGGCGAAACGGCCGACCAGCAGTGTCGCCAAGCTGTAGATCAACCCCAGACCGCCCAGGAGGAAGCTGAGCTGCATCGCCATGCGCAGCGGCACGCCCTTCGAGGCGACGTCGCCGATCCGCCCCGTACTCGCCACCATGGCGAACAGCAACAACCCGAGGCCGAGAGCGCCGAACACCACCCCCAACCCATCGGCGAGACGCGGGCCGAGCCGCTCTGAGGCCAGAGCGATCACAATGAAGGTGACGAGCACGAAGCCATTGATGTAGGCCATCTCGGCCGACGTGATTGCCCCGGCGGCACCCACCCCGGCGAGCACGATCCAGCGCCCGCGCCGCGAGTCCAAATACCCGAAGAAGCTCACCACCATGAGCACTGTGAAGAACTCCACCGGAATATCGTGCCTGAGGTAGCGGGAGTAGTACATGATGGTCGGCGACATGAGGAACATGACACCGGCCGCCACGGCCCCGGCGCTGCCCAGCCATTTCCGCATCAGGAGCGGACTCATCACGAGCCCCAAGCCGGTCACCACCGCCAGCAGGCGGGCCGTGAAGTCGCTGGCCCCGAACAAGAGGTATGACAGGGCCGTCGCGTGGTAGAGGAGCGGGCCATGCATCATCGGATCGTGACGGTAGCCCTCGCCGATGTAGAGCTTCCACGAGTAGTACGTGTGAAGGCTCTCGTCGTGCGACATGGCCCGGTCGCCAAGGCCCCACAACCGGGTGACAAGGGCCAGCACGACGATCGCCACCCAAGCCACCGTCTCCCAGTTCACGGTGATGGCCCGGCCCAGCGCGCGGTCAAGTGCCGAATCGGCCATCTCTGGCGTCTCACGCATCAATCCACCTCACTCTCAGTCAACGCGGATGAAGAGTACCGCCTGCTCGAACACGACGTCTCCGGAGGACGTCATCCCCTCCGCCGGTCGGCGTTGGAAGAGCCAGCGGAGGAAGGTCGTGCCGCCGACGGGGCTGAAATCCGGATACCAGTCAGCAGCGACGGCGTACGGCTGCCCGCGGTATGTACCGGGCCAGTTGGCCGTGTCTTGTGACCCGGGCGGAGCCAAGACGGCCCGCTCGTCGATCGCGCCGCCCGCGACCGGCGCCCAATTCAGGTCCCGGCGCTCGCGCAACACCCAGGCCAACGCCGGCTCCAGCTGTGGGTCTACGCGGGTCGACATCTCGTTCGGGTCTCGCGTGTAAGCCCAGGAGGCGGCTCTGAGGTTCTCAGCCAGCCGCGCCGCATCGGTCGTCACGTAGCTCGGGCGCATCGGCTCTCGCAGCACGAGCCCGCTGCCGTAGTTCAAGTGCGACCCGTTGGCCCAGCCCAAGGCACCCAGGGCAATCAACGCCGTCAGCCCCGTCACGCGAGCGGCCAGTCCTCCGCCCCACAGGATGGCGTAGACCGCCACGAGCGCGGCCGAGAGCAGCAGCGAGCCCAGCAGCAAGTACGAGGCCGAGGTGTCGATGGCTTCCGCTGCGGTCACCGCCTGGATGAGCGCGAAGCCGAGTACCGTCAGGAGAATCCCCGTCATGACGCCGTCCTCGCCCCACTCGAAACCTCCGACCAGATCCTCCGCGAGGTGGCCGAGGGCCACGCCGGCGGCGAGGGTCAAGGGCAACAGGGCGTCGGCCACAAGCGCCGGCTCGCCCGCGAGCCAGCCGACGAGCAACCCGCCGCCCAGCCAGACGGCGAGGAAGACACCGAAGCGAACACCGTCGCGCAC
The DNA here is from genome assembly GCA_964475075.1 of uncultured Anaerolineales bacterium. Taxonomy (GTDB): domain Bacteria; phylum Chloroflexota; class Anaerolineae; order Epilineales; family Epilineaceae; genus CAYYVH01. The sequence continues at coordinate 26 of CAYYVH010000023.1, read as the reverse complement.
CGCCCTCCCCACCCCCCTCAGGCCAA
>CAYYVH010000022.1:0-23369 GCA_964475075.1 uncultured Anaerolineales bacterium | reverse complement strand
GGCTATCCTGTCACGCACCTCCTCTCCGCCGCGCGCAGCGCGGGTAGCGGGGGGGCCGGGGCCCGGCCCCAGCCGCCGCGGGGGGCGGGGGGACCCTCCGTCTCCGCCGCGCGCAGCCGGTCCGCGTGGCGCATGTCGGGCGGCACGCTTCCTGCCCGGGCCAACCCCTCGCGGACCAGGATTTCCGACACGAGTCGTCGCCCGAGCCAGACGTGCCGCAGCAGGCGGCCGTAGTGGTCCGTGTTGCTCACGTCCCGCTCGAGCGCCACCGTGCGGCCCGCCACGAGCTCCGTCAGACGCGCGGTGGCTGCTGCGCCCAGCGGTTGCACGGCGCTCAGCTGGGGGTTGACCGTCTCCGGGGCATCGACGGCCAGGAGCCGCACCTTACGGCCGTCTTCCAACACGAGCGTGTCGCCGTCGATGACGCGCTCGACCCCCAACCGCTCGGTGCAGGGCGGGCCGCCGAGTACCAGCAAGTGCCAACCGATGTGTGCCCGAAGGGATGGGGAGAGGATTGCGGCCAGACACACGACCGAAGCCACGGCACCGACTGCCGCCAGTGCCGCCTCAAACGTGTCCGCATCCGTGATGCGAGACCATCGGCCGCCGCGCATGCAGACAGCCTACCGCGCCGCGGGCCTCCCCTGCAAGCACCCTGGCGCCAACTTCGCGCCAGGATCGCGCCAAGTGGGGGTTATTCGCCGCTTCGGGGCGACCCGCCGGGTCGCCCCTACAGGGCGGCTGGACACTGCCCAACGGCGACTGCAACACCGGCGCGTCACATCCGCCCGGCGGTGCTAGGGGGTCAACGAACGTCGATGTTGGTCGATCGTCACTCGCCAAAGCCGAAGGCGCGGGCGAAGAGGGGGAAGGCGGCCGACCAGGCGAACCCGTCCTTGATGGCACCGAAGACGAACTGCGGCGTCAGCTGGGGTGCCCCTGTTGCGATGCCGTGGGACGCGGCATAGGAGGCCACCCCCAATACCAGGGCGATGCCCAGGATCTGCCGGCGATATGTAGCCGGCAGCAGGCCGGCAACCAGGGCCAGCCAGAAGCTCATCAGCACGCCCAGCACCTCGGCCACAAGCCCGGTGAGGTGCGCCTTCCAGACATCCAGCGCCGAGAGCTCCGGGGCCGGAACCAGGATGACGTGGCCGGGACGCGGCTTGAACTCCTCCACGGTCGCGTTGTTCGCGGCTGCGAGGTCTGCCGCCCCGACGCCCAGATCGGTGGCAATGGTCTCCGCGGTTTCGCCTTCTCCCACAGTGTAGAGCCTTGGCGCCAGGTCGCGTTCCATCTCGCGCGACCACCATGCAACGGAGACGATCAGGACAAGCAAGATCGCCCCCAGGAGATACAGCAGTCCTTGTTTCATCAACTACCTCCAAGCTCGTTGATCGTGATCCGGTTTTTCTCCAGGTTCCACCTGCTGCCGGCGTTCCCTCACCGACCACCCAGCCGCAGGACGGCGGCCGCGGTGCGGAGCAGGACATACGCGTCCAGGAACAGGGACTGGTGCTTGATATAGTAGAGGTCGTACTGCAACTTGACCAGCGTGTCCGCTTCGGAACTGGCGTAGCCCTGCTGAACGGTCGCCCAGCCGGTCAGCCCGGGACGAACCGCGTGGCGCGCGCGATAAAAGGGGATCCGCTCGGCCAACTCGACCACGAACTCCGGTCGCTCGGGACGCGGTCCCACGACGCTCATCTCACCGCGAAGGATGTTCACGACTTGCGGCAATTCGTCGAGCCGCGCACGGCGCAGCCAGCGGCCGATGCACGTGACACGCGGATCGTCGGGTTCCGCCCACACCGCCCCACCGCACTCGGCATCCACGACCATGGTCCGCAGCTTGAGCAGGCTGAACGGTTGTCCGCCACGCCCCACACGCATCTGGCGGAAGAACACGGGGCCGGGGGAGGTCAGCTTGATCAGAGGGGCCACCACCGGCAGCAGGGCGCCGAGCAGGGCGGACCCGGCAGCGGCCAGCACTAGATCGGCGGCGCGGCGGATCAGCGGATAGAGACCTCGCGCTTGCGGAGGATCGAGCGGTAGGGCTACCGCCCAGTGCTCGCCGATGTGTTCCACGGGCACGCGGCCGGTGATCGACTCGTACACGAGAGGCATGGGGGAGACCACCAGGCCCTGCTCGCGCGCGTCCATCAGGGCGCTGAACAGGTCTTGGTGTACGTGGTGGGTGATGGCCAGCACCAGCTCGGTGGCGCCCAGTTTGCGCGCGACGGTCACCAGGCTTCCGCGGTCGGCGACCACCGGCATGCCCGAAATGGTCTTACCGCGCTTACCGGGGTCGTCGTCGGCGAAGCCGGCCACCTCAAAGGCGTGGGGCGCCTCGCCCCGGATCGCCTCTAGCAGCTCCCGCCCGGCCCAGCCGGCGCCGATGATGATGATCCGACGCCGGAATGCCGGCTGGCTGAACACGAGGGCGTACAGCTGACGCCAAATCGGCATCGCCACCGCGGTGCTGGCGGTGAAGAAGACCACCACGTGCCGCACCAGCGTCCATGGTGGGGGGATGAAGTAGGCGATGGCCCACAGCAACAGGATCTGGGCGCTCACCTTTACCGTGAGGACCGCTGCTTCCCAGCGGTCGGGAGCGCGGCGGGGGTCATACAGCCCATTGGCCCATGCGAGGAGCACCCACAGCACGCCGAACAGCACGAACCAGGCCGAGTGCTCCAGCAGGAACCGCGCCGACCACCCCCAGTCGGACCGGGCAGCGCCCAGGCGCAGCGAGACCACGGTCAGGAGCAATACGACCACCAGGTCGCCGCCCACCAGCAGGGCGCGCCGTTCGGCGAGCCCCATCGGCATCGCGCGCCGGGCCGCCCCAACTGCGCCTGGGCTGTCAGGTCTTCCGTCGGTCATCGAGTGCTCTCAGCAATCCGATCCAGAACCCCAAGCCCCACGATAGGTGCATTGTGAGCAAGGCCAGGTTCAGCGAGGCGGGTCGAGCAGTCCCCGCGCGGTGGGCGATGGTGACCGACGCCAGGCCGGTCGCGCCGGCGTACACTCCCAGCAGCAGGCCCATCGCGCGCCGTGCCGAGCGCGCCAGGCGCGCCGTAGGCAGGCCCAACGCCAGCAGGGCAACGAACAGGGCCGGGAATGCCTGGCGCGCTCGAAGGGAATCCGGATGGCGCACCACGGTTGCCGCCCGGCCGACCCCGTAGTGGAAGTACTGGCGGGCGAGGGCCCCCGGCGAGTCGCGGGTCACGGTCGTCGAGCGTATGGCCGGGTCGAGCCAAACGGTGCCGCCGGACTCGCGGATACGAACGCAAAGCTCGTAGTCCTGGTTGCGCACCAGGTCCTCGTCGAACGGGCCCACCCGATCGAGTACGTCGCGCCGCCAAGCCCCGAGGTAGACGGTGTCGGTCGGTCCGTCGCCACCCAACCGATAGCGCGCATCCCCAGCCCCGAGCGGTGTAGCCGTCGCCAGCGCCACCGCTTCGCCGAACGGCGTCTCGCCCCTGCCGACGAGATGTCCCCCAACGACGTCCGCCCCCGTCCGGGCCAACGCGTCGACGCACGAGCGCACGTAGTCCGGGCCGGGCAGCGTGTGGCCATCCAGCCGCACGATGACCTCGCCTCGTGCGTCTCGCAGCCCGACATTCAGCCCGGCCGGGGTCGTGCCAGCCGGATTGGCGAGCAGACGCACCCGGCGATCGCTGAGGGCGATCCCGGACACGAGCCCCCGCGTGCCGTCGGTGGAGCCCCCGTCGACGACGAGAACCTCCATTCGCTCGGCCAGGTAGTCCCCCGCGAGCAACGCGCACAAGCTCCGGCGCACGTGGCGCGCCTCGTTGCGCACCGGCATGATCACGCTCACGAACGGCGTCGCGCCTGACCGCCAGGCCACGCGGCGGGTCGATCCGTGAGGCGGCCGCGGCAGAGGGCTCACCGCGTTGCGTCCCGTAGCTCGCGGTATATCTGGCACAGCCGCGCCGCCGCGTCTAGCCAGGTCCAGGCGCCGGCCGCCGAGCGAGCCCCGGCCTCGAGGTGGTCTCGCGTGGCTGGGCTGCCTAGCACCTGCCCCAATGCCGCCGCCAGGGCATCCGGCTCGTCAGGGGGCACGAGGAGTCCGCCACCGGCCGCCAAGGCTTCGGGGATCCCGCCCACGGCCGCGGCGACCACGGCGCGACCGTGGCCCCGAGCCGCCGCCAGGACCGCGCTATCGTCAGTGTCGCGATAGGGTAGGGCGACCACATCCGCGGCAGCGAAGCAGCTCGCGACTTGGCTGTGTGGCACGTAACCGGGCCGGAGCACGATTGCGTCGGTGATGCCACGGGCGGCAATGGCCGCCCGCAGCCGGTCGAGACCGCGGCCGCCTCCGGCGACCGGTCCGGCGATCAGCAGGCGTACGCCGGGCACCTGCCGGCGCAGCGCGAGCAGGGCGTCCAGGAGCACGCCCAGACCCTTGTACGGCCGCACGTGACCGAAGAACAGGACCAAGGGGTCGTCCGCCTGAAAACCCAGTTCGTCCCGCGCTGTGCGTCGATCGGAAACGCGGCCCGGCTCGTCGGCTGGCATGGGCAGCACTTCCACGCGGTCGGGGGCCACGCCGCCGAGACCCAGCAGTCGGTCCCGTGCCGCACGGGAGTGTACGACGACGCGGTCCGCGGCGGCGTAGAGTCGCCGGAAGCCCGGTCGGTGCCAGGGGCGCTCGGTGTGCGGCAGCACGTTGTGGGCGGTATGGACCACCGCGCTGCCGATGTGCCGCAGGCGGTCCAGTACCACGGCGTCCACAGGGGGGGCAAGGCTCCATTGCAGGTGTACCACGTCGGGCTGCGCCTGGCCGGCCCAACGAACGAGTGCCGCCAGTTCGGGCCCATAGCCCACGGCGCGGAGCACTCGCCGGAGTGATGGGTTCGCGGCGAGCGGCAGTCGCCTCAGGACTGGCGCGGTCAGGAGCCGTCCAAAAACGGGCCGGACGTCGACTCCCGCTGCGGTGGGACGTAGGTCGTAGTACAGGAGCGGCGCCGTGAGCAGCGTGACGCGCGTGCCCAACCTTGCCAGGGCGCCTGCGAGAGCTTGATCGTAGTAGGGTACCTGGTGACCCGGGTCCACGATTGCCACGCGCATCACTCGCGCTCGGCAAGCACCGCTCGGTAACACGAAGCCATACGCCGCGCCGCGCGCTCCGGGGCGCAATAGCGCGTCACGTGTTCCCGCCCCGACTTGCCCAGCAGTTGGGCCAGATCTGGTCTGCCGAGGAGCCTTACGACGCTGTCCGCAACCTGGTCCGGTGCATTGGGGGCCACGAGCAACCCCGTCTTCCCATGACGCACCAGGTCGGGAATACCGCCGACACGCGAAGCCACCACCGGTCGCCCCACCGCGAGGGCTTCCAGCAGGACCACCGGCAGCCCCTCCGCACGCGACGGGAGCACAACGACGTCGCTCGCAGCCAGGATCGTGGCGGCGTTCTGCCGATACCCCAGGAAGCAGACCGCCCCGGTCAAGCCCAAACTGGCGGCTTGGGCTTCGAGGGCCGCGCGCTGGGGGCCGCTGCCAACCACCAGGAAGTGGGCGCTGGATTGTGCACGGCGCACGGTGCGGGCGGCCGTCAGGAAGTCGTCCACCCCCTTCTGGGCGCTCAGCCGGCCGAGGAAAGTGACCAGTGGTACATCCGGCTGCAGGTCCAGCTGGGCCCGTGCGATGTGACGGTCCTCCGCTTCTTCGGCGAAGGCTGCCGCGTCGATGACGGTTGGGATGAGCACCAATCGATGGCGGTCGACCCCGCGGCGCAGGAGGAGCCGCCGCTGGTCCCGCGACACGGTAATCACCCGGTCCGCCAGCCGCAGCAGGAGCAGGTCGAGCGCCCGGTACAGGCGCAGCCGCCTTGTGGTAGTGGTGTGCAGGTGCACGGTGGCCACCCACGGCATGGCGTGATCCGCCCGCCGGGCCACCAATCCGCCCAGAACGTTCGTCCGGTAGTCGTGGGTGTGGAGGATATCCGCTCCGCTGCCCTGCACCCGTTGGGCCAGATGGCGCACCACGGCGACGGACAGGGCGCCAGGGTCTGATATCTGGTCCGCGACCATGCCGGTGGCATGGGCCTCTTCGATCCAGGGATGCGCCTCCGGGCCGTTCGATGGCCTTCGGTAAAGCGCCAGCAGTCGGGTCTCCACGCCTTGGTCCATCAGCGCGGGAACCATCTCCATGAGTAACCGCTCAGGCCCGTAGCGCCCAGCGGAGCTGCGGCAGTGCAGGGCAGTGAGGCGACGGCGGTGGACACGGGTGCGCATGCTCAGTGTATCCCTGTGTTCCGTCCTCGGGCTGGTTGCAGCCCGAACTCCGCCAGCCAATGCTCGTAGGCCGACTCGAGTCGGTGCGTCATGTCCCTGCTGCTGAAGCGTTCCAGGGCCGCCCGGTGAGCCCTGGCGCCCATCGCGCCTCGCTCGCCGGTATCGATCAGTAGCGCCCCGAGCGCCATCGCCAGGGCAGCGGGGTTCTGCGGCGGAACGAGCCGACCGGTCGAGCCATCCGCTATCACCTCTGCCACACCTCCCACATCGGTTGCCACGACGGCCCGTCCGGCAGCCATTGCTTCGAGTATCGCCAGCGGCATGCCCTCAACGCGAGACGGCAGGCACACCACGTCGGCGGCGGCCAGGAGCGATGGCATGTCGTCGCGATGGCCGAGGAAGCGGACCCGATTCGCCAGGCCGGCCGCCTCCGCCAGGGCCGGGAGCGAGCGGGACAGGGGGCCGTCACCGGCACACAGCATGAGCACCTCGGGCACGCGGCGGACTAGCGCCGGAAGGGCGGCCAGCAGGTCCACGTGCCCCTTGCGCGGCACGAGGCGGGCCGGGATCAACACAATGGCGGCCCCCTCCGGCAAGCCCTCCATGTCCCGCGCCGCCGCACGGTCGCCGGGTGCGAAAAGCTCTACGTCGATGCCGTTGCCCACAACCGCCACCCAGTCCGGCGAGATGCCTTGGCGCACGAGCTCTGTCCGCTGGGCCTCCGACACCGCCACGTAGCGCGTGCCGCGGGCCAGCAGGCGGTCCGCTAGCCGCCGACGCGGCGGCGGTGGCGTGGCGCGGCAGTGCTCATGGGCCACGATCAGCCTCACGCGTGCCAGCTTGGCCGCGAGCCGGATGTACGGACCGGCGCGGCTGTAGAGCGGCACGTGCACGATGTCGGCGCCAGTGGATCTCAGCCAGCGCAAGATGACAAACACCGCGCCGAGATCGAAGGGGCGCTCCAGTCGGCCCAGCACATGGGCGGGCACACCGGCCGTAATGGCGGCGCTGACCAGAGCACCTTCGCGGCGTACGCACAGCAGCACAGGTCGATACCGCTCGGGGTCGAGGTGGCGCCAGGTGTCGAGCGCCAGCCGCTGCGCACCGCCGTCGTTGAAATCCAGAAAGCCGTAGACGACCGTGAGCCGGTCGAGTCCGTCAGTGGTCGCACTCATGAGTGATGGCCGTGGTTGGAAGCGCTGATCTGTCCCGGCTGGGGATCGTACCGCATCTACGCGTCGCTGGCAACCTCCGGCCGGGGCAGCCCCGCGTGAGTGGGCCGAGTTGACATCCACACCCAACCCTCGGTACAGTTATGGTCAGGCACGTGGATCCGACAAGCCCAGAGCGCCCATTTTCGAAGATCAGCCCCAGGGAGGTTGCCATGCGTCGATTCGTGATGGTGCTTGCTGTTGCCTCCGGCGGGCTGCTGCTCGGTGGCGTACTGGCGACGGCCCACGCCGATCCCAACGCGCCCACGCAGCCCCAACAGGAACGCTTGGTGGTTTTCGAGACACACAACCGCAAGGGCTGACCGAGCTGCATTACCGCCGGTCCGGTGGTTGACGAGTTGGCACGTCGGTACAAGGCGGTTCGCAAGCCGGTCCTATTCCTCGAGCACAACGTGGACTCACCGCAGGGCAATCGTCAGGATCGCTGGTATGATGCATATCCGGGCGATGCCTACGTGCCGATGGCAATGGTCGACAGCGGCTTCCGGGCCAGCAGTGGCTGGGTGGACTTCGAGCCCGTCTACCGCTCGATGGTCAATGACGCCCTGGAGCGGCCGGCGGGGGCGGACGTCCATGCTTGGTACGAGCGATCGGACAACGACCTCAGCGTGACGGCCCGCGTGACCAACTGGAGCGGATCCACTCTGTCCGACGCCAACAAGGCGGCCGTGAATGTGCTAGTGTACGAAGACAACAAGGTGATCCACACTGAGCGCTTCGTACGTGCGGCCGAATGGATCGATATCACCTCACCCCTGCTGCCCGGTGAGACCGGGACGTACGTCGTCGAGCTGGTGGACGTGAAGGACGCGCAGTGGCACCTGGCCCACGTGATCGTCCTGGTGGACTACCGCCCGGACCCCGGATCGATGGCCTACGACATGCTCCAGGCCGCCGAGGCGACACCCGGTGTGCCGCCGACGGCAACCCCGACAACCACGATCACGCCTACTCCCGAGGGCACTCTGACTCCGACGCCGACGATCGTGGTGTGGGGCGAACCGCTGTTCATTCCGTTCTGCGCCGCGGGGCATTAGGCGTGGCCCCGAGAGACCATCCCCAGGAAACGCCAAGGGCTTGACACGCGCCAGCGTCCCTATTCAGAGCTCGGCCGTTGGCTCAGGGGGACTCGTCGGGCGCGGTTCTGATGACGGCTCCGGGGGGCTGGTCGGTACGGGTGCCGTGGTAGGCGCCGGCTTCTCCGTCGGTTCGGCCGTCGGCATATCCGTTGGCACTGGTGGCTTGGTCGGTCGCGGTGTCCGGGTCGGGGCCCGTGTCGGCGGTGTGCAAGGGCACGGCGTCTCGGTCGGCTCGATCGTGGGCGCTTGTGTCGCCCGTTCCTTTTCCTTCCCCTTGCCGTCCCTTGCCTGCTCCGGAACCGGCGTGGGCTGAACCGTCTCGGTGCTCGTGCTCTCGCCGGTGCCGCTCGCCGTGGGCTCGAGCGCCGCCGACGTCGCCACTTCCGCTGCGGTCGCGGCAGCTTCATCCGTGGCGTTCACTCCGGACCCCGCGGATCGGCCCACGATCGGCTCGCAGCTGGTGCCTCCCGCGATCGCGGCGAACCATTCCTCGATAGCCGTGACCGTAACCTCGACTACCGCAGCAATCTCGGCCCCGGTGGCGATGATGGCCACCTCGCCCGGCTCGACTGCGGACGCTTGCGACCTGCCGGTGCCGTACCCGGTCAGCGCGACTTCGCCATCCACCACCATGACCCAGACGACGGGCTCTTCGTTTGCGGCCCCGCACGGGTCGAAGCTCACGATGAAATCGGCGGGCCCGTCGTGCGCACCGACGATGACCAGCGACGTGTCGATCGTGACCTCGGCCGGCACACCGCGTGCTACCGCAGTGAAGCGTGCGACTCCGGCCGTCTGTCGGAGCGACAGGTGTGCCGGCTCGGTCTCGAACGAGTCGACCCCCAGCTCAGTATAAGACAGTAGATCACCCGTCATCAGCTCCGCAGCCGGGGCCGCCAGCTCGTCGATCGACCTGCTCGGGCCTTCCGCCAGCTCGGCCCAGCTCAATGCCGCCCGGCCGCTCTCGGCCACCACGATTTCGGCGCCGGCTGGTACGTCTCGCGTCTCATCCACGGGCAGAGCGTCGAGCTCGTCGGCGTCCTGCTCGCGGTAGCGGACGGCGGGGGCGGTCACCCTCAGGCGCAGGCCGGTGGCTACGGGTGTGACCTCATCAGGAGTGATCGCCGGCGATACATCCGTCGCGGCCTGTTCATAGGCCCGCGGGGCAATCCCCTCCCCGGGAGTGGTCGCCGTCCCACAGGCTCCCAGCACGAGCGGGAGGACGAGGCCCAACGGGATGGAACGAAAGGCACCCGCTGGTTTCAAGACGGTGCTCCTTGCTTGGCAGTCCAGTCCACGCCGCCGATCTGTCGGGCGACGGGACGCGGCGCACGGGCCACGTTTCGGTGTGAAGCGATGCTGAATTCAGCGTGAAGCGAGACTATTATAGTGGAAACGAGGTGCGATGTTCCACTGAGTGCCCACGGAGCAGTTGACAAAACCGCTCTTTCCCGGTTACACTGTGTTGAGTTCACAGCCCAGGTCACTCGTTTCGATTGGCCTGTTTCGTTCCGACTTCGGCAACCGGGGAGGTTACCATGCGCCGACTAGTACCGCTACTTGTCCTAACGTCCGCCGCGCTCCTGGCGAGCGGTGGCTTGACGGCCCCTCACGGTGATGCCGTCGCCGCCCAGGAAGGCCAGGAACGCGTGGCCGTGTACGAGATGTTCGGGCGTGAGACCTGAGGGATCTGCAAGGCCGCCGGTCCGGTGGTTGACGCTCTGGACGGACAGTACAAGCGAGCCAACAAGCAAGTTGTGTTCATCGAATGGAATGTCGATGACCGATCGAACCCCCGCCGTGGGCGCTGGAATGCCGCGTACACCGGCGGCCCCAGCATCACGCTGCCGCTGTGGATGGTTGACAGCGGCTTCCGTTGGGGCAACGCACGGCAGGACTTCGAGCGTGTCTACCGCGCCGCGGTCGACGAAGCCCTGGCCCGGCCGCTTGGAGTGGAACTGGAAGCCTACTACCAGCGCACGGGCAACACGGCTCACGTGACAGCCCGCGTGAAAAACGTCAGTGGTCACACCCTGGGCTACACGAACAGGGCGACCGTGTGGGCCCTGATCTACGAGGACCGCAGGGTCATCCACACCGGTCGCTACGGGCATTCGGCCGTTCAGGTCAACGTCAGCCCGGACCTGCCCGAAGGCGAGACGGCGACGTTCGAGCTGGAAGTGAGAGGTGGGCGCGGCATGAACTGGTCCAAGACCCACATCGTCGTGCTGGTCGACTACGTGCCCCCAGCATCCACCGGGAACGCGTTCGATATGCTTCAGGCCGCCGTCGCGATCGAGGGTGTCCCCCCCACGGAAGTTCCGGAGGCAACGCCGGTTCCACCGGACACGCCCGTGCCGACCGTGACGAACACGCCGATTCCCATGGACACAGCCGTGCCGACGCCGACGAAGGAGCCGACGCCGACGGAGGTGCCCGTGTTCGCGAACTACTTGCCGATCGTGCTGCGGGGAAACACGTTCGAGGGTCGGTAGCCGACGTGGTGGGTGGCGTGACCTGACGATTGTGGCCAAGGTATCCTGACGACCGCGGCCAACGTACAAGAGGGGCGAGCCTCTGACTCGCCCCTTTATGCATGCTTCTGCATCCTCGGAGGTCGTTCAACTCCGACGGCGACCAACCGAAGGGCTATAATGGCTGAGGCGTGCTGGTTGCCACTGGCGTCAGCGTCGCGCTCGGGGTCGGTGCCGCCGGAGCGGTCGGAGTCGCGGTCGGCGTGGTCGTGACCGTCGGCGACGGCGTCGCCGTCGGAGTCACGGTTGGCGTCGGCGTAATATCCGAAGAAGTCGGCGTCGCGGTCGCAGTGACCGTTGGTGCGGTCGGGGACGGAGAGACCGTTTGGGCGGGTTCCATCGTCGGGGTCGCCGTGACCGGAACCACCGGCGTGGGCGTCGGCGGCTCCAACGTGGGCACCTCGGTCGTGGGTACTTCGGTGGGCGGCGGCACCTCGGTGGGCGGCGGCACTTCGGTCGCCGGCGGTTTCGGCGTCGGCGTCGGCCACGGTGTGTCCGTCGGCCACGGATCATCTCCCGGCAACTCGCACTCCGGTCCCACGCATTCCGTCTCCGTCGGAGGGGGCTGCGGCCGGTCCTCGTCCTTGACGTGCGCCACCTGGCCCACGCGGTCCACCGTGATCGCAAGGGATACCTGGTCCTTGATGCCGTCGCGCCGCACCCAGCTCAACGTGTAGAGCGTCGTCTCGGGCGGGCACACCTCCCGGCCGCCGGTGGCGGGGACCGGCACGCCGTCAAGTGTGAACAGCGTGGCGTTGGCGATGCTCCAGCGCAGGAAGGTGCACTCCCCGTAGTCGAACGACATACGATCGGCGGTGAAGCTGATCTGCGGCTCGCCAGACAGCATTGCCACCTGCGTGGCGGACGGTGTGCCGGTGCCGGACGGTGCGACCTGGGGTGCGCTCGGCAGGATTGCGATCGGACCATAGTCGGTGCAGGAGGCGATGGCGGAGTACCACGCCTCCATGCCGGCCGTTTCGATTGCCAGGGCGCCGGCCAACTGGCCCGACGCCGTGAACGCGGCCACCTGACCCTGCTCGAGGATCGACGTCTCCGCCGGCAAAGCGCGCCCGGCGACGACGACGCTGCTGCGCCCCGTGAGCTCTGCCTCGCCGCTGATCATCATGACCCAGAGGGTTCCCGTGGCGCCGGCGGCTTCGGCCTCACCGGCCTCCGCGTCCTCCGCCTCGGCCGCGTCCTCTCCACCGGCATCGCCAGCCGCCGCGGCCTGGTCTGCACGGTCGACAGCCGCGCCCGCCGGCTCACCCGGCTGGAAGCTCACGATGAAATCAGCCTCCTGGTGCGTGCTGACGGTGACCTCCCCCGCCAGGACCGTCAACTCCGAAAGCTCACCCGTTTCAGCCACGGTGTAACGCGCAGTCCCGGCCGATTGCGACAGCAACACACAGTGTGCATCGGGTGACGCGCTGTCGACCTGTAGATCGGTACCCGTAAGCAGGTCGCCGGTGATGAGGTCTGCCGTCCCCATCCCCCCGATCGCAGCGTCGGGCCAGCGCAGCACGGCCCGGCCACACTCATCCACCACGACGTGGTTGCCGGCGTCGATCGCACGTACGTCACCCGCCCGCAGATCCAGCAGCGGACTGCTGCCGCACTCACGGTATTGCGCTCGGGTGGAGGCGACGCTCAGATAGGGCCCGTCAACGGGCACGTCTGCCGAGACTATCGGCACGTTGCTCGCGGGGTTGCCAGCGAGCTCGCGCGTGGGTGCGGGTTCCGGCTGCCCAGTTGGCGCTACGCGACAGGCATTTAGCAGAAGCAATAGGCTCAGGCTGAGCATGAGTCTTATGGCGGCGCCGGGAGTATGCACGGCTATCGTCTCCGCTTCTTATGCAACGATCTCTGTCTTCTACCCACGAACCCATCTTGCCGGTTACCGCAGCGCACCCGGGGCTCGCAGTATAGCGAACGAGCAGAAAAAACGTACGAGATCGGAAAGGTCAGATCCAGTCTAGCGGAGGCCGAGAGCCGTGTCAACGCGCCGATTTCACCTGAAGTGCGCGCTGCGCCCGTATCGGCCCCGCAGGTGATCGGCGACAGCCCATGCCACGGCCTCGGCGTCCCGCCGCCGCCGGGCCGAGAGCCAACGCACAGGCTGCTTGGCCAGTAGCCCGAGTGTTGCGAGCCAGGCGTACAGCCGGCCACGAACTGGTGAGTGCCGGGACGAAAAACGCAGCCGATTGCGCACGTTGTAGTAGCGTCGTCGGGCCGGGTCGGAGGCCGTTCCCGTCGAGCCGCCGTGGAGGACGCGCGCGGATCGCACGAAGCTCGTCCGCCAGCCGGCGCGGCGGGCCCGCAGGCCCCAGTCCACGTCCTCGTAGTACAGGTAATACGCCTCATCGAACCCGCCGACGACCTCCAAGGCCTCGCGCCGCAGCAGGCTTGCCCCGCCGCTCGGATAGTCCACCTCCGGCTGGTCGTCGTATTGCCCGCCGTCCGGCTCGCCCTCGCCGCGCAGAACCGCCCACGCTCGGCTTGGATCGTAGGTGCCACCGGTGCCGTTCAGCACCGCCGGACGGTCGCGATACAGCATCTTGGCACTCGCCGCGCCGATCCCGGGGTCGACCGCCAAAGCGTCGACCAGCGCGGCCACGGCGCCCGGCTGGAAGAACGCATCGTCGTTGACGAGCAAGACTGCATCAGCGCCGCGATCGAGGGCACGGGCGATGCCCTGATTGGCCGCCGCGGCGAAGCCCCGGTTGTCGGGGTTGGTGATGACCTCCAGTGCTGGGTGGTCGGACTCCAGCCGCGCCGTGCCGCCATCGGTGGAGCCGTTGTCCACCGCCACGATCCCGTCCACTTGCCCCGCCAACCCGGCCAGTACCGCCGGCAGCCGCTCGCGGGCGTTCCAGGCCGGAATTACGGCGATCACCCGCATGCTGCTCATCCAGGGGGTGGACGGTCTTTAGGGCGGAGCACCCGTGCCAGCGCATGCCGCTCTGCCAGGCCCAGGGCACCGGTCGCCAGCAAGACCGCTCCGGCGACGAGCAGCCCGGCCATGCCTGCTAGCGCGACGGCCGCCAGGCTGGCGCCGAGGGCGGCGCTGGCCGCTCGTGCCACGAGCGCACCCAGCAGCGCGGCCAAGACAACGCGCCAGCCGATCATGGCCACTGCCTCACGGGCGATGCCGAAGCTGCGGGCGAAAAGCAACAGGATCGCCACCCCACCGGCCGCCAGGCCCAGCGCCACACCCACCACCACCCCGCCCAGGCCGGCCGGGCCGACCAGGGTCAGGGCGGCCCCCAAGGCCACGCCGACCGTGACCAGGGAGGCGGCCGTGCTCAGGCCCTCGCGTCCCCCGGCCTGGGCCACCAGAAACGCGGGAGTGGACAATAGCGCCACCAGCCAACCCGCCCCCAGCACGCGGATGGCCCAGGACACTTCCGCGTAACCGGGCCCCAGCCAAGCGGTGATGAAGGGCCCAGCCAGCGCCATCAGCAGGGCGAATATGGGCAGCACCAACCAGGCCAGATAACGGGATGCCGGCCGGTAGAGCGCCATCACGGCCCGATCACCTGCCGAACCGGCTGCGGATCGCATCTCGGCCGTTGCCGGAAACAGTGCAGCTGAAAGGGCGAAAAACGCACCGGCGATCTGGCTGGTCACGCGCGTCGCCAGCTCGAATATCGTCACTGCCTCGAGGCCAACGTTGCGGCTCAACAGCACCTTGCTCACCGGCTCGATCAGGAGTGCTCCCAGGTTTACCGTCTGGATGTGACGGCCGTAGGCGAGAAGGGCGCGCGCCTCCTTCCAGTCGAGGCCGAGTGGCGCCAGTTTCAGATCCGGGGCACGGCGGCGCATCAGCGCGCGATACGCCAGTCCGGCCAGTAGCGCGGTGAGGGCGTTCTTCCAGACAAGTCCCTGGAGGCCCCAGCCCGCGGAAAGCACGAGGAACACGCCCAGACCAGAGAGGAGCCGCTGTGCGGTGTCCACTGCGTTCGTCAGGTCCATCCGCCCCACGCCGTCGAGGGTGGCCTGGAAGGGCGCGAACGTCGTCTCAATTGCCGCCACCACCGCTGTTCCCACGACGACGTATGCCGCCTCCGCGCGCAGCGCCTCCGGCACCCGCAGGATCGCCACCACCGGCGCCCGCAGCAACCAGGCCAAGGCGACCATGGCTGCCGCGAGCACCAGCGACAGGACGCGGCTCGTGGCCAGTGCGGGCCCCACGGCCGCGCGGTTGTCCCTGCCCTCGGCGTCGGCCACGGCGCGAGTCAGGGCGCCCTTGAGGCCCAGGTCCAGGAGACGCAGCGTGACCAGCACCGCCCCGGCCAGGGCCCATACCCCGAAGCGCTCGTCGCCCAGCACACCCAGGGCGTAGGGCGTCACCGCCAGGGCCAGCAGCGCCGCCACCCCGTACCGGCCGCCGCCGCTCGTGGCGTTCCGGGTCAGCTGCCGCGCACGGCCGCCGGGCACGTTCGTGATGACCTCCGTTCGATCCTCCGAAAACCGGGGAGGTGGGAGGCGGGAACTGGGAGCAGGGAGCAGGGAGCTGGGAGCTGGGAGCAGGGAGCTGGGAGTTGGGAGCTGGGAGCTAGGAGCTGGGAGCTGGGGCGCTCGCGCTGAGAGGGCGGCTGGCGAGCCGCTCGAACCACCAAGGAGGTCCCGCAATGTATGACACACCGGCGCAGCCGAATTAGCATCCCAGTTCCCAGCTCCCAGCTCCCTGTGACCCACCTCCCGAACTCGGTCTCAACGCCACCCCACTCGATCACTCTTCGCCCCGGCGGTCGAGCCAGTCCTTCAACCGCACTGTGGCTCCGTCCTCCGGGTTCTGGCGCGCCAGGTCCTCCAGCAGTTGGTGGGCCTCCGCCCCGCGGCCCGTGGCGCCAAGGAGCAAGACGCGGCTCTGGTCTGTCCGCAGTCTGTCGATGGGCCAGTCCTCTGCTTCACGAACCGCCCGTTCCACAGGCTCAGGGTTGCCGGGATCCTGGGCCAGGGCCCGATCCAGCGCCTCCGCGGCGCCCTCCACGTCGAGGGCGGCAAGCGCCGTGCGCATCAGACCGGACCAGGCGCGCAGGTTGCCGGGGTTCAGCTCGCCAGCCTTCTCGTATGCCTGCCGGGCCGGCTCGATCTGCCCCGTCCGCTCGAGGAACGAACCGTACTCGGCCAGGTTCTCCGGATTGTGTGGATAGCGCGCCAGGGCAAGCTCGAAGTAGCCGCGGGCCTGCTCCCATGCCTGTTCTCGGTCAACCTCATCTCCGGTAAGGTCACCCCAGTCCCGGTAGAGCGTCGCCAGGCGCAGAGCGATCGCGTCGTCGGGTACGCGGCCCAGCGCCTTGGTGAGCACGTCCACGGCGGCGTCGAAAGCCTCACGCCGTTCCCGATCGGGGGTGCGGGGGTTGATCACTCCATCGCGGTACGCTGCCGCGACATAGGTCGCGTAGGCCGGCTGCTCCGGCCACAGGTCCGTCGCCCGTCCGAAGTGACCTCGTGCCCCCGCCAGGTTGCCGGCAACACCCGCTTCGACCCCGCCCCGAATGTGCGCATCGGCGATCACCGGCGCCAGGGCTCCCCGCCACGCAACCGCTATCAACAACAGCGCCAGCGCACCGTAGGCTGGCCAACGCCAGGAACGGAGGGTGCGTGCGGCCACCTGCCCGCCCCCAAGCCGTATAGCCATCGCGACCGCCGTGCCTGCGAGGAGCAGCCCAAAGGCCATGGCACCCCCGCCGGTTTGCCCCTGGAACCCCAGGAATAGCACCAGGAAGACGACCAGGACGGCCAGTCGCGCCAGCGATCGTGACCAGATTCCATTCCCACGGGACCCAGCCAGGCTGTCCGCGGCGAGCCAGGTCGCCGGTAGGAGCAGCCAGAGTGCGGGTGAGCTCAGGCTCTCCGCCGGCGAGGGCGACAGCAGCGGCGAAAATGCCACCGCTGCCAGGGCCAGCCCCTCCAGCAGGCCTTCCGCCACGGCATCGGGCGCGGCACCGGCGACAGGCGGCGGGGTCCGCGGAAGCCCGACCAGCAGCCCCAAATAGACCCAGAACAAGAGCTCGCCCGCCGCCGTGGGCAGCCCGACGGTGCCTTCCACCAGATGGGCCGCGAGCGCCGCCAGCACGCCAATGATGAGGAGTTCGCCGGCGCGCGAGGCGCGTCGGGCGGTTCGCGTGCCGGTCAGTGCGGCGTGGAGGACGTATGCCGCTGTGCCAGCCAACAGGCCAAGGGGAAGGCCGAGGGCACCGTACTGCCACGCGCCGAGGGCCAGGGGGCTGAGTAGACCAGTCGCCGACCCCGCGAGCATGGCGCCGACCAGGCGCCGTCCCGCAGCGCGGCCGGGAACGAGGCCCAGTTGCCGACACCCGGAATAGAGGGCCGCCATGTAGAGGAGCAGAAGCGCGGCCACGCCAAGCACCCCGGCTGAGACCCACCACTCCCAGACGACGTTGTGCGCCCGATCGAAAATCTGCGTCGGGGTCAGCCGGATCAACTCGTCCTGCAAATGGGGTGGCAACACGTAGGCCAACGTCTCAGGGCCGTAGCCAATGAGGGCCCGCCCGGGATGATCCGCCGCCAGCTCGCCCAACGCATCCCAGACGAGGAGACGCTCGCGGGCGGTGCGGGAGGAGGGGGCGAGAAGCGCCGTGAGCCGCCCGAAGCCGCCGTCCTCCAGGCGGCCGAGTAGGAGCATCGCCGCCAGGGCAACTCCCCCGAGGGTCGTTACCCAGACCGCCAGGCGCCGCTGCCCTCGCACCGCCGCCCAGAGTAAGAAGAACAGGCCCAGCCCCACCAGCAGACCCAACGTCGGGCCCCGGCTCTGCGATGCTACCAGACCCACCAGCGCAAGGAGAGAGACGACCGCGTTGCCGCCGATTCCTGATGCAGGCCGCGCCTCGCCGCTACGCCGGGCCTCCCAGGCCTCCATCAACCCGGCGAGGGACAGGGGCAGGGCCATGACCAAGTACGCGCCCAGGAAGATCGGATTCCCCAACGGGCCGAAGGCGCGCTCGGCCGGCGGGGCGCCGTAGATCTCCCAGGGCACGCTGTCTACGCCGAATCGCTGGAGAAGGGCATACAGTGCCACAGGTATCACGGGGATCAGGACCGCCCGGCGCAGCCGGTCCACGGCGGCTCTGCGGCGGCAAGTCACTATCACGGCGCCGAGGAGCGCCCAATATGCACCGTAGGCCAGCAGCCCGTGTCCCCGCCGGTAGGCGCCCCACACGCTGAGGGTGGGCACCGCCGAGGCAACGGTGCCGGCGACCAACGACAGCGCCGCCAGGACGAGGAGCCAACCCAACGGCGAGTTTCGGAGATGGGCGGCCGGCCCACCGTCCCGCCGCTGTTCGTCGCCGACGAGCTCCGAGCTCGGCTGAACCAGCCATCTCTCGGCAGCACGAACCAGATGCGCCCCCAGGGCCATCAGCCCCAACAGGAGCACCCAGGCCATCTTGTCGGGTTCGAAGACCCGCTCGGTGCTTGGATTGAAAAACAGCGGCACCGAAACGAGTGCTGCCAAGTATGTGGCCTCGAGCAGCGCCTCGTAGCAGCTCAGGCCCGTAGTGTTGGGATCGGCTGGCGGGGCGCGGCGGGCTCTGCGCTTTGCCAAGGACGTCAGTCCGGGTGGCTTACGAACCGGTAGCCCTTGCCCGGATCAGTGACGATGATTTCCGGCTCCTCGGGATCCGACTCCACCTTCTGGCGCAGCCGCCAGATGTACTGCTTCAGCACCTCGGTCGGGCGCACGTTCTCGGGCGCACGCTCCCAGACCTCCTCGAGGATCCTCTCATGGGTCAGGGTCGTGTCGGAATGCCTGATGAAGTACTGCAACAGGCGGTGTTCGCGCGGTGTAAGTTGGGCCGCGTGACCCCCTGCCCAGACGTGCCGCAGGCTGAAGTTTATCCACAACCGGCTGTCGGCGTAGAGCGCCGGTTCTCCCAAATCCGCCGCGGAATCCTGCCGGGACGTACGCCGCAGCACCGCCTCACAGCGGGCGACGATCTCGTCCTCGTGAGCATCGGCTATGACGCAGTCGTCCGCCCCGAGGGCGAAACCGCGGCGCATGGCCGCGGCGTCCGCCACGATGAGGATCAGTCGTCGGCTGGCCAGCATCGAGACCGACGACCACATGTCTCCGGGCGTCGTATCGACCACCGCCAGGTCCGGCGACAACCTACCCCGAAGCTCCTCCAGCAACTGGACGTCGTAACCTACTACGCGCAGGACGTCCACCAGAGCCTGGTGGCGATCGGGCTCCTCCGAGACAACCAAGATCTTGCGCGGTCTGATCATGGCCAGTTCACCCGTCTGCCGATGCTTCGACGGCTACCGAGCGTGTCCGACGCCGGCTCAGCCCGGCTGATAGCTGATAGCCGATAGCCCGGAGAACCCACCGCCGCACGACGCCCGCCACCATCTCCTACTTCGCCGCCTGGAAACGATAACCGACCCCGCGCTCGGTGCGCACATAGCGCGGGCGGCGTGGGTCCGGCTCGATTTTCCGGCGCAAGTGGTGGAGATGAACCCTCAACGTGGCCTCGGCATCGTCGTAGGAGGCTCCCCACACGGCACGCAGCAACTCCTCACTGGGGATCGGCTGATTGGGGTGCTGCACCATGTAACGCAACAACCCGAACTCGGTGGGCGTGAGGGTCACCGGCTTTCCTTTAACCAGCACGTCGCGGGATGCCAAATCGACGGTCAGGAACTCGTCGGAGTAGCGTGCCGGGCGCTCGAGGAATGGTCGCTCCTCGGCACGTTTGAGCACGGCATGCACCCGGATCTGGAGCTCGTCGATGTCGAATGGCTTGGCGATGTAGTCATCGGCACCCATCGCCAGGCCCCGCACCCGCGAATCGACCTCCGTCATTGCGGTGACCATGATGATTGGCGTGTCCCAAACCTCGCGAATGCGCTGGCACGTCAGCCAACCGTCCATGAGCGGCATGGCCAGGTCCAGGATGATCAGATCGGGCCGCATCTCGTAGGCCAGCCGAAGGGCCGACAGACCGTCGGATGCCTCTATTACCTCGAAATCCCCCACCTGGAGCGCCATTCGCAGCAGCTGACGGGCCTCGGGCTCGTCGTCGACGATCAGAATGCGGCGACGGTTCATTCGTCCTCATGCCCCACGGCCGGCAACGTGAAGGCCATGCACGTGCCCGAACGCGAGGTGCGCGCGATCCACAGCCGTCCTCCGTGGGCGTTGATGATGTTGCGCGCCAAGTACAACCCCAACCCATAACCATCCTGCCCGACGGCAGTTCGCCCGCGACCGAAGGGGGCAAACACGCGGTCCAGGTCCTCCGGGCGGATGCCGGGCCCGTCGTCGCAGACATCGACCTGGATGCTGTTGCCGGCCGTGGTGACCGCGACCGTGACGTGGCCACCCGCAGCGTATTTGGCTGCGTTGTCCAGCAGTTGGTCCAGCACCTGCGAGATCTGCACTGCGTCGCCGCGTGCGGTGGGTGAGCCCGGTTCGCCAAAGACCTCGAAGGTGGTCCCCGAGCCAGATTCCTGCGCCGCGAGCCGGTAGGGGGACACACTGGACTCGGCCATTGCCACCAGATCCAGCACCTCCAAGCGGATCAGCTGCCCCCCCTGGGCCGCCACGGCATCCAGCAGTGCCTCCAGCCGATCGACCAACCGTGCGCTCTGGCTCTCGATAATGCTCAACGCGGCATGCACGCTCTCCAGATCGCCCGCGTCGAGGTTCCGTACCGCCAACTGTGCCCCGACGCGCACGTTGGACAGCGGCGAGCGGAGATCGTGGCCCACGAGTGCCAGGAATTGGTCTCGCGCCCGGGCGTCGAAGCGGCCTGCCGCCACGGCTTCGAGCGTCAGGCCGACGATGACGGCTGCGACCTCGGCCAGAAGTGTGTCTTCGGACGGCCACGGCCCGTCGCGCGCAACCGCCAGCACCCCGACGGGCTGCGGATCCCCCGGCACGGGGACAAGGAGCCAACCGTCGGTTTGGGTTCCGCCATGCGCCAGCACCGCCGAGAGCGCCGCCGACTCGGGCGAGCGTGCAGCTTGTTCGGGCGCGCGGTACGAGGCCGCCAGGACGGGCCCATCCTCGTCCAGCCACACCTCGCAGGCTTCCGCGCTGAGCAGCCGTGCCGTCTCCCGTGCCGCCACGGGCAGGAACGCGGACCGGTCTACCGCACCGGACGCAGCCCGCCCCAAGGCAACCAGTGGTCCGAGGCGCGTTGTCTGTAGAACGTCCACGTCGTACATCGCCTCTCAGTGCTCCAGAGGTAACCCTACCAGAGGTAACCCTAGTTGAGATCGCTTTTCTGTTTGCCGCTAATACTATTTTTACCACGAATCGTGATCCATGTCCAAACGCGCTACGGCTGCCTTTGCGGACCGTACGGAAGTCTACGGGAAAAGGTCCCGCTCCGGCGGCCGCAGGATAGCACGGGCACCCTCGTCAGTCCTCGGGCTGGCTGCACCTCGAATGAGCACCGCCGGCACGCCTTCGTTCGCTCCTCCCATGACCAGAGAGGCGGCGCTGGCCAGTTCGTCGATCAGCCCCACGGTGGAGGTCTGCAGCACGCGGCCGAACAGATCCGCTCTGCCGCGCAGGTCCTCGACGGCGGTGATGCCCGCCGCACCAATGGCCACGCCCACCGTGCCCTCGCGCCACGGACGGCCGTGCGAGTCATTGATGATCACGGCAAGATGCGCGCCGGAAGCTTGTTCCAGAGCCACTCGGAGTCGTCCCGCGGAGGCATCCGGATCGGCCGGGAGAAGTGTCACCAGGTTCCTGCCGGGCCCGACGTTGGAGCGGTCGACTCCGCCATGGGCGCACCGGAAGCCGTGGCGGGTCTCCACGATGAGCACGCCAGGCACCGCTCGCAGCACGGACCGCGACTCCGAAAGGACGACATCCACGAGCCGGGGGTCCAACTTCGTTTCCGTCGCGACGTCGTGCGCTCGTGCCGAGGGAGTGACAGTGCGCAGATCGACCAGGCGGCCCTCGGCTTTGGAGACGATTTTTTGGGCCACCACGAGCACATCGCCGTCGGCCAAAGGCAGGCCGGCTTGTGACAAGGCTGCCAGGAGCAGCACCGGCAGATCGTCCCCCGGTTGGACCAGGGGTATGCCCGGGAGGGGATGAAGCATGACGGTGCGGCGTTCGCTCATTGCCTCGGTATAGGTGCGGAGGGAGCACCCGTGATGCGGACTCCGGCCGCCCGTGCCCCGTAGCGGCGGTTGATGCCGATGAGGATCGAGGCCAACTCCTCCACCACCCCGGAGTTCGCTAGGGGCCCCGCAGCGTAGTCAACCAGACCGGCCCGCGCGCACAGCTTCACGGGCGAGGCTCTGCAGGCGGCGGGGGCCCGGCTTGCCGCCGGGGAACAATGCCGTCAGCCGCGCGTGAATACTGGCTGCCGCTTTGGTCGTGATCTGTTGATAGACGATGGCGTGCAGCAGCATCTCAAAGGGGCTCATGGCCTCACGGGTCGGCATGGCGAAGGGCCCGACCCGCGCAATCAGCCGGGCGAGTTTGGCGTCCACCGTCGACAGCTGTTCGACGGCGAACTCCGGGTCGTATTTCAACGGCGTTGACATGGGGAGCGCCACGAAACCCAGGTCAGCGATCGCGTTTGCGCGCAATCTCCTGTTGTCGAAGTTCGATGCGGCGGATTTTACCGGTGGTCGTCATGGGCAAGGAATCGACGAACGCGATTTCGCGGGGATACTCGTGGGCGGCGAGCCGCTGCTTGACGCTTTGCTGAATATTCCGGGCGAGCTTGTCCGATGCCGTCTGCCCGTCGGCGAGAATAATGAACGCCTTGACGACTTCACCGCGCAGAGCATCGGGACTGCCGATGACCGCCGCCTGGGCGACGGCTTCGTGCTTGATCAGGCAGTCCTCGATCTCACCCGGTCCGATTCGGTGACCGGCGCTGGAGATGACATCGTCCTTACGTCCGACAAACCACAGATAGCCGTCGCCATCGCGGTAGCCCAAATCGCCAGTCCCCCAGTAATCGCCGATACATTTCTCCCGCGTCGCCACCTCATTTTGCCAGTAGCCGAGAAAGAACACCGGATCGTCGCGCCGCGCGGCGAGCTCCCCGACTTCGCCATGGGCCATGGGATTGCCCGCCGGGTCCACCGGTTCGACATTGTGCCCCGGATAGGGCTTACCCATGGAGCCGGGGCGCACCGGCATGACGGTGGTGCAGTTGCCCACCAGGTAGTTGAATTCCGTCTGCCCCCACATCTCGTTGACGTCCACCGCGAGTTCCTCGCTGGCCCAGCGCACCACTTCCGCGCCCACTTGCTCGC
>CAYYVH010000021.1:0-23769 GCA_964475075.1 uncultured Anaerolineales bacterium | reverse complement strand
GCGCGTGCTCTGTCCGCAGAGCAGAGTGGCACAGACGCGTGTCCCTCTGTCTCCCCCTCTCGCGCGGGGGGGGGTGGGGGGTGGCCCCCGGGCGGGCGGCGGGCGCCCGCCACTACGGGCGACAGGCAGTAGTTGGTCGGGGGGATGTGAATGGGCGTGAGCTCCCCGAGGATCTCCAGCTCGTGACTTGTGATGCCCAGCTCCTCCCGTGCTTCCCGGAGGGCGCAGCCGACCGCGTCTTCCCCGGGATCGGCCCGGCCTCCCGGCAGTGAGACCTGACCGGCGTGGTGTTTCAGGCTGCCGCTGCGGAGCGTCAGTACGGTGTGTACGCTCCCGTCGATCGGGTAGAGGATAACCAGGGCACACGCCTCCTCGCAGCCGGCGGCACGGGCTTCGGCGATGGGCACGTGCGGCCGATTGGAGGTGGTCATGGTCCGCATAGCTCTGCGGCCTGGGAGCGGCCGCTGCAAGCGCTGCCGCAATGCTCGCATGCGGTGCGCGAACCCGTCGGCGGTGCTGGCCTCTAGCATGACGGGCTCTATGGTACGGCCGCAAGGCAAAAGGTTCAACCCAGAGCCTCGAACCGGCTATCATCTTCTCCGCGTAGGGACGCATCTCTCGTTCGGACGTTAGGCTACAATAATCACGCACCGTTGCCGGGCGCCGGTGGGCTCCGGCAAGCCGTTGTGCCGGCGTCGCCGCGCGAGGACTCGAGTGCGGTCAGCATTGTGCTGGCCGGGTGTTAAAAGTCGTAGGTTGCGGCGCCTGCGCACCGCGCGCACGGGTACCGATGCAATCCTTGGAGGTCGCTATGCAGCTGCGAGCCGCGCTACGGCTGGCCCGCGATAACGGAGTGAGTGGCTATCGGGCGAAGATGACGTGGATCGGCCTTTGGCTGGTCGGCGTGCTGATCCTCCTTGCCGCCGCCACGTACCGGCCGGCGGCCTTCGGGGAATTGGTGCGATCGCAGGGGCACGGCCGAGCCGACCCCCGACTGTACCTGCCCGTGCTGTCCCCGAAAGAGCGCCGGGTGGAGGATGTGCGGTTCAGCGATCCGCACGGCTTCCACGAGAAGTCATTCGGGGTCGAGCTCACGACGGCCACGGACGGTGCCACGATCCGCTACACGACGAATGGCAGCGCGCCGACGGCCACGCACGGCCAGGTCTACTCCGGCCAGGTCCCCGTCACTACGACAACGGTCCTCCGGGCAGCGGCATTCAAGCCGGGGCACTATCCTTCGGCCGTGGGCACCCGGACCTACATCTTCATCGCGGACGTGCTCCGGCAGCCTGCCGACCCGCCGGGGATGCCGGCGACGTGGGGTGATCACCCGGACGGGCCCAATGCAGGCGACGCCGTACCGGCGGACTACGAGATGGACCCGGAGGTCATCGACAGCCCGCGCTACCAGGGGGTGATCAAGGACGCGCTGCTGTCCATCCCCACGGTGTCGATCGTCACGGACCCAGAGGATGTGTTCGGGCCGGAGAGGGGGATATACGTCCACCCCCGGGGTGAGGGAGTCGCCTGGGAGCGAGCGGCATCCGTGGAGCTCATCCACCCCGACCGAGAGAACGGTTTCCAGATCGACTGCGGGCTCCGGATCTCCGGTGAGGCCAGCCGCAACCACTATGCCTCGCCGAAGAAGTCGTTCAGCCTCCGCTTCACCACCAGGCACGGGCCGGCCAACCTCGAGTACGACCTGTTCCCGGAGTCGAACGTCGACACGTTTGACACGCTGAAACTACGGGCCGGCTTCAACGACTCCTTCCTGTATATGCCGTGGCGTGCGCAGTATCTTCGTGATGCGTGGGGGCGTGCGACCCAGAAAGCGATGGGCTCGCCGGTGGTCCACGGCACGTTCGTGCACCTCTATTTGAACGGCCTCTATTGGGGTCTGTACAACCTGACCGAAGAGCCCACCGCGTCGTTCATGCAGCAGTATTATGGTGGCCGAAGGGCCGATTACGACGTAGTGAAGCCGACGCTCGGAGGGGATGACGGGGTGGAGGACGGGGACCGCGCGGCCTACACGGAGATGCTGGCTGTCGCCAATCCCGCCGAGCGTGCCAACTACGAGCGCCTGGCGCGGTACCTCGACATTACGCAGTTTGTCGACTACACGCTCATCCAGATCTATGCCTCCAACACGGATTGGCCCAGCACCGACAACTGGCGGGCTGCCCGCAGGCGGGAAACTGGCGCGGGATTCCAGTTCTTCGTGTGGGACATGGAGGCGGGGCTGGATCTGATCCCGCCATCGTTCCGCGTCTACGACTTGCGTAAAACGGTCGACAATGCGGACACGGCGGGCGTGGACAGCTTGCAGGGACGGCTGAAGATGAACGCCGAGTACAGGCTGTTGTTCGCGGACCGGGTGCAGAAGCACTTCTTCGACAGCGGCGCACTCACTCCGGACGTGGCCCGCGACCGTTACCTCGTTCTCGCCAACCAGGTCGAGCGAGCCATCGTGGCCGAGTCAGCACGTTGGGGGGATGCCGAGCCGCGGCTATTGGCCATGGTGCACGGGGCCGAGGCCTGGAACGCGTACTGGGATGAAAACGGGAACGGGCACGCCCAGACACGTGACGACGAGTGGGTGGTGGAGCGGGACAGGCTCCTCGAGGAGTACTTCCCCGAGCGGACGGGGATCGTGCTGCAACAGCTGTGTGCCGAAGGGCTATACCCGCCGGTGGTTGCCCCGGCCTTCGAGCCGGATGACGGCGCCGACGGGGCGGCCTTCCGGCTGGCGATGGTTCCCGGCGATGCCGGCTGCACGGGCGCGTCGCGTCGGGGGTCGATCTACTTCACTGTGGACGGCACGGATCCGAGGGTGAGGTGGTCGGGGGCGGTGGCAAGCGGCGCCCAGGCATTCGACGGCCCGGTAACGCTGTCGGGATACACCGACGTGAAGGCACGGACGCGCGACGGCGAAGAGTGGAGCGCGCTGGCCGAGGCCGTCTACGGCGCGCCGCGGCTGGCGATTACCGAGATAATGTACGATCCGCCCGGCGGGAGCGACGAGGAGTTCCTGGAGATCCGGAACCTCGAGGATGTCGCGGTCGACTTGTCGGGCGTGGAGGTGGTGGGCATCCGGTATGTCTTCCCGGCCGGTACGAGCTTGGGAGCGGGGGAGTACCTGGTGCTGGCGAAGGACAAGGCGGCTTTCGAGGTGCGGTACGGATCGGTCCCGATCACCGGGGAGTACGGCGGCCGACTGGCGAACGAGGGAGAGCGGATAGCGCTGGTGGACGGATACGGGAGGGAGCTCTTCTCCGTTGCCTACGACAGCAACAGGTCCTGGCCCGCCGGCCCGGACGGCTTCGGCTACTCGCTGGTGATCGACGACCCGGAGGGTAACCCGGACGATCCGGGCACTTGGCGGGCCAGCGCCGCGATCGGCGGCTCGCCCGGGGCCGAAGACGTCAGCATGTCCACCAGGGCCAGGCGCTGGATCGAGCGGATCCTACTGGCGCGGCTGCGGCAAACGGCAGCCAGATAGCGTACCGGCGCGACGTCAATCGCTGCCTCATGTTCAGCTGCACGACAACCTCTTCCGTGCACCCCGCTGCCCCGCCCGTTTGACCCGGCGCGCGCCGCCGTGTTAGACTCCCCCGACGGTCCAGGGCTCCGTAACTTGCCGCCCTTCAAATGCGATCCCAACTGACACCGACGTTGGGCTTCCCTTTGCCGAACCCGGACGTCGCGGGACGCCCAAAGGAGGTTTGGACACATGGCCAAACAGCTCTTCGAATGGGACTATTCCTCGTATCCCGGGGCGAAGGAGTATCCGCACCTCTTCACGCCGATCCAGATCGGCAACCTGATCGCCCCCAATCGGATCAAATACGCCGCCACGGAGGACAACTTCAACAGCCACGACGGCTTCATCACCGACGCCGACGTGGCCTACATGCGGGCGAGGGCCGAAGGAGTCGTGGGCGGCCTGTGCTTCATGCAGGGCGTGTACATGGATGCGGCCCGCAAGGGCCAGGGGTACGTCGGGCAGGCCGCGTGCTGGGACGACAAGTTCGTTCCCGGTCTGATGAGAATCGCCGACGCCATTCACGCAGAGCGGGCCATCGCGGGGTTCCAGCTGATGGACTGCGGTCGCGTCGGTGCACTGGAGGTGCCCCACGGGCACGGCCCGTCGACGGTGCCGCAGCGGCTCCGGATCTTCAAGCCCATGTACGAGATGACCAAGGCCGAGATCGGCGAGATGGTGCAGCAGCACGTGGATGCCGCGCGGCGCGGAGTCGAGGCCGGCTTCGACATGATGGAGATCTCGGGCATCGTGGGCTATTTGATCTCGAACTTCGTCTCCAGCTATACGAACCGGCGTACGGATGAGTACGGCGGTGACATCCGGGCGAGAATGAAGGCCGTCGTGGAGATCATCCAGGGAGTGAAGGAGGTCTGCGGTCCGGACGTCCCCGTGGGCATCCGCCTGTGCGCCGAGGAGCTGTTGGACGACGTGCGGGGGAACACGCCCGAGGAGTCCATGCAGACCTACCAGATCGCCGAGGATGCCGGGGTCGACTACATCAGCGTGACCGCCGGCTGGCAGGAGTCCATCGTCCCGGTGATCAGCCGGGACGTACCCATGGGCTCGTGGCTGCACCTGGCCAAGCGGGCCAAGGAGCACGTGAACGTGCCGATTCAGATGGCCTACCGGCTGTTCGTACCGGAGTTGCCGGAGAAGGCCATCGCGGCGGGCGAGTTGGACATCTGGGAGATGTGCCGCTCCATGATTGCCGATCCCCTCATGCCCAAGAAGGTGCTTGAGGGCCGGCAAGACGAGATCAGGCATTGCGTGGCCTGCAACCTGTGCCTGGCCCGGCTCTTCCGGGATGCGCCGATGACCTGCTATATCAATCCCACGTGCGCTCACGAGCACGACGAGAGCTTCTTCCCCCAGCCGGTGGCGGAGGATGACGAGAAGGAGGTCATGATCGTGGGCGCCGGCCCGGCCGGACTCGAATGCGCCTACGTGGCCGCCCAGAGGGGGCACGAGGTGCACGTCTACGACAAGAGGGCAGAGGTGGGGGGCACGCTGCTCGAGGCTTCCAGGGCACCCTACGGCGATGAAGAGTTCCTGACCTGCGTCAACTACCAGAAGACGATGTGCGAGAAGCACGGCGTCGAGTTCCACCTGGGCACGGAGGTGACGGCGGAGTTGATCGAGGACGAGATGCCGGACAGCGTGGTCCTGGCAACCGGCCCCATGTTCTCCACTCTCGAGGGTGCCGATCCAGGCGTCACGAACGTAGTGAACGTGCTGGACGTGCTTGGCGGGAAGGTCGAGGTGGGTGACCGGGTGGTCGTGTGGGGGAACCGGAAGCCGGGCATCGGCGTAGCCTTGTTCCTGGCCAAGCAGGGCAAGAAGGTGACGATCGTGGGTCGGGAGAAGACGGCGGGGTTCGACGTCAATCCGTCCTTCAAGTGGCGCTACATGATCTACCTCAGGCAGAACCGTGTCAGAGCATACAACGACTGCGACATCGAAGGAGCCCACGCGGGCGGGATCATCGTCGGGACCTACGATGGGTACCGGTTCCCGGTGGCGTGCGACACCGTGGTCATTGGCGAGCGGGAGCCGAACGAGAGCCTGAAGAGCGCGGTGCTGGGCGAGGGAATCGAGCTCTTCGTTGTCGGAGATGCTCTTGTACCCCGTAACCTATCCAGCGCGGTGCATGACGGCTACCGCATCGGTCTGCGGATCTGATGCTTCCTTTCAGAAGTCGTAGGGCTGTTCTGCCGTGGGCTATCGGCTATCCGCTATCAGCTATCAGCCTGGTCCATCCGGCCTTGGGGGAGCCTGGGCGTAGTGCGGGGATTGCGGAATCGTGTAGTAGCCGGGAGGTCAGCAATGGCATTTGACGCGGAGAAAGAGATCAGCGGGTTGTGGCGCAGCTTGCACGCCTCCCAGAGCGAGATCGGCCGGACCTACATGAGGTGGCGGAAGGCCGCGCTGGCAGTGGCCGGGCCTGATGTGGAGCCGTTGGATGTCAGCCTGAAGGCTGCCGAGATCATTGGCCGGGAGATCGGGATGGCCTTCCTGCCCCGACTGAACTGGTTGAAGGGCGAGGAGGCCTGGCTGCTGAACCTGGCCAAGGCCTTCGCGAGGAACTGGGCTACCCAAGGGGCGATCGTGAAGGTGGAGAAGGGCGAGGGGCCTTTCGAGGCCTTGATCAAGTGGGAGCGGTGCCCGTGGCCGACCTACGCCAAGGAGCACGGCGTGGACATGGAGGAGGACGTCCTGTGCTGCGACCGGATCCTCCAGACCGCGCTCCAGGACGTGAACGCGTTCTTCAATGTCGACTACAAGATCGAGACGCTGAAGGCCATACCGAGGGGCCAGGGCGCGTGCTTGAGGCGACTGTACAAGGAATAGCGATCGAGGAGCGTGTGGCATGGCTGCTCAGGTAGACCTGGACAAGTGCACCATGTGCGGGGGAGTGATTCAACCTCTCTGCGTCGAGGCCTGTCCGGATCAGGCGATAAGGGTCCAGGACAACCGGATCGTGGTCACGGAGTTCCTGTGTGAGGACTGCAACGAGTGCGGCTTCGTCTGTCCCGCCAAGGCGATCGCCCTACCGCTAGAGAAGGTCACGTTCTGAGGGGGACGGAGATGAAGGTCAACAAGGTGGATCATATCTGCATCGCCGTCCGGGATCTGGACGAGGCGCGGAAGGTCTGGGAGCCGCTGCTGGGCAAATCGGGGCCCGACGACGCGTACGTCGATGAGCCCGAGAAGATCAACGTGGCGCGGTATTGGGTCGGCGAGGTGGGCTTCGAGCTGATGGAATCGACCACACCGGACGGCGACGTCGCCAAGTTCATCGAGCGGCGGGGCGAGGGGGTGATGCTCATCAGCTTCAACGTGGACAACACCCGGGAGGCCGTGGACGAACTGGCGGCGGACTACCCGTTGATTCCGGACGCAGGTGGCGAGGTGGTCAGGCCCTTCCGCGACTGCGAGTTCGCGTTCGTTCATCCGAAGAAGCTGAACGGCGTTCTGACCGAGCTGATCGACTACAAGTGGGAAGAGCTCGAGGACTAGCTCCCCGGAGCGGGTTGCCGCGGTGCCCAAACGGAACAGGATCTTCGAGGTCTACCTGGTGTACGTGGACTCGGACCGGTGTGACGGGTGCGAGGAGTGTGCCAGATACTGTCCCGTCGACGTGTTCGACATGTTCCACAAGGCCCAACCGGTACGCCCCCAAGACTGTCTCGGGTGTGGTACCTGCGTAGCCGTCTGTAAATCCGAGGCCGTCATCATCACGGAGATATGATACTGGGGGTTCAGCCCGGCGCGGGGCATGCCCTCCGCGAAGCCCTCGAGCCGCGCCCTTGAAGGGTAATGATGCGTTGAGAGGCTGTGGGGCGCTTCCTTGTGAGGCCTTCGCTCCGGGCATGCCCCGCGCCGGGCTGACGGGCGATGGCGTCGCAGCCGGAGGTGGCGATGTCCTTGACTCCGGGCCTTCGTCGCCGTATTCTTCTCATGGTGATTAGATAAAGGTGGTCGTGGTGTCTGAGGCCAAGCCGTGAGTGAATCGATTCTGGTCGTCGGGGCGGGGATCGCCGGGATAAACTGCGCGCTCAATGCGGCCGACTACGGGGTGAAGGTCTACTTGGTGGACAACACGCCCAGCATCGGTGGCTTGATGGCCCGGTTGGACAAGACGTTTCCCACGAACGATTGCTCCATCTGCATCGAGGCCCCCCAGATGTTCGAGGTGGACAACCACCCCAACATCGAGATCCTGGCCAACACCGAGGTCAAGAAGGTCAAGTGGACCTCCAATGGGTTCAAGGTCAGGCTTGCCACGAAGCCCCGCTTCATCGATGAGGAGAAGTGCACCGGCTGTGGTGCTTGCGTGGAGGCCTGTCCGGTCACGGTGGCCGACGAGTTGGATAGCAATGTCGGCGGCACGCGCAAGCTCGTGTACATGCCCTTTCCTCAGGCCGTTCCCAATGTGGTGGTAATCGATTCCGACTGCCGGTACGGACGTATGCGTGAGCACGGGGCCTGCATTGGCGAGTGCCTCGTCGACTGCAGCCAGTGCCGCGAGTGCCCGATCGCCCTGTGCGTCAAGGCGTGCGAAAAGGAAGGCAAGGACGCGGTTCGCCTGTGGCAGGGAAGCCAGAACCGGAAGCTGGAGGTGAAGAGCATTGTGGTCGCCTCGGGCGTTGCCAGCGCCACACCGCCGGTCGGCCTGCACGGATACGGGGATCACGCCAACGTCATCACTAACCTGGAGTTCGAGCGCCTAATGAACGCCGGCGGGCCGACCGCGGGGCATATCGTGCGACCGTCCGACGGCAAGCACGCCAAGAAGATCGCCTGGCTCCAGTGTGCGGGCCGTGGTTTGGCCGACGGCGTGCCGTACTGCTCGAAGGTGTGCTGCATGATCGCCACGAAACAGGTGATCATCACCAAGGAGCACGATTCCGCGGTGGAGACGGTTGTCTTCTACAACGACCTGAAGGCGTACGGTAAGGGCTTCTGGCGCTTCCATGAGAAGGCCAAGGAGAACGGTGCCCGGTACGTCAAGGCCCGGCCATATGACGTGGTCGAGGACCCGGTGACGAAGAACCTGGCGGTCCGCCACGAGGACATGAGCACCGGGATGCTCGTAGATGAGGAAGTGGAGCTCGTGGTGCTGTCGGTGGGACTGAGGCCGGCCGACGGGAACGAGAGGTTGGCGAAGGTCTTGGGCGTCGAGCTGGATGAACTCGGTTTCTTCAAGGAGAGGGACGCGCTGGTGGCACCCCTGGAGACGAACGTCGACGGGATCTTCCTGTGCGGCGGTGCGACGGGACCGATTGATATCGCCGAGTCCGTCGTCCAGGCCAGTGCGGCGAGCATGAAGGCGGTCCTGTTCGCCAACGGCTCGGGAGTAGCTCGATGAGCCAGGAAGCCCGAGTCGGCGTGTTCGTCTGCGACTGCGGCTCCAACATTGCCGGCGTCGTCGACGTGCCGGCGGTTGTGTCATATGCCCGGGCTCTCGAGCACGTCGTCCTCGCCGATGAGGGAAGTTGGTCTTGTTCGGTGGACTACCTGGCCAAGATGCAGGACTGCATCAGGGAACACGACCTGAATCGGGTGGTCGTCGCGGCTTGCACCGCGCGGACCCACGAACCGTTGTTCAAGCGGACGGTGAAGGAGGCGGGGTTGAATCCCTACCTCCTCGAGTTCGTGAGCATCCGGGAGCAGGTGTCGTGGGTGCACCAGGCGAGTCCCGAGGTCGCCACGGAGAAAGCGAAGGACCTCGTCGGCATGGGTGTCGCCAAGGCCGTTCTGCTCGAAGAAGGCGAGGAGATCAGGCTGCCGGTGAAGACGGATTGCCTCGTGATCGGGGGCGGCGTGGCTGGCATGACCGCCGCCTTGAGCGTCGCCGACCAGGGCTTCCGTGCCATCCTGGTAGAAAGACAGAAACGCCTCGGTGGCATCCTGAACGCTGTGTCCAGCGTCGCGCGCGAGGAGCGGGAGGCACGAGCGGACGAGCTAGTCAGGGAGCGGGCGGAGCTGGTCGAAGCTCATCCCCACATCGAGGTCCACACCGACACCGAGATCGAGGCGGTCGACGGCTACATCGGGAACTACCGGGTCACGTTGAGATCCAACGGCGGCGGGGAGACCGTCATCCGTGGCGTCTCCACCGTCATCGTCGCCACCGGAATGCGAGAGATCGAGCCGGTGGGGCAGTACGAATTCGGCAGTGATGCGCGCGTCGTCACTCAGCTCCAGCTGGAGCGCCTTCTCAGGGACGCGGCCGTCCCCGACGTGGACGACGTGGTCGTCATCAACTGCGTCGAGTCGAAGAACGAGCGGCGGGGCTGCTGCAACATCGGGTGTCACGTCGCGGTCAAGAACGCCCTCGCCCTGAAGAAGCTCCAGCCGGACGCTCGGGTACACGTCCTCTACCGGGACCTGAACATGGTGCGGGAGGAGCACGTACTGCTGGACGCGGCCAAAGAAGCCGGCGTCAAGTTCGTCCGTTTCCCCGACGAACGCTATCCCGAGGTCACCAAGGACGGCGAGGATCTGTGGGTAACGGTCCACGACTTCCTACTGGGCGCGGACCTGCGGTTGCCGGCCGCCCTGATCGTGCTGACCACGGCTTTCGAGGGCGACGAGAGCGTGGCAGAGGTCAAGGGTCTCCTGAAGGTCTCGACCGATTCGGACGGCTTCTTCCAGGAGGCCCACGTGAAGCTCGGTCCGGTGGACTTCCCCTCGGATGGGATCTCCCTCTGCGGGTGTGCGAAGTCTCCCAAGAGCTTCAGGGAGAGCTGCGAGGAGGGCGTCGCGGCGGCAATGCGGACCTCCATTCCAATGAAGAACGGGTACATAGAAGCCGACGGCATCGTCGCCGACATCGATCTGGACGGCTGCACCAACTGCACGATCTGCGCCAAGGAGTGCCCCTACAGCGCCATTCTGCTCAGTGACGACAACGAGCCGTCGGTGATCAAGGCGCTCTGCAAGGGGTGCGGCCTGTGTGCGGCGGACTGCCCGCAGGACTGCATCGCGATCGTGCACTACACGGACGAGCAGCTCCTGGCCCAGGTTGAAGCGGCGCTGGCGGAGCGGCCCGAAGAGAAGATCCTCGGCTTCGTGTGCCACTGGTGCGCGCTGGGCGGGGTGGACATGGCGGGTGTGAGC
Source organism: uncultured Anaerolineales bacterium (assembly GCA_964475075.1). Lineage (GTDB taxonomy): Bacteria > Chloroflexota > Anaerolineae > Epilineales > Epilineaceae > CAYYVH01. Next base: position 13,097 of record CAYYVH010000021.1, on the reverse strand, counting down.
CGGCTCCAGTATCCGCCCAACGCGAGGCTGATCAGGGTGATGTGCTCGGCCCGCGTGCCCGCCAAGCTCATCGAGCGCGGCTTCGAGCTTGGCGCCGCGGGCGTGTTGGTGGCCGGATGCGAGTTCCCCACCTGTCATTACATAACGGGGAATTACGCCTGCGAGAAGAGAGTCAATCGGACCCGGAAGCGGTTGTCCCACAAGGGCTACGACCCGGACCGGCTGTGGAACCTCTGGTGCTCGGCGGCGGACGGACCGAAGTTCGCGGGGGCCATGAGAGAGATGGTGGAGCAGCTTGGGCTGTAGTGTGCTCGCCGAGAGACTCGGCGAGGTCAGCATGTTCAGTGCCTGCGAGCAGTGCGGGAGTTGCAGTTCCGCCTGCCCCCTGACGGGTGAAGACGGGTTCAACATCAGGCGGATCATCCGGCACATCGAGCTCGGCTTGATCGACGACATCGCGTCCACGCCCCATCCATGGGCCTGTACCACCTGCGGGAGATGCGAGAGTGCCTGCCCCAACGGGATCGCCGTGCTCGACGTGGTGCGTTTGCTGCGCGCAATGTGCCCCGCGGAGTTTGCCGCTGACGTTCCACCTCCGTGCGTGAAGGCCTGTCCAGCCGGCATCGACATCCCGGGATACGTGCGGCTGATCGCGCAGGGAAAGCCCGATCTGGCGCATGACCTGATCCTCGAGAGTGTCCCTTTTCCTGGTGTTCTGGGCCGGGTGTGCACCCACCCTTGCGAGAACCAGTGCCGCCGCGCGGAGGTCAATGCGCCCGTTTCGATCTGTGCCCTGAAACGATACGCTGCGGACAACCGGGGCGGGTCGTCCATCAGGGATGCGGCAGTGGAGCCGGATACCGGCCGCAAGGTCGCTGTGGTCGGGGCGGGTCCGGCCGGGTTGACGGCGGCCTACTATCTCAGAAAGAAGGGTCACCAGGTCACCGTATTCGAGGCGCGGTCCAAACCAGGGGGAATGTTGAGGTACGGCATTCCCAGCTACAGATTGCCGGAGGCGGTGCTGGTCCAGGAGATAGATGACGTCCTGAGCCTCGGTATCGAGCTGGTCACGGATCGCCGGCTTGGGGTGGACTTCGATCTGGCGCAACTGAGGGAGGACGGCTTCGAGGCCGTGTTCGTTGCCCTGGGACTCCAGGAGGGCAGGAGGATAGACCTTGACGGGGCACAGCTGGATGACGTGTCGTGGGGGATCGAGTTTCTGACGGAAGTGGCCGAGGGCAGGGATGTCACCCTCAGAGACAGGGTGACGGTCATCGGCGGTGGCAGCGTGGCGGTCGACGTGGCTCTCACGGCGCTGAGACTCGGGGCCGCGGAGGTCACGTTGGCCTGCCTCGAGAGCAGGGAGGAGATGCCTGCCAACCGGTGGGAGGTCGAAACGGCCCTGGAGGAAGGCGTCTCGCTGATGCCTTCCTGGGGCCCCACGCGGATCATCGACGAGGGCGGCCGCGTCACCGGCATCGAGCTCGTGGCGTGCACGTCCGTCTTCGACCAGGACGGCAACTTCGGCCCGACCTTCGGCGAGCGTCGCGTGACGGTCGAAACGGACCAGGTCATCCTGGCCATCGGCCAATCGGCCGATCTCTCTATGCTCGACGCTAACGCGGGTGTCGAGGTTGAAGGCGGTTTGATCGTCGTCGACCGGCAGACGCAGCGGACAGCAGCGCGGGATCTGTTCGCCGGCGGTGATGTCGTGCGGGGTCCCGGCTCGATCATCGACGCGATCGCCGACGGGAAACGGGCGGCGAGTGCTATCGACGAGCTGTTGGGCGGGGATGGAGAAATCGAGTGCGCCCGCACGGTGGCTGCGGTTGACGAGTCGTACGACGGCAAGCGGGAGAGCGGCTTCGCCGATCTCAAACGGGCCGGGGTGCCCACGTTGCCCCTCGCGGAGCGGCACGACGGATTCCGCGAGGTCGAGCTCGGTCTCTCCAGCGAAGAGGCCGTGCAGGAGGCATGTAGGTGCCTCCAGTGCGATTTCGAGATCGCCTTGGCCAGGCGCATCGCCGCTGGTTCGTGAGCTGGCCGCTCGACCCCCGACAAGGCACGTCCTCCCCGTTGGGCGTTGGTTGTGACGCCCGGTGCTCAACGACGAACAGGCAGTCGAATCGTGAAGCGCAAGCGGCGGTCGGACGGCGACGAAGCGTCTGGTTCGCGTCGGACGGCGGAGCCCACGTGCGCCGCGCTGATGGCTCGTGGAGCACCTACACCCAAGCGGACGGTCTGGCTAGTGACGCGGTGCTGGCGGTGGCCGCGGACGTCCACGGCAACGCTTGGTTCGGCCACCGTGCGGCGGATTACGACTCGCACAGGGGCCGGTACAAGGACGACAGCGTGACCCGCCTGGCCCCGAACAGGACATGGACCACGTACAACGCAGACGATGGGCCTCTATTCAGCACCATCACCTCGATCGCCGCTGACCGTGCCGGCTACGTGTGGTTCACGAGCGGCTACTCGAATGAGCATCTCCCGGGCGTGACGCGAGTGTCACCCGGCGGAACCTGGTCACGCATCTTGCCCACTGTAGACCTGCCGCGAGGCTGGATCGGGCGCATGCTCGCAGATCCAGCGGGCGACGTGTGGTTTCCCAGCTTCGGGAGTGGGATTGGCCGTCGCTCGCCCGATGGCACATGGAGCGTCCTGCGCACGGGCGATCCGCTAATAAGCAATTTGGTGTGGTCGGACATCGCCATCGACGGCGAGGGAAACGTCTGGTTCGCCGGCGGTGGGCACCGGCTCGTACGCCTCTCGGCCTCCGCCGAGGCGACGTTCTTCGACAAGGACGACAGCCCGCTGCCCGTAGGTGTCACGTTGCGCTCCCCGGATGGTGCATGGACTCAACTGTCGGCTGCCGATGGGCTGCCGAGCAACGACGTGCAGGACATCGAGATCGGGCAGGACGGGGCCGTCTGGTTTGGCGCGATCGGTGGCGTGGCGCGCTGGCGCGCGTCCGGACCGTGATTGGCCCATACTGGGACTTGGGTCCGTGAGTCCGCTCTTGGATCCTCCGGGTCGAATTGGCGCATGTACTGCAAGCGGGTTCTATCACCCGACCACCCCGCCCGCCCGTAACATTTGGGGCTCGAATGCGTCCTAATCAGCGGTCGTTGGCTTTCTGCACCGTTCGCCCTTTTCCCGGACCGAAGTCGGGTAGGCCCGGGCACGACGCCAGAGCTCAGACCCGAACGGGACGGTGCGGCGAGGCCACTGCGATGGCGTTTCCCTCGTGCGTTATTTCCACACCCAGAGCACGGACGAGGAGTTTGAACCGTGAATCCAGCTGTTCCCTATCTGCATAGAGCGCCCGATGCGCTGGCGAGGCTTGTTCTTGCGGCCGGCCTGGCAACTGCGGCGTCGGCTACGGGCAGCGCCCTGGTGCCGGACGCGCCGACGGCGCGGGTTCGGGCCCAGGACGTGCCGTCCGGACCGCTGGACGGTGCGTGGCGGACCTTCGCGAATGGCGATCGGATCAATGTCCTGGTCCGCGACGGTGATATCCTGTGGTCGGCGACCGTGGGCGGTGGCCTGGTTCGTTGGGACCTCGATTCGGGTGCCTATACCCAGTTCCTCGCACCCCAGGACGGCCTCGTGTCCAACGTGGTCAACGACGTGGTCGTCACGCCCGATGGCACGTTGTGGGCGGCGACCGACCGCGGGCTGTCGCGCTTCGATGACGCGAACGAGCGCTTCGTGACCCTGACGACGGCCAACTCACCGGGTATGCCGGCCGACGTCGTGACGGCGATCGAGCCGACTCCCGAGAACAAGTTGTGGGTCGGCTTCGCCCAAGAGTGGGACCCACTGGCGATCGATCCCAAGTCGGGCCAACCGGGCACGTTCCGCAAGGGCGGTCTGGGGATGTACGATCCCACCGTTGCTGAATGGGACAGCGCGCACGAGTTCCACGCGGAGATCCTGGACGGTCCACCGAGCGGCGGCACACCGGGTGCCGAGAAGTACAAGCACCTCGTGTCGGAGAACGTCACCAGGATCGAGTACGGCACCGACGGCATTCTCTGGGTCGGGGCACGCCCGTACTACGTGTGGGACACGAACGATTTCGGCGGTGAGCGGCCGGGCGAGCCGCGCGGTTTCTGGGTGCTGTCGGGGGGTGGTCTGGTGGCCCGTGAGGGCGACCGCTGGAAGTACTGGCGGGCGGCGGAATCGCGCGCCGGCTGCTATTCGAACCACGTCACCGACCTGGCGCGGGACGTGAACGGCCGGATGTGGGTGGCCACGGCGGGCAAGGGCCTGCTCGTCATGCGCAACGGCCTCCAAGCCGTGGGTTGCGACACCGGCCAGGCCTTCTACACGCGCTCGCGCCGCGCGAACAACCCGGGACTCAGGGGCAACTTCGTCTGGTCGGTGGATGTCGACGACCGGGGGCGGGTCTGGGTGGGGCACGGCAACGGAAGATACCTGGGTGAGGGCGTCGGCATCCTGACCCACAACGAGACCTTCACTGACTCGTCGGCCTCCCGCACACCCTGGCAGAGCGACGACGTCTGGGAGTTCATCGATCTGGACGGCCAGCCCGGCAAGACCGGCGCCCTGGTCAGCGCTCTTGCCGTTCGGGAGCCAGGCACGCGGTACTTCGGTACTAGAGATGAGGCGCGCGGCGATGGCTATGGGCTGAGGCGGTATGTCGAGGGCACCGGTACCTGGACGGCTCTGCGCACCGCCGACACCGGGCTGCCGAGCAACCAGATTACCGGCATCACGCGCAGCCCGATCGGCAACGACGTATGGTTCTCCTTCCGCAACCGCGGCGTGGCCCGTTTCGACGAAGAGTCGTGGCGGTCGTGGCGCATGTTCGGTCCCGGCGACGCGGTGGGCGCGGTGACCCAGGACCTGCCGGCGAAGGAGCGTGGCCGGGAGCGCATCCCGGTGGACATCGCCAACCGCGAGGCCTTCGACGCGGCGTTCCCTGGCACTCCGCGGTACGCCCGTATCGGCGACGACCCGGTACTGTATCGCGTCACCGGCTACGTGGCCCAGCGGGGCAGCTTGGGCCCGTTCATCGACGTGTCACCTAAGCAAACACGAGAGATCAGGGCTGGCACGCAGGTATTCGCCGTCGATCGGGGGCCGGCCAGCGACGCCTCTACCCAGATCGCGATCGACCAGGCCGGGCGGGTCTGGATCGGTGGTCGCGAAACGGTGTGGCTGGGCGAGCAGTGCCCGCGGGATCGGGCTACGAAGGCCGAGTGCTGGCTGGACGGCGGGTTGGCGATGTGGGACGGCACGCACTGGACGGTCCTGTGGCAGGACGAGCTCGGGCGGGACGCCAACGCCATTCCGGACCAGGAGGTGCAGTCGGTCCTGGTCGACCCGAATGGCCGCGTCTGGGTTGGCACCGGCAGTGCCCGCCAGTCGGAGGGTGACGGAATCGGGGTGTATGACCCGGAAACGGGCAACTGGACGCGCTATGACAAGGTGGCGCTGGGCGCCAGGCTCGGCGGCAACGGCGTCTCGGACCTGGCGCTGGACCCCGAGACCGGCGACGTCTGGGCTGCTCATCATGCGGCGACCGTGTGCGTGATCAACAGCCCGTTCGGCGGCAACACGTGTTCGCCCTCGCGCACCGGTGGCGGGGTGTCGAAGTTCGACGGTGGGATGTGGCAGGCGTGGACCAAGCCGTCGGCTACCTTACGTGCCTTCGGGCCCCAGGGCGAGTTGAACGCGATCGTGGTCGACCGTGACCGCGGCTTGGTCTGGACCGGTGGGTTCGACGGCGACCCGAAGACGATGCACTGGAACAGCGGCATCGGCGTGGACGCCGTCGTGAACTGGTGCCCGCTCGATTGCACGGACGACGGCTGGCAGAACCGGGTCTGGGCCGAAGAAGGCGAGGTTGCCGCGTTGGCGTTGGACGAGCGCAACAACCTGTGGGCCGGCGTCAACCGCAGCCGCAAGGGCGCGACGCCGCCCGAAGCAGGCGTCAAGGTCTTCGACGGCACTGAGTGGTTCGCCTACACCCCGCGTAACTCGGGGCTGGCGTCGCACGAGATCACAGTGCTCGAGCCCGACGGGAGTGACATGTGGGTCGGCACGCTTGACCGCGGCGTGAGCCTGTACCTGCGGGACGCTCCGCCCACACCCACGCCGCGCGCGACACCGACTGCCGTCGCATCGCCCACGTTCGAGCCGACGCCCACACACGAGCCGACACCCACGCGGCAGACGCGGCCCCAGACCGTTTGCGGCCCCGACCGCTGGTGCGAGATCTACCTGCCGTTCTCCTGGCTGTCGCTGAGGTGCCGCACTTGCCCGACGGCAACGCCGCAAGCGACGCCGACGCCGAAGCCGGCGGTGCCCGTGGCTGCACCGCCGTCACCGCCCGCCGAGAGCGTCAGTCGCCGTGCCCCGGACGGGGTTGCTCCCTAGTACATCCGGGCGCGATTTCACACTCGTCCGCCCACCGCGCCATGCGACGGCGGAGAGCCTGTAGGGGCGCAGCATGCTGCGCCCATGGTCCGCCAAAGCGACGAGCTGTGGCAACACGTATAACCGGCCAATCACCTTTGCCGCGGAGTACCAGTGTCTTCCCCGATCACCATCCAGTCCTCCTCGGCGTCGCTGGCCGTGTTCACCACGAGGTGGCGCACCCTGAGCCCGGGATAGGTCCGGACCAGGTCGTCCAGGTCGACCGGCTCGAACTTGGTGACGTTGTTGTAGTATGCCTGCGGGGTCAGGGCGTTCGACTCGTAGTTCTCCCGCGTTCGTTTGGAGATCTTGTCCAGCGAGTACTCCGCCGGGCAGGACGTCTGTTGGATCACGAGTGTCCGACCGTTGGCGTGTGCTACCTCTGCCGCCCGGCGCCGCAGCGACTGCGTCACGAACGTGGCGTCGAGAATCACGCCCTCACCGGCGGCGGCCATCTCGTTCGCCCGCCGGAACATCTCGTCGTAGACCAGCCTGCGCTTGTCCATGCTGGCGGCCACCTTCTCGTCGAAGATGTCCTCGCCACTCAGGACCTCACGGCGAATGATGTCCGTCCGCAGGATCTGGTAGCCCTTGATCCGGGCCACTGCCTCCATGGTCTCGGTCTTATTTGTTGCGGGGAGGCCGCACGCCATGACCACATGGTCTTCTCCCAGCTCCCGCTCGATGAACTGCAGGAAGGGCTCGTTCATTTCCTTCACGGCAACGCGCTCCTCGGTTTGGAGGACAGGAACCGCGGCTTGGGGATGGGGTTGCCCGCCGCCCGAGCAGTCTAACACAACGACTCGTGTCGGGCCAGCAGGTCGCTGCTACCGCGTGTGTCGGATGCGTGTTTCTGGCGTGTGGTGGACAGGGGGCGTGGGCGGCGATATCATCAGGAGCGCTTCCGCGCTTACCGCGACATCGGCCCCGCTGCCTGACGAACGGCGGTCGAGTCGGCGGGCGGTTAGGGCCATGTGGAAGCGTCCCACGTTTTCGTTTTCGGGCAAGGAGATGTTATGGCGGCAGACCTTCTGGAGGGCACACCGGTCGCCGAAGCAGTTCTCGGAGACGTAGCCGGCCGTGTGAGGACCCTCAAGGAACGCGGTGTTGTTCCCGGGCTGGGCACCATTCTGGTTGGCGAGGACGCTGCCAGTGCGGGCTACGTTCGCAAGAAACATGAGACATGCCAGCGCTATGGGTTCACTTCGTTCGACAAACATATCCCCGACGGCGGCACACAGGCGGACCTTATGGCAGCGGTTGCAGCCTTCAATGCTAATCCGGCCGTGAGTGCCTTTCTGATCCAGTATCCCGTACCAAGGGGCTTTGACTACGGTGAGGCCGCCAATGCCATGGTGCCGGAAAAGGACGCCGACGGCCTCCATCCGTCGAATCTGGGTCGGCTCGTGTTGCAGGATCCTGGTCCAGTTCCAGCAACACCTGCCGGAATACACGCCATGCTGCTTCACTACGACATCCCTACCGAGGGCAAGGAAGTTGTTGTTGTGGGACGTGGCCCGACACTCGGTCGTCCACTCGCTCTGCTGTTGTCCATGAAACGTCGCGGAGCGAACGCCGCTGTGACCGTAGTCCACACCGGGGTGCAGGACATCGGTCGGTACACCAGGCGTGCTGACATCGTAATTGCCGCAGCCGGAGTGCCCAGCATCGTGACGGCGGATATGGTAAGACCAGGCGCGGTTGTCGTCAGCGGCGGGATCACCTGGGAAGGAAAGCGCCTGGTACCAGACGTCGACGAGTCCGTCGCTGATGTCGCGTCCTGGATCACCCCCCGACTGGGAGGGGTCGGTCCGACTACAGTCGCGATGCTGCTTCGGAACGCCGTGCAATGCGCAGAGAACGGAATGCCTGACAAGCCGGACTCAACCGACGCTTGATCTGGTTGGCCTGTCAGCCGGCATTCGCGATGGCCGGCAAGAAGATCCGGCTCGGGGTTGGCGGCCCGGGCGTGTACGAAGCGGTAGGTGCGGGTGTGGAGGTGAAGGTGGGAGCTGGAGTCGCTTCGGGGGGGGCGAACTCGCTCACACCGGCGGCAGTGCCGAACCACATCCGCCCTGCCCCATCCACCGCGATGGCTTGTACCCGGTTGCTCGCCAAGCCGTCCGCGGCGACGTAGCTGATCCAGCGGCTGCCGTCGAATTCGCTCACGCCGCGGAAGGTGCCGAACCACATGTGCCCTGCCCCGTCGATCGTGATGGAGGTGATACTCCAGGACACCAGCCCATCAGTCTCGGTGTAGGTGGTCCAGGCCCGGCCATCGTATTCGCTCACGCCGCGGAACGTACCGAACCATTTGTGCCCCGCCCCGTCAATGGCTATGGCCTTGACGTCGTTGTCGGCCAGGCGATCGTCGGTGGTGTAGGTGGTCCAGGCCGCGCCGTCGAACGCGCTCACACCGTTCAGTGTGGCGAACCACTTGCGCTCCGCCGCGTCGAACGCGATGGCAACGACGAAGTCGTCCACCAGCCCGTCGGCGACTCGGTTTGTTCCCGTTGCTGTCTACGGCGACGGCCTTGACACCGTTGTCCGCTAGTCCGTCGAGGGTGGTGTACTTGACGTAGCTGCCATCTTTGCGGTTCCATCGCACCACGCCACCTTCCGTGGCCGCCCACACGAAGTCGCCCTCCGCGGCCAGGCCCCACACGCGGTTCCCGTTGGTGTAGCTGCGCCACGGGCTGCTGCTCGCTGTCGGAGTGGCCGTCGCGGCCCTCGTCGACGTGGTCGCCACTGTCTGCGTCGCCGTCGGTGTCGGAGTGACCGTCGGGGTGGGCGTGATAGTCGGGGTGGGTGGTGCCGTGAACTGCAAGATGAACAAGCCGCCGTGCCAGTCGGCCACGTACACGTGGTCCCCATCGACTGCCACATCCACAGCTGCGCCGGGCGTGTTGTAGAAACCAACCTCGAACGGGCGCGACGGATCTGACACATCTATCACCCGTAGGCCTGCGCCGTCGGCGGCAACGTACACGTAGTCCCCGTCCACGTCTACGCCCGTCGCCGAACCGGGTAAACGCAGCGTACTCGCGACCGCCGGCTGCCCCGGCTCACTGACGTCCACCACGATGACTCCGCCCGTTCCCCCCCGCGACATACACGTAGTCCCCCGTCTCACCGCCGGCAACGGCCCAGGCTCCGCCGGATATGGCTATCCGGTCCAGCCATTCGGGACTCAGCGGGTTCCGCACGTTGAGCACATCCATCCCGCTCACGCCGCTCGCCACATAAGCGTACGTACCCCGTACGTACACCCTCTCTGCTGCCGCGCCACCGGGCAGCGGCGCCGAGCCGCCCTCCCTCGGCCCAACGGGATCCAGGATGTCCCGGATGATGTCTAACAGTGGCCACCCGGAGATCTTCGCCGGCGGGTTGGACGGCTCGATGATCGTGAACTCCGCACCCACGCCGATGTAGGCCAGGTCTCCGTATGGATCCACCGCGTACGTGGAGCCACCGGTGCGGCCCACCAGGCGTACGTTTTGCGAGAGCGGCGCCGCGGCGCTGGAACTTGCCGCCGCTGCAGAGTGATGGGAGAATGCCAACTTCTTCCCGCTGGGCGTTCCCGATACACTCGTCGCTGCCGATGGAAGCACAAGTACCGCCAGCGCTCCAAACGCCACCAAGGCAACTGCCAGGACCGGAATCCGTGGGTTCACGTGCACCTCCTTGGCAGTGACTCAAAGTGCCTTCCGGGACAGTGCGCCGGCACCCGTAAGGCTCGTGCCGTGGGGCGACCGGAGGCGCCTGGACTGCGGTAATGGACAAGAAGCTCGATCGGGTTGGTGTTGTTGCCGGCCGGGGGCACTATACAAGGGGACCAGCGGCGCGTCAACAGGCCGACCGATCGTTCGTACGAAGGTGCGGATCGCGAACCGCCCCTACTGCGCGCGCACTGCGCGCACGCATGACGACGCGTCTCGACCACCATTCTTTGACCCACCTCGCGCCGTCGTGATAGACTGCGCCCGGTGCCATTCATCCGTCCTGCCTAATTCCCTCCCGCAGCGGCAAACGCGGGTTCTGTTATGGGTCAGACTGCGATCGAGAAGATTCTGGACGCCCATTCGGCCGAGGAGGCTCGTGCTGGTCGGACGATATGGGTCGACCTCGACGTGCGCAGCGCGCGCGATTTTGGTGGCGCGAACGTCGTCAAGAACTTCGAGTGGCACTATCCCGGAGAATCCGTCGCTGATCCGGCGCGGACGTTCTTCACGTTCGACTGCGTCGTGCCGGCCAACACGATCGCCTACGCCAACAACCAGCACCGTTGCCGCCAGTTCGCGCGGACCCAGGGAATCAGGGTATACGACACCGACCGGGGCATCGGCAGCCACGTGATGATCGAGGAAGGGCTTGCCGTCCCTGGCACGGTCATCGTCGGCACGGACAGTCATCTGAACATCCTAGGCGCGGTCGGCGCCTTTGGGCAGGGCATGGGCGACCAGGACATCGCTTTCGCCTTCCGCGAGGGTCGCACCTGGTTCGACGTGCCCGAGACCATGCGCGTCACCCTTGCCGGTGAGTTGCCCCCGGGCACCACACCCAAGGACCTGGCCCTCCACCTCGTGGGGCAGCTGCGCGCGAGCGGGGCCCTCCGCCGGAGCGTAGAGCTCTACGGCCCAGGCGTCGAGGCTCTCGACCTCGCCGGCCGGATCACCCTTGCCAGCATGGCCACCGAGATGGGCGCCATCACGGCCTTGATCCCTCCCAGCGGCGAGGTGCTCGACTACTGCCGGGAGCGGACCGGGGATCGGTCGCTCGAGGGTGTGTGCGCCGACCCGGACGCGGTGTACTGCGCGGAGTTGGAGTTCGACCTGTCCGACCTCACGCCCGTGGTGGCTCGCCCGCACCGGCCCGACGACGTCATTCCCGTAATGAGCCTTCCTGAGATCCCCGTCGACAGCGTCTTCATCGGCTCCTGCACGAACGGGACCTTCGAGGACATTGCGGCCGCAGCCAGGATGCTGGAGGGAAGGTCGGTCCACGCTCGCGTGCAGGCACGGATCGCCCCGGCGACGCGTGTCGTCTACGCCCGTCTGCTGGAGACCGGCATCCTGGCCGACCTCTTCACCTCCGGATGCAACATCATCTCGCCCGGCTGCGCGGGGTGTGCCCAGGGCCAGGTGGGGATGACGGGCGAAGGAGAGGTCCAGGTGTCGACCTCGAACCGCAACTTTAGGGGCAAGCAGGGCGCTGGGGACACCTACCTAGCCAGCCCCGAGACCGCTGCCGCGAGCGCGGTCCTGGGCCGAATCGCCACCGTCGCCGACATCGGGGAGGTGGCCTGATGGTGAAGACCAGATTCGAGGGGCGCGCCTGGCTGCTCACTGACACCGAGGGAGCGCTGGTCGAGGACATCGACACGGACATGATCTTCCACAACGCCCACCTCGCGATCACCGAGCTGCCCGAGATGGGGCAACATGCCCTGGGGAACCTCACGGGTTGGGAGCACTTCGCGGCCGAGGCGCAGCTGGGGGACATCGTCCTTGCTGGCCGGAACTTCGGGGCGGGCTCCTCCCGCCAGCAGGCTGTCGACTGCTTCCGGAGCCTGGGGATCAGCTGCCTGGTCTGTCGCTCGTACGGTGCGATCTACCGCCGGAACGCCATCAACGCCGGCTTCCCCCTCCTGGTGTGGGAGGAGCTCGACCGCAAGCGCATCAGGCATCTCGATCGGGTGGCCGTGGACATGATCGAGGGTGTGATCGCAGCCGGAGGTGAGATAATCGGCCGACTGGGTACCGTCTCCCAGGTGCAAATGGACATCTATCAGGTGGGGAACCTGTTCGAGTATGCGAAGTCACGGAGCACGGCCCCCGAGGAGGTATGACCGAGGTGACCAAGTACGAGGAATACGTCAGGAGCGTCTTTCCAGAGCTCGAGGAGATCGCCGATGAGGGGCTACGGGAGCAGGTGGTCACGGCCTACGCCAGGGCGATGGAGCGGAGCGGTTGGGAGTCCCTTGATGGGATTCCCTTTTCCCTGCTCATTCCCGACCTCGACACCAACTTCATCGAGCACACCCGCTCGGTGACCCGCATGGCGATTGCCGTTGCCGACGCCCGGGGAGACCTCGACCGCGATCTCGTCGCCGCCGGCGCGCTCTGTCACGACATTGGCAAGCTGCTCGAATACGAGCGCAAGGACGGGAGGGTGGTTACGAGCCGCTTCGGGCGAATGGTGCGCCACCCCGTCTCGGGCGCCGGCCTGGCGATGGAGCTCGGGCTGCCGGATGCGGTGGTGCATATTATCGCCGTCCACTCCAAGGAGGGGGAGGGGATGGTGCGCCTTCCTGAAGCGGTGGTCATCCACCATTGCGACTTCATCGACTTCGAGACAGAGAAATCGCGCCGGGGGATGAAGTAGATGCGGCTGTACGAACATGAGACGAAGCGCCTGTTCGCCTCGCACGGGATCCCGGTGCCACGCCAATACGGCGTGGTCCGCTCGCCAGAGGGGTTTGCCCAACTGGAAGTCTCCTACCCGCTGATGCTGAAGGCCGCCGTGCTGATCGGCGGGCGGGGCAAGGCGGGCGGCATCCGCCAGGGGGGGGCGAGCGCGGAAGCGCGGAGCGGCGCGGAGGGGGCGGTACGGCCGCGCCGTCGCGGCGACACCGTGGGACACTATTGGCC